>JALWSQ010000195.1 GCA_026993645.1 Thiohalobacter sp.
GGATGAAGGGGGGATAGGCCCAGTCCAGGGTACCCTTGGTGGCGATGATGGCCATGGAGGGTGTCTTGGATTCCTCGATCTCCTGCAGTTTCTTGGGCAGCAGCTCGTCCAGCTTCTGCTCCAGCCATTGGGTGCGGTCTTGGTCGGTCATGGGATCCTCCTCTCGGGCTCCGGGTGGAAAAGGGGTCGATGCTCAGTAACCGTATTCGCCCTGCCACTGTCCACGGCGGTAATCCAGCTGCAGCCAGCGTGGTACGAAGGCGGCCGGATGCTTCACCGGCATGGTCTCCACCGGGGGGGCACCAGTCACCTCGGCGACCGCGCACTGGGCGGTGGTCACGGGCCGGAAACTGATCCAGAACCGCTCGGATACCCGCTGTCTCAGGCCCTCCGCGGCTGCCGGATCCTCGGGATCCAGGAAATAGACGGCCTTGCGTACCAGACAGCTGAAATAGAGTTCCATCTGGACCAGCAGCGGCTCGGCGCCTTCCTGCAACGCCGTGACGGCCCGGGGGCTGAGGCGGATCTGGAGCGGGCGCCCGCCGAGACGGACTTCGAAGCGTTCGGGCAGCCGACCGGAATCGGTGGCCAGCGCCGGGGTCGAATCACTGCCTGGGAAGGTGGCGGACATGTTCATGGCGGTACCTCGGTCGGCGTGAAAACAAACCGGTTGGTATGTACAATAGGGAGGGGACCCCCTCTTGTCAAGCGCCGACAGGAGTGAGACCGGCGCGGGGACGGCGAGTTCAATTCCCGCGGGAACTGTGCCGATAAGGGGGAAAAGTCATGTTCAATCATTCGATTGCGTTCGCGGGAGCGCTATAATGAATGCAGGTCAGCAGCACATTCGGGGACAGGCCGCCATGGCACCGCTTTCAGCACAGGGCTCCACCGCACGCGTGCGCGACCCGGACGCGACCCGTCACCGCATCCTGGAGGCCGCCTTCGACCAGATCTATCACCATGGTTACCAGGGTATGCGGCTGGACGATGTCATCGCCGCGACCGGCCTGACCAAGGGCGCGCTCTATCATCACTTCGCCAACAAGCTGGCGTTGGGCTACGCCGTGGTGGATGAGGTCATCGCCGGCGTCATCGACCAGCTCTGGCTGCAGCCACTGCGCGCCAGTGCCCGGCCCCTGGCGGAGCTCACCCGCATCATCTCCGAGCTGCACCAGGCGGCCGGCCACGACCTCATGACCTATGGCTGCCCGCTCAACAATCTGGCCCAGGAGATGTCGCCGCTGGACGAGGGTTTCCGACGGCGCATCGACCAGCTCTACCTGCACTGGCGCAAGGGCCTGGTGGAGGCGCTGGATCGTGCCGCCCGCATCGGGGAACTGAGGCCGGGGGTGGATACCACCCGCGTGGCGGCCTTCATCGTGGCCGCGCTGTCGGGTTGTATCGGCATGGCGAAGAACAGCCAGCGCAAGGACGAGCTGCTGCTCTGCACCCGGTCCCTGGTGGAATACCTGGAGCAGCTGCGACACGCCTGATCGGCGGCCGGTCAGCGGATCTCATCGATACGGTAACGCTTGCTCAGCACCCGTGGGGTGATCAGGGCGTAACCCTGTTGCTGCCAGTGGGCCAGCTCGGTGATGGCCGAGGGCACCACCTTCACGAAGTCCTGGAAGTCCTCCGTGCGGTAACCGAAATCCTGGGCCGCCAGGTGGCACACCCGGAATTCCACGCCCAGCTGGGCGTAGTAGCGCATGCGGTCCACGGCGTTGCGGTAACGCGCGTAGTTCTTCTTGGCCAGGGTGACGATCTCGGTGCCATGGATGATCACCTTGATGTCCATGAACTCTGGGGGCAGGTTGTAGGGATGATCCATCAGCGGGTTGAGGTAGGAGCGCAGCCAGAACAGGGCGGCACTGATCTTGTCCGGGGAATCGAAGTAGAAGTCGAACACCACCTTCTGTTCACTGCCGTACGGGGTCTGGACGAAACGGGCGCCCGTCTCTCCGGCCGGGTAGGCCGGCGGGACGCAGAGGAGAAACAGGGCCGGCAGCAGGTACCAGTACTTGGACATGGGAACCTCCATGGCCTGAATGGCCATGGTTCCAGTATAGGCCCTGGTGGGGGAGGCGCGAGGCGTGAGGGGTTGGGCACGCTCGCTGCGCTCGCTTTGCCCAACCTACGGCGCTCCTCACCCCTCACTCCTCACCCCAGTGTGTAGGATGCGCAAAGGCGCGCAGCGCCGTGCGCATCGATGGCCATCCACATCAGGCCTGGTGGTGCCGGGCCGCCAGCGCACGGCGTTTCTCATAGGCCTCGCGGGCGATGGCCACGTCCTCCAGGAAGAATGCCAGCTCGTCCAGCCGCAACGCCTGGGGGCCATCCACCAGCGCCCGGTCCGGTGCCGGGTGGAAGTCCACCAGCACCATGTTCGCCCCGGCCACCACCCCCTGGGCGGTGACGTGCTGGATGTCCAGCAGCCGGTCCGGTGCCTCGGCCCGGGTGCCCACCGAGTGCGAGGGATCGATGCACACCGGCATGCGGGTCAGGCGCTTGACCACCGGGACATGGGCGAAGTCGACGAAGTTGCGGTGGGGATCCCCCATGTTGGTCTTCATGCCCCGCAGGGCGAAGATCACCCGCGAGTTGCCCTCGCTGGCCAGGTATTCCGCTGCGTTGAGTGATTCCTCCAGGGTGATGCCGAATCCGCGCTTGAGCAGGACGGGATAGGTCTGCTGGCGTCCCACCGCCTTGAGCAGCTCGAAGTTCTGGGTGTTGCGGGTGCCGATCTGGAGCATGACGCCCGTGGGCCGGCCGGTCTGTTCCAGGACCTGGTCGATCTCCTCGACGTGGGACTCGTGGGTCACCTCCATGGCGATGACGCGGATCCCGTACTTGCCGGCCAGCTCGAACACATAGGGCAGGCAGTCGCGGCCGTGGCCCTGGAAGGAATAGGGACTGGTGCGGGGCTTGTACGCGCCCATGCGGGTACAGACCTGGCCCTGCGCCTGGAGCGCGGCCATCATGGCCGCCACGTGTTCCGGGGTGTCCACGGCGCAGAGGCCGGCGAAGACGTGCAGGTTGTCCTGGCTGAAGGTGACGCCGTTGTAGTCGAATGCCGTGGGCCGGTGATCGTCCCGGTGGCGTCCGAGGATGCGGTATTCGGTCGCCACCCGCACCACCCGTTCCACCAGGGGCAGGTTCTCCATCTCCTCTGGCGCCAGTGCCGCGGTGTCGCCCACCAGGTAGATCTCGGTCAGCCGCTGCTGGCTGCCCTGCACATGGTGCACCCGGATCTCCACCCCGGGCAGCCGTTGCAGGAATCCCATCAGCTTGCGGTAGGCCTCGGCCTCCAGGTCGGCATCGGGTTCGAGGATCAGGATCATGGACGTGGGTGCTCCCTGGTGGTGATGACATGTCTCCGGGCCCTCGGGTCGGCTGCGGGCCCGGCGCCCCGCACCGGTATACTACCATTCCCATGGAGCAGCGAGATGCCGCATTGGAACCGGACTGGCTGGCCTTCGACCGGGCCCACCTTTGGCATCCCTATGCCTCGGTCAGCGCACCCTTGCCGGTGTTGCCGGTGGTGTCGGCGGCGGGGGTGCGGCTGCGGCTGGCCGATGGCACCGAGCTGATCGATGGCATGTCCAGCTGGTGGGCGGCCATCCATGGCTACCGGCACCCGGTGCTCGATCGCGCCGTGCGCGACCAGCTGGAACGCATGGCCCACGTCATGTTCGTGGGCGAGGCCCCCGAACATGACG
>JALWSQ010000196.1 GCA_026993645.1 Thiohalobacter sp.
ATTGGCAGCAGGCCCACCCCGGGGAACCCTTCCCGGTCGCGGTGGCGCTGGGGGCCGATCCGGCCACCCTGCTGGCCGCGGTGACGCCGGTCCCCGACAGCCTGTCCGAGTACGCCTTCGCCGGCCTGCTGCGCGGGGCCCGGACCGAGCTGGTGCGCTGCCTGGGGTCGGACCTGCAGGTGCCCGCCAGCGCCGAGATCGTGCTGGAAGGCCACATCCACCCCGGCGACGAGGCCGACGAGGGCCCCTTCGGCGACCATACCGGGTACTACAACGAGGTGGAGCGCTTCCCGGTGTTCACCGTCGAGCGCATCACCCACCGGCGTGATCCCATCTATCACAGCACCTACACCGGCCGGCCGCCGGACGAGCCCGCCATCCTGGGGGTGGCGCTCAACGAGGTGTTCGTGCCCATCCTGCAGAAGCAGTTCCCCGAGATCACCGATTTCTACCTGCCGCCGGAGGGCTGTTCCTACCGCCTGGCCGTCGTCAGCATCAGGAAACAGTATCCCGGCCATGCCAAGCGGGTGATGTTCGGGGTCTGGTCCTTCCTGCGCCAGTTCATGTACACCAAGTTCGTCATCGTCACCGACGACGACGTGAACGTGCGTGACTGGCGGGACGTGATCTGGGCGCTCACCACGCGCATGGACCCGGTGCGCGACACCACCCTGGTGCCCCGCATGCCCATCGACTACCTGGACTTCGCCGCGCCGGTGTCCGGGCTGGGCGGCAAGATCGGCTTCGACGCCACCAATAAGTGGCGCGGCGAGACCGACCGGGCCTGGGGCCGGCCCATCCGCATGAGCGAAGAGGTCCGGCGGCGGGTGGATGCGCTCTGGGACGAACTGGGGATCCTGGACGACTGAGCCGGTCAGGGCCGCTGGAGGCACAGGCGGGCGACGCGCTGGCCCAGGCACTCGGCGGTGGCGCGGTCGCCCTCCGGCGGCGACTCCGTGGGCGGTCCGTTCTCCGACTGGGCCAGGGCGCCCAGGGAGCCCCCCAGCCGGTTGAGGGACGCCGGCGTGGCCCGGGTGGGGTCGGCCGGCGGCAGGCCCAGGCTCACCCAGAGCATGCCGTGCTGGGCCGCGAACAGCACCAGTTGCTGCAGGGTGGCCAGCTTGTCGCCCGAGGGGCTGGCCGAGTTGGTGAAGCCCGCCGCCAGCTTGTCGCGCCAGCGCTGCTCCTGCCAGGCCACGGAGGTGCCGTCCATGAAGGCCTTGAACGCTGCCGGCACGTTGCCCATGTAGGTGGGGCAGCCGAACACCAGGGCATCGGCCGCATCCAGCTCCGGCAGCCGGTCGAGGGCCTCGGCCACGGGAACCAGGGTGGCGGTCACCCCGCGTTCCTTCTTGGCGCCGCAGGCCAGGCGTTCCGCCAGGACCCGGGTGTGGCCGTACTCCGACTGGTAGATCACCAGGACCCGCTTCACCCTCTGCCCCTGTTCAGGCCGCCAGCCCGCTGTGGCGCAGCAGGGCATCGATGCTGGGCTCGCGGCCGCGGAATTCGATGAAGAGTTCCATGGGCTCCCGGGAACCGCCGCGCTCGAGGATGGTGGTCAGGAAGCGCTCGCCGGTGGCCCGGTCGAAGATGCCCTTCTCCTCGAAGGCGGAAAAGGCGTCCGCCGACAGGACCTCCGCCCACTTGTAGCTGTAATAGCCGGCCGCGTAGCCGCCGGCGAAGATGTGGGAGAAGCTGTGCGGGAAGCGGTTGAAGGAGGGGGGCTGGACCACCGCCACCTGCCGCCGCACCTCGTCGAGGATCTCGTAGATGCGGCCACCCCGCTCCGGGTCGTATTCCAGGTGCAGCCGGAAGTCGAAGATGGCGAACTCGAGCTGGCGCACCATCTGCATGGCGGACTGGAAGTTGCGGGCGGCACGCATGCGCTGGAACAGTTCGTCCGGCAGGGGTTCGCCGGTCCGGTAGTGGCCCGAGATCAGGTCCAGGGCCTCGCGCTCCCAGCACCAGTTCTCCATGAACTGGCTGGGCAGTTCCACCGCATCCCAGGCCACGCCGCTGATGCCCGACACCCCGGCATAGTCCACCTGGGTCAGCATGTGGTGCAGGCCGTGGCCGAACTCGTGGAACAGGGTGATGACCTCGTCGTGGGTCAGCAGGGCCGGATCCTCGCCCACCGGCGGGGTGAAGTTGCAGGTGAGATAGGCCACCGGGTTCTGGACGCCGTCACGGGTCAGGCGCCGGGAGATGCACTCGTCCATCCAGGCGCCGCCGCGCTTGTGCGGGCGGGCATAGAGATCCAGGTAGAACTGCCCGCGCAGCCGGCCCGCCCGGTCATGGATGCTGAAGAAGCGCACGTCCGGGTGCCAGCTGTCCACGTCCTGCCGTTCCTGGATGTCCAGGCCGTACAGCCGTTGCACCACGGCGAACATGCCTGCCAGCACCCGGCCCACCGGGAAGTAGGGCCGGAGCATCTCCTGCGAGATGGCGTAGCGCGCCTGGCGCAGCTTCTCCGAGTAGTAGGCCAGGTCCCATGCCTCCAGGGACTCGAGGCCGAAGCGGTCGCGGGCGAAGGCCCGCACCTCCGCCAGCTCCTCCCGCGCCCGCGGCAGCGAGCGGGCGGCGAGATCCTGCAGGAAGCCCATGACCTCCGCGGGATCGCGTGCCATCTTGGTGGCCAGGGAGCGTTCGGCATAATTGGCGAAGCCCAGCAGCCGGGCGGCCTCGTGGCGCAGGGCCAGGATGCGCTCCATGACCGGCCCGTTGTCCCAGCGGCCCGCATTCGGACCCTCGTCCGAGGCGCGGGTGACATAGGCGGTATACATCTCCTCGCGCAGCCCGCGGTCGTCGGCGTAGGTCATCACCGGGTGGTAGGAGGGGAACTCCAGGTTGAACACCCAGCCGTCCAGGCCGGCGCGTTCCGCATTCTGGCGCGCCAGGGCACGGGCGCTGTCCGGCAGGCCGGCCAGCCCGGCCGGGTCGGTGACCTGGCGGCTCCAGGCCTGGGTGGCGTCGAGCAGGTTCTCCTCGAACTTTGCCTGCAACGAGGCCAGTTCCTGCATGATGGCCTTGTAACGGTCCCGCTCCGCCGGCGGCAGGTCCACGCCCGAGAGGTGGAAGTCGCGCAGGGTGTTCTCGATCACCTTGCGCTGGGCCTGGGTGAGCCGCTCGAATCCGGCGTCCTCCCGGATGTGGCGGTATGCGGCGTACAGCCGCTCGTTCTGCCCCATGTCGGTGGCGTACTCGGACAACAGCGGCAGGCAGGCGTTGTAGGCGCTGCGCAGGGCCTCGCTGTTGACCACTGCGTTCATGTGCGCCACCGGCGACCAGGCGCGACCGAGGGCATCCTCCACGTCCTCGATGGGCTGGACCAGGCTCTCCCATTGCGGCGGGGTGTCCGTGGCCAGGCAGCGGTCCACGGTGGCCCGGCATTCCGCCAGCAGCTGGCGGATGGCCGGCTCCACGTGTTCCGGCCGGATGCGGGAAAAGGGCGGCAGGCCGCGCAGATGGAGCAGCGGATTGGTGTCGTCGTTCATGCGTGAAATACCCCGGGCGGAAAGCCGCGATACTCTAACACGGTGAGCCTGGAGCAAAAAACCGCGGTCTTTGCGGGTTGGCGCCGGCCCCCGGCCAGGGCGCCTTGATCGGCGCGGGTGGTTCTGGAACAGTAGCCCCCGGTGATCGCAGCGAACCTCGAGAGGTTGCAGCGGTCGATGCAGCGGCGGCCGCCGGGGCCGCACCAGGGGAGGTG
>JALWSQ010000197.1 GCA_026993645.1 Thiohalobacter sp.
CGCGGCAGGGTCACCACGCCCGCCAGCCGGGTGATGCCGGACAGCAGGGTGGAGGCGCTCTCCGCCATCTCCTTTTCGTCCACCTCCAGCTCCAGCTGGGACCGCAGCCGCTGCAACGCCGCCCCGGTGAGGGGCTTGACCGTGAGCAGGGTATCGACGAAGAAGCGGTAGCCGCGGATGGTGGGCATGCGCCCGGCCGAGGTGTGCGGCGCCCGCACGAAGCCCAGTTCCTCCAGGTCCGCCATGACGTTGCGGACCGTGGCCGGGCTCAGGTCCAGCCCCGAATCGCGCGCCAGGGTCCGCGACCCCACGGGCTGGCCGTCACGGATGTAGCGCTCGATCAGCACCCGCAGCAGCTGCTGGGCGCGGTCGGACAGGACTTCTGCTGGCTGCTCGCTGCTCATCGGTGACCACTTCGGTTAGCACTCTCATATAATGAGTGCCAAGCCCCCTCGCTGTCAAAGCCGGCGGCCGGCCCCGACCGGGGCTGGCATCACGGAAGTGCGGGTGTTAGGGTAATTTTTCCAGCCGCGTCAGGAGCCACTGTGCCCACAGCCTTCCACAGGATCGCCCTGCTGGCCAAGCCCGGGGACCCCGCCGTGGGGGAGACCCTGGAGCGCCTGGTCCGCATCCTCCAGGCCCACGATGCCACCCTGCTGTTCGACGAGAGCACCTGCAGCTACCTCCGGCTCGCCAGCGACAGCGGCCTGCCGCGCGAGACCCTGGGCGCGGAAGCGGATCTCGCCATCGTCGTGGGCGGCGATGGCACCCTGCTGCAGGCCGGGCGCAGCCTGGTGCGGCACGAGGTGCCCCTGCTGGGCATCAACCTGGGCCGGCTGGGCTTCCTCGCCGACGTCTCGCCGGAGGATCTGGACACCGAGCTGGACGCCATCCTGGCCGGGGACTACACCCAGGAGGCACGAAGCCTGGTCCATGCCACCGTCTGGCGTGATGGCCAGGCGGTGAGCGAGAGCTGTGCCGTCAACGACGTGGTGGTGCACAAGTGGGACATCGCGCGCATGATCGAGCTGGAGGTGCGCATCGACGACCGGCTGCTCAACACCCAGCGCTCCGACGGCCTCATCGTCTCCACCCCCACCGGCTCAACGGCCTATGCCCTGTCCGGGGGCGGCCCCCTGCTGGAGCCCGACCTGCGCGCCATCCTGCTGGTGCCCATCTGCCCACACAGCCTCAGCAACCGCCCCATCGTGCTGGGCGAAGGCGCCCACATCGAGATCCGGCTGCATGGCGGCGGCTACACCCAGGCCCAGGTCACCTGGGACGGCCAGGTCAACTTCGCGCTGGTGCCGGGCGACCGCATCCGGGTCCAGGCCCTGCCCCAGCGCCTGCGGCTCATCCACCCCGCCGGCTACGACTACTACGACATCCTGCGCCAGAAGTTCCTCTGGGGGCTCCATTCCTGACCGGCGCCGGTTGCCAGCGCCGGGCCGATTTCCAATAATGGGCCCGGACCCGCCGGCTTCCGGATGCACGCCATGCTGCGCGAACTCCTGATCCGAAATTTCGCCATCATCGACCGGGCCCGGCTCGAGATGGAGCCGGGCATGACCGCCCTCACCGGCGAGACCGGCGCCGGCAAGTCCATCCTGGTGGACGCCCTCGGCCTGCTGCTGGGGGACCGGGCCAGCAGCGACCTGGTGCGCCATGGCCAGGAGCGGGCCGAGGTGGCCGCCCTGTTCGACCTCTCTGCCCTGCCCGGGGCCGTCCAGTGGCTGGCCGACCAGGCACTGGACGACGGCAGCGACTGCCGCATCCGCCGCACCCTGTACCGCGAGGGCAAATCCCGGGCCTACATCAACGATTCGCCGGTCACCCTGCAGCGGCTGCGTGAGCTGGGCCGGCTGCTGGTGGACATCCACGGCCAGCACGAGCACCAGTCCCTGGTCCGGCCCGACGTCCAGCGTGCCCTGCTCGACGCCCAGGCCGGCCTGGAGCCCGCCGTGGCGGAACTGGGCCGAACCTGGCGCGCCTGGCGTGACGCCGAGCGGCGGCTGGAGGACCTGCGCGCCGCCGGGCGGGACCGGACCACACGCATGGAGTACCTGCGCTACCAGCTGGACGAGCTGGCCGGGCTGGAACTGACGGCCGCGGACATCGAGGCGCTGGACGCGGAGCAGCGCCGCCTCAGCCATGCCGGCACCCTGCTGGAACAGGGCCAGCGTCTGCTGCAGGCGCTGTACGAGGACGACGAGGGCTCGGCCCATGGCCGCGCCAGCGCCCTGGCCCGGGAACTGGAGGAGATGGAGCGCCTGGACCCGGGCGTGGCACCGGCCCGGGAACTGGTGCAGACCGCCGTCATCCAGCTGGCCGAGGCCGCCGACGAACTGCGTGCCCACCTGGATGGGCTGACCCTGGACCCGCAGCGCCTGCAGCAGGTGGAGGAGCTGCTGGCCCGGCTGCACCGGCTGGCGCGCAAGCACCAGGTCCCCGCGGCGGAGCTGCCGGCCCTGGCCGAGGCCCTGCAGGAGGAGCTGGCCGGCCTGGAGCGGCTGGACAGCGATCTCGGCGACCTGGAGCGGGAAGTGGATGCCCTGGCCCGGCGCTACCGGGAACAGGCCGGGCAGCTGCACGCGCAGCGCCGGGCGGCGGCCCGGCCCCTGGCCGAGGCGGTGACCGGCACCATGCAGGACCTGGGAATGCCGGGCGGTCGCTTCGAGATCGCCGTCGAGGCCAACCCCGAACACCCCGCCGCCCAGGGCTGGGACCGGGTCGAGTTCCGGGTCAGCGCCAACCCCGGCCAGCCCCCCATGCCGCTGGCGCGGGTGGCCTCCGGCGGGGAACTGTCGCGCATCAGCCTGGCGGTCCAGGTCATGGCCCCCCGCGGCGAACGGGCCGCGACCCTGATCTTCGACGAGGTGGACACCGGCATCGGCGGCGGGGTGGCGGAAACCGTCGGCCTGCAGCTGCGGCGCCTGGGCGGCGACCACCAGGTGTTGTGCGTGACCCACCTGCCCCAGGTGGCGGCCCAGGCGCACCACCACCTGCGAGTCACCAAGCACACCGCCGCCAACAGCACCCGGACCGAGATCAGCCGGCTGTCACCGGTGGAACGGGTCGAGGAGATCGCCCGCATGCTGGGGGGGCGGCGCATCACCCGTTCCACCCGGGCGCACGCCGCGGAGATGCTGGAGCAGGGCTGAGGCCGCCGGCCGCGGCCCCGGTCAGCGCGACTGCTTGCGGCAGGCAGGACAGATGCCGTAGATGTACAGGCAGTGGTCGGTGATGTCGAACCCGGCCTTGGCCGCGATCTCGCGCTGACGCTTCTCGATCACCTTGTCCACGAACTCCTCCACCCGGCCGCACTTGACGCACAGCAGGTGATCGTGATGCTCACCCTGGTTGAGCTCGAACACGGAGTGGCCGCCCTCGAAATGATGGCGGGTGACCAGGCCGGCCGCCTCGAACTGGGTCAGCACCCGGTAGACCGTGGCCAGCCCGATGTCCTCCCCCGCGTCCAGCAGCGCCTTGTAGACGTCCTCGGCGCTGAGATGGCGGTTGGTGGTGGCACTCTCCAGCATCTCCAGGATCTTCATCCGGGGGAGGGTGACCTTCAAGCCTGCGTTGCGTAGATCCTGTGATTCCACTGTCCCGTTCCCTGTCGGTGCCGGTCACCCGCCCCCGCCGGCCGCGGCCCCGGTTGGCC
>JALWSQ010000198.1 GCA_026993645.1 Thiohalobacter sp.
ACGACGAGGCCCACCACCCCTGGCTGGTGGCGGAGAAGGCCTTCGTGCGCGCGGTACTGGAACGGGGCACCCCCCTGCTCGGTGTCTGCCTGGGCGCCCAGCTCATGGCCGCGGCGCTGGGCGCCCGCGTCTACCCGGGGCCGGCACGGGAGATCGGCTGGTTCCCGGTGGAGGGCCTGGCCGGCACCGAGGACAGCTTCCATTTCCCGCCCCGGATCGAGGTCTTCCACTGGCACGGTGAAACCTTCGACCTGCCGCCGGGCGCGGTCCACCTGGCCCGCAGCCAGGCCTGTGCCCAGCAGGCGTTCCAGGTGGGCCCGCGGGCCATCGGCCTGCAATTCCACCTGGAGACCACGCCGGAGACCGCGCGCCTGATCATCGACCACAGCCGCGACGAGCTGGTGGACGGTCCCTACATCCAGGACGAGCAGACCATGCTCCGCCTGGCCGAGAGCCGGGCGCCCGCGGTCAACCGCCTGCTGGGGCAGGTGCTGGACTACCTGGTGCGCTGAATCCGCCGCGCCGCGCCGACCCGCGCTCAGGCGTCGGCCTCCAACCGCGCCAGTTCCCGCAGGATGTTCTCCACCAGGCGTTCCGCGGATTCCCCCAGGCCCTGGCACAGGCGCCCGGCATCCCGCTCGCCCAGGACCAGGGGACGCATCAGGCCCGCGATCCGGGCCATGTCGCCCCCCGCCTGGAGCATCTGGGTCGCCATGGCACCGATGGCCTGCAACGCCTCGGTACTGCCCTTGCGCGCGGCATGGATCAGGCTGGCGAGGCCGGGGGCCGCCAGGCCGGGATCCAGCGGCTGGGCCAGTTCCTGCAGGCTGTCGGGATCCTGGATGCCGCGCAGGATGGCCTCCACGATGGTCCGGTCCTCCTCGTCCAGGTGACCGAAGGTCCCCGGTTCCCGCTCGCCGGCCAGGATGCGCCGGATGGCGGCCACCAGGTCGACCCATTCGTTCTGTTCGGCCTGGCGCAGGATCTCCTCCAGGTCCGGTACCAGGTCCCGGTTGCGGCAGGCGATGGCCACGCGCTGGATCAGCCCGGCATGGGCCTGGAGTATCTGCAGGGTCTTCTCCGGCAATCGTGCCATGATCTCCTCCCGGCACCGGCCCCCTGGCCGGTGTACCTCGTACAGTATAGGCCAGGCCGCGACCCGGGTCCGCTCAGCCCGAGCCCGGTGGCGGCTCGCTGTAGGTCTCCCCGGCCAGCTCCCGCCAGCGGTTGAGGATGGCGCAGAACAGGTCCGCCGTGCGTTCCGCATCGTAGATGGCGGAATGGGCCCGGGTCTCGTCCCAGGGGATGCCCGCCGCCTGTACCGCCCGCGCCAGCACCGTCTGACCGTAGGCCAGTCCACCGAGGGTCGCAGTATCGAAGGTGCTGAAGGGATGGAAGGGGTTGCGCTTGATCTTGCACCGTTTGGCCGCCGCGTTGACGAACGACAGGTCGAAGGAGGGATTGTGGCCCACCAGGATGGCGCGGCTGCAACCGGTGGCCTTGACCTCCCGGCGCACCGGTTGAAACACCAGGCCCAGGGCCTCCGCCTCGGGCTTGGCGAAGCGGAACGGGTGGTAAGGCTCGATGCCGGTGAAGGCCAGGGCCTGGGGATCCAGGTTGGCGCCGGGAAAGGGCTCCACGTGACAGGCGTGGGTCGCCCCCCGGCGGAGGTAGCCCGCCGGGTCCATCTCCAGCAACACGGCGGCGATCTCCAGCAGGGCGTCCTTGCGCGGATCGAAACCGGCGGTCTCCACGTCCACCACCACGGGCAGGAAACCGCGGAAACGGCGTGCAATGGGGGGTTTCTGTTCGTCCACTCGGTTTCCGTCGTCGGGGGCCGGGGCCCCTACTATACCGGAAAGCGGCCACCGGCCGCGGTGCTCAGCCGAGCTGGCGCTGCAGCCAGAACTCCAGCAGCGCCAGGTGCCACAGCTTGCTGCCCTGGATGCGGGTGAGATGGGCCTCCGGCGCCGCCAGCAGGCGTTCCAGGTAGTCGTGGCGATAGAGCCCCCGCCGGCGGCAGGCATCGGACAGCAGGATCTCGCGCATGAACTCGAGGAAGGGACCGCGCACGTACTTGAGCGCCGGCACGGGGAAATAACCCTTGGGGCGGTCGATGACGGCATCGGGCACCAGCCCGCGGGCGATGCGCTTGAGGATGTGCTTGCCGCCCGAGCGCAGGCGCAGGGCCGGGGGGATGGCCGCCGCCGTCTCCACCAGCCGGTGATCGAGGAAGGGCACCCGGGCCTCCAGCCCCCAGGCCATGGTCATGTTGTCCACCCGCTTGACCGGATCGTCCACGATCAGTGCGGTGACGTCCAGGCGCAGCACCTGGTCGAGGAATTCGTCGGCCTCGGGCTCCGCCAGCCGCCGCGCCACCCAGGCCGCGGTGTAATCGGGGCCGTGGTACCGGGGCTGGGTCATGGCCAGGAACTCGTCGTGATCCCGGTCGAAGTAGTGGCGGCGGAACCGCTCCACCGGCGGTCCCTGTTCCCGCGCCATGCGCGGATACCAGAAATAGCCGCCGAACACCTCGTCCGCCCCCTGGCCGCTCTGCACCACCTTGACCGAGCGCGACACCCGCTCGGCCAGCAGGTAGAAGGCCACCGCATCCTGTCCCACCATGGGCTCGGCCATGGCGTCCACCGCCTCCGGCAGGCGCTGCAGCACCTCGGCGTTGGGAATGCGGTAACGCCGGTGGCGGGTGCCGTAGCGGGCCACCACCTGGTCCGAGTACTCGAACTCGCTGCCCTTCTCTTCGGGCTGATCCTCGAAGCCGACGGAGAAGGTCTGCAAGTCCGGCACCCCGATCTCCGCCAGCAGGGCCACCAGCAGGCTGGAATCCAGACCGCCGGACAGGAGCACGCCCACCGGTACATCGGCGATCTCCGCCCGCCGGCGCACCGCCTCCAGCAGCTCGCTGCGGACCCGTTCCACCCATTCCCATTCGCTGGGACAGGGGTCGGGCCGCACCGCGCGCAGGTGCCAGTAGCGCCAGTGGCGCGGGGGGTGATCCTCGGTCAGCAGCAGGCAGGAGGCCGGCGCCAGCTTGCGGATGCCGGCCAGGATGGTGCGCGGCGCCGGCACCACGGCATGCAGGGTGAAGTGATGGTGCAGGGCCACCGGGTCGATCCGCCCGTCCACGCCGCCGGCGGCCAGCAGCGCCTGGCTGTTGGAGGCGAAGCGGAAGCGGTGCCGGTCCAGGCTGTAGTAGCAGGGCTTGATGCCGAACCGGTCACGCGCCAGCCAGAGCGCGCGCCGCTCCCCGTCCCAGAGGGCGAAGGCGAACATGCCCTGGAAGCGCTCGACACAGGCATGGCCCCAGGCATGGTAGGCCTTGAGGATGACCTCGGTGTCCCCCCGGGAGAAGAACCGGTAGCCCTTACCTTCCAGGGTACGGCGCAACTCGGGGTAGTTGTAGAGGGTGCCGTTGAACACCAGCGCCAGGCCCAGCTCCGGATCCACCATGGGCTGGTGGGCATGGCGCGAGAGGTCGATGATGGACAGGCGCCGATGACCCAGGGCCAGGGGGCCCTCGGCATGCATCCCGCCGTCGTCCGGGCCGCGCCGACGCAGCCGCTCGAGCATGCGGTCGAGGGCGGCGAGATCGGGGGACCCGCCGTCCAGCCGCAGTTCACCGCAGATGCCGCACATGCCCTAGCGCCCCCAGCCACCGCCGCCGGGCGTCTCGATGCAGAGCCGGTCGCCGGGGGCCAGCTCGATGCGGCACTTGGGGGGCAGGGGCTCGCCGTTGAGGAGGTTGCGTCCGGGCTGGCCGGGACCGCCCCCGGCCAGACCCCAGGGGGCATGGCGGCGCCGCTCGGTCAGCAGGGTCGCCTGGGCCGGTGCCAGGAACTCGTACTCCCGCACCAGGCCATCGCCGCCCGGATGGCGCCCGGCACCGCCCGAGCCCCGCCGCAGGGCATAGCGGCGGATGCGCAGGGGATGGGCCATCTCCAGCACCTCCACCGGGGTGTTGCGGGTGTTGGTCATGTGGCTCTGCACGGCGCTGAGCCCGGGCCGCTGCGCGCCGCCGCCCATGCCGCCGCCGATGGTCTCGTAGTAGTCCCAGTCGCCGCCTTCCCCGCGCGCGCCCAGGGCCACGTTGTTCATGGTGCCCTGGGCGGCGGCCGGGATCCGTTCCGGCAGGGCCGGCGCCAGGGCGCCCAGCAGGCAATCCACGATCCGGCTGCTGGTCTCCACGTTGCCGGCCGCCACGGCGGCCGGCCGCTGCGCGTTCACCAGGCAGCCCGGCGGCGCCTCGATACGGATGCGGCGGAAGCTGCCGGCGCAGGCGGGGGTCTGGTCCGGCATCAGGCAACGGAACACGTAGTAGACCGCGGCGGCCGCCACCGACAGCGGACAGTTGACGTTGCCCTCCACCTGGGGCGAGGTGCCGGTGAAATCGACCCGGACAGCGTCCGCCCCGATGTCCACCCGGACCCGCAGCGGGATGTCCTGCCGCCCCAGGCCGTCGTCGTCCAGCCAGTCCTCGAACGCATAGCGACCCGGCGGCAGCGCCGCCAGCATGGCCGCGGCGAGGCGTTCCCCGTAGTCGTTGAGGGCCGCCAGGGCCTCGGCATAGGCCGTCCGCCCCATGGCCTCCACCAGGGCCTCCAGACGTTGGATCCCGCGTCGGTTGGCCGCGATCTGGGCCTGGAAGTCCCCACCGCTGAGCGCGGGCCGGGCGGTCGCCCCCACCAGCGCCTGCCACAGGTCCTGGTCGAGCCGGCCGCCGCGCAGGAGCAGGCCGGGCGGGATCACCCGACCCTCCTCCTCCAGCCGGCGGGAAACGGGCATGGACCCCGGGGTGGCGGCACCGATGTCGGCGTGATGGGCCCGGTTGGCGACGAAACCCACCCGCTTGCCGGCGACGAACACCGGCGCCACCAGGGTCACGTCCGGCAGGTGGGTCCCACCGAGGTAGGGGTCGTTGACGATGAGCATGTCACCGGGCGACCAGTCCACTGCCGCCACCAGGTCGCGCATGGCATAGGCCATGCTGCCCAGGTGCACGGGGATGTGCGCGGCCTGGGCCCCCAGCGCCCCGCCGGTGTCGAACAGGGCACAGGAATAGTCCAGCCGGTCGCGGATGTTGGGGGCGAAGGCGGCCCGGCGCAGCACCGCGCCCATTTCGTCGCAGACCGCCGCCACGCGGCTGGAGAAGACGCTGAGGGCCACCGGATCCATGGCCGTCATTGTACCGGCTGGCGGGCCCGGGACCAGCACACCGCCGGCCGGCAAATCCCACGGTGGTGCCATGCTTGCAGCCCGCGCGGAGCATGCCGTACCATTCGGGACCATTCTCGGAGCCCTGCACTCAGGTATTCGGATTCATCGAAGGAGAGGAACCATGGAACACAAACTGCCGGAACTGCCCTACGCCATGAACGCGCTGGAGCCGCACATCTCCCAGGAGACCCTGGAGTACCACTACGGCAAGCACCACGCGGCCTATGTCGCCAACCTGAACAAGCTGATCCCGGGCACCGAGTTCGAGAACGCCTCCCTCGAGGACATCATCCGCAAGGCCGAGGGCGGTATCTTCAACAACGCCGCCCAGGTCTGGAACCACAGCTTCTACTGGAACTGCCTCAGCCCCAACGGCGGCGGTGATCCCAGCGGTGCCCTGGCCGATGCCATCGCCCAGGCCTTCGGCTCGGTGGATGCCTTCCGCGAGCAGTTCTCCACCTCGGCGGCCACCAACTTCGGTTCCGGCTGGACCTGGCTGGTACGCAACGCCGATGGCGGCCTGGCCATCGTCAACACCAGCAACGCGGGCAATCCCCTGCGGGACGGGCTGACCCCCATCCTCACCTGCGACGTCTGGGAACACGCCTACTACATCGATTACCGCAACGCCCGCCCCGAGTACATCAAGCACTTCTGGGAGCTGGTGAACTGGGACTTCGCCGCGTCCAACCTCGGCGCCTGAACCCGGCCCGGGGGGCGGCACCTGGCCGCCCCCCGTCCCTTCCCCCCGCCCGTGGCGTATGATGCACGGGCATGACCTTCCACCTGCACACCGCCAATCGCCTGGAACGGCTGGCCGATGCGCTGGCGGAAGCGCTGCACGCGGCCCCCGCCGACCCCTTCGCCGAGACCCGCGTCACCGTGGCCCAGCCGGGCATGGCCCGCTGGCTGGAGATCCGGCTGGCCCGGATCCTGGGCGTGGTCATGCGTTTCGACTGGCCGCTGCCGGCCCGTACCGCCTGGCAACTGCTGCAGGCCGCGGGCACCGGGTTGCCGGCGGAGGATCCGTTGGAGCGCCCCCGGCTGGCCCTGCGGATCTGGCAGGGCCTGCGCCAGGGCCGGCTCCGGGTGCCGGCCGCGCTGCGGCCCGGCGACGATGAAGAGGGTCTGCGCAGCTGGCGCATCGCCGACAGCCTGGCCGAGGCCTTCGATCAGTACCCCCTCTATCGCCCCGACTGGGTGCGGGACTGGGACGCCGGCCGGCCCGGTTTCGGTGGTGACCCGGCTCTCATCGACCGCTTCGGGTGGCAGGGAACGCTGTGGCGCCAGCTCACCCAGGGGACGGCACACCGGCAGCAGCTGGTGGACCGGCTGCGCCAGCGCCTGCACGCCGGCGAACGGCCGCCCGGCCTGCCCCGACGCCTGTTCCTGTTCGGCCTGAGCCACCTGCCGCCGCTGTACCTAGACCTGTTCCTGGATCTCGCCCTGGCCAGCGAGGTGCACGCCTTCGTGCTCACCCCGTCCGCCGAGTGGTGGGGCGACGCCCCCAACCGCCGCGCCGCCCGGGAACGCCTGCTGGCGGATGAGGACGTGATCCATCCCCTGCTGGCGCTCTGGGGGCGGGAGGCGCGCGACTTCATCGACCTGCTGTACGAGCGCCTGGAACGGGTGCCCCACGAGACCCACGAGCACTTCGCGCCGGCGGTCACCGACACCAGCCTGCACCGGATCCAGGCCCATCTGCAGAACCTCGAGGACACCGGGCCGTCGACGCCCGATGCCAGCCTGCGGATCCATGCCACCCACAATCCCATGCGCGCCTGCCAGGAGACAGTGGAAGCCATCCTGGCCGCGCGGCGCGCGGACCCCGGCCTGGCCCCGCGCGAGATCGCCATTCTCTGTACCGACATCGATCGTTACGCCCCCTTCCTGGCGGCCGCCTTCGAGGCCCTGCCGCCCGCCGCCCGGCTGCCCTACGCCATCGTGGACCGCAGTGCCACCGCAGGCCATTCCCTGCTGGAGAACCTGCTGGCCATGCTACAGCTGCCCGGGATCCGGGTGACCGCCGCCTGGATCCGGGCGCTGCTGGACGAACCCGCCTTCCGGCGCCGTTTCAACATCGACGAGGCCCTGCTGCCGGACCTCACCGCCTGGCTCCAGGACCAGGGCGTGCGCTGGGGGCTGACGGCCGAGGACCGGCAGCAGCAGGGATTCGCCGGCGCGGACCATCACAGCCTGGCCTTCGGCGAGCGACGGGCCCTGGCCGGCTATGCCCTGGCGGACGATGCCTACCGCCTGTTCCAGGACATCGCCCCCGCCGACGACGTGGAGGGCGAGCTGGCGGAGGCGCTGGGTGGCCTGATGCTGCTGGGTGAACGGCTGCGCCACTGGCGCCGGCGCCTGGGCGGTGGCCGGCCCCTGTCCCACTGGTGCCGGGAACTGGCGGCCCTGGTGCCCGAGTTCACCGCCCCCCGCGGCGAGGAACTGGACCAGCTCGCCCCCTTGCACGAGGCCCTGGCTGCACTGGAGGAGGACGTCCGCGTCCTGGGGCTGGATCCCGTCATCGGCCCGGCCCTGTTCCGAGCCCTGCTGACCGCCCGCCTGACCCCGCCCCGGCTCACCGAGGGCTACCTCGCCGGCAGCATCACCTGCTGTGCCCTGCAGCCCCTGCGCAACCTGCCCTTCCGCCACATTCACGTCCTGGGCCTGAACGAGGCCGATTTCCCGCGGCCGGACCGGCGCAGCGCCCTGAACGCACTCACCCTGAACGGGCGCCGGGGCGACCGCAGCCCGCGCGACGACGATCGCCTGATGCTGCTGGAAACCCTGCTCGCCGCCCGCGATGCCCTGCACCTCCACTTCCAGGACCGGGACCCGCGGGACGACAGCGCCCGCCAGCCGGCGGTCCCCCTGGTGGAACTGCTCGAATACCTGGATCCCGCCACCCCGGCCGAGGCATCGCTGCAGCGTCCCGCCGGCGGCAGCGGCCGGAACGGCTTCCTCGTCTTCCATCCCATGCAGCCCTTCAGTCCTCGCCGCTATGAGGGCGCACAGGCTGCATGCCATCCCTTCTGGTTCGAAACGGCACGCGCGGTGCAGGACAGCCGGGTGCGGCAGCAGCCCATTGCACTGGGCGATGTCCCTGCACCGCTGCCGGAGGGCCTGGACCCGACCCTGGACCTGGACGACCTCGGCCGCTTCCTGTCCGCGCCCCTGGGCTGGTTTTTCACCCGCGGTCTCGGCCTGCCCCGCCCCGAGGAACTGCCCACCCTCGAAGAGGACGAACGCTTCCACCTCAACAAGCTGGACGGCTACCGGGTGTGCGAGCGCCTGTGGCTGGCCTTCGCGGAAGAAGCCGGCGTGCCGAAGCAGGTCATCGCCGAGCGCCTGCACGCCGAAGGGCTGCTCCCGGAGGGCCCCGCCGGGGAGGCCGCCTGGCAGGCGCAGGCCGGCCAATGGCAGCGCCTCCACAAACGCCTGGTCAACTACTGGGGCGAAAGGCTCGATCCCGTCCCCCTGCACTTGCCCTTTGAGTACGAAGGCCGGGATTTCGCGCTGGAGGGCTGGCTGCGCAACCTGCACCGGAAGGAAGGCGAACTGCGCCTGTTGCGGGTGCGCCTCGGCAACCGCAGGCCCAAGGACTGGATGGGGCTCTGGGTCGAGATGCTGGCCGCTTGCGCCGCGGAACAACCCATCGTCGAGGCCCGCACCCTGGCGCGCGACGGCGATCTCGCGTTCAGGCCGCTGCCGCCGGAGGCCGCACGCGGGCAGCTCGCCACCCTCGCGCGCCTGGCCCTGGAGGGTCTCACCCGCCCCATCCCCTTCGCCCCCGAGGCGGTGGTCCTCTGGCTGGAGGAACCCGACCCGGAACGACGCGCGGCCCGCATCAGTCGGGAATGGAAAGAGGAGACCTGGAAGGAAACCCGTCACCTCGTCCGCATCTGGGGTGAGATCGCCTCCCCGCTCGAGATCGAAGGCTTCACCGACCGGGTGCAGTCCCTCGCCGACCTGGCAGGCCGGGTCGGTACTCCATGATGCGCACGGTGCTGCGCGCCCTTACGCATCCTACGCCTCACCCCTCACCCCTCACGTAAAGCCCCGGTAGGTTGGGCAAAGCTAGGGCAGCGAGCGTGCCCATCGAAAAACACTTGCGCTATACTGGCCAGATCAAGGAAGCAAGGGTGCCGCACGCGATGTCCATCCCCCTGAAGCTGGATGACCTGAGCATCGAGGAGAAAATCGAGCTCATGGAATCGCTGTGGGCCGATCTCAGCCGTCGGGCCAGTGTCCATTCTCCCGATTGGCATGGCGGGGTACTGGCAGCACGTGCACGCGCCGTCGAGGAAGGCACCGAACTGCAGCTCGACTGGGAAGAGGCCAAGAAACGGATCCGCGATGAACTGGAATGAAGATCCGGATCCTTGAATCCGCGCGCCTCGACCTGCTGGACGGTTACCGTTTCTACGAAGCACAGGCAGCCGGCCTGGGTCAATATTACCTGGATTCCCTGTTCTCCGACATCGACTCCCTGATGATCACCGCCGGCATCCATCCGTTACATTTCGGACGATATCACCGCTTGTTGTCACGCCGCTTCCCGTTCGCCATCTACTATCGAATCGAAGGACAATACGTCCTGGTCTATGCCGTGCTGGACTGCCGCAGGCATCCATCCGTCATACGTGCACGGCTTGAGGATTCTTGATGGGCAGGGTCCTGGCGTGCCTTTTCCCCTGCTATGGTGTGCCTCACCCCTCATCCCTCACTCCGCTATCATTGGCGCCCATGGACGACTCGCGGGAACTGACCCACGCACGCCTCGCGGACCTCGATCTCGATGCCGGCCGCATCCTGATCGAGGCCGGCGCCGGCACGGGCAAGACCTACCTGCTGGCGAGCATCCACCTGCAACTGATCCTGGCCGGCCACGGCCCGCGCGCCATTGGCGCCGTGACCTTCACCAACGCCGCCACCGAGGAGCTGCGCGGCCGGCTGCGGGCGCGGCTGCGCGCCGCCGCGCGCGGTCTGGAGGGCGACGCCGCGATCCGCAATGAACCCTGGTGGCCGCTGGTCGAGGCCGCCCGCCGCAGCGGCGACACCCAGACCATCCTGCGCCGCCTGCGCGCGGCCCAGGCCGGGATGGACGAGGCGCCCATCCATACCATCCACGGTTTCTGCCTGCAGCTCCTGCGCCGCCACCCCGGCGCCGTGGACATGGACCCCGCGCTCGACCCCGAGGCCGACGATCGCATCGCGCAGGCCGCGCAGGACTTCTGGCGCCAGCAGGTGATCGGCGACGCCAAGGCCTGGCAGGCCCTCAAGTCCCTGGGTATCCCCGATCCCCACGCGCTGGCGGTGAAACTCAAATTCTCCCTTCCGCTCGCGCCCCTGCCCTGGCCGGACACCCCCGAGCCACCGGAGGATCTGGAGGCGCTGCAGCAACGCCTGACGGAACTGCAAGCCCCGCTGGTGGCCGCCATCGACGAAGAATGGAATGCCCTGATCGAGGGCCTGAAGGCGCGCCAGGAAACGCTCCACAAGGCCCAATACAAGACCGAGCCGGCCTGGTGGAAGGTGGCTGAGGAGGCACTCGAAAGCTGGCGGGACGAAGGGGGGGCGTTTCCCGCGCACCTCGGCGGGAAGAAACTGCAAAAGGCCGTCAAGAAGGTGCACCAGAATGAAGTCCTGCCCTGGCTGAAAGGCTTCCGTCTGCCCGTACTCGCGGACGAATGGAATACGCTGGTCGATGAAATCGACGAAGCCCTGAATCGGCTGGGCCGCTGCCTGCTCACTAGAGCCCTGGGCGAGCTACCGACGACGGCCGCCCGGTTGCGCCGCGAGGCCGGCAGCCTCTCGCCGGACGACCTGCTGCGGCTGACCTTCGAGGCCCTGGACGGCGAAGGCGGCGACGGACTCGCCGCACAGATCGCCGCCGAGATCCCCTACCTGCTAGTGGATGAATTCCAGGACACCGACGCCCTGCAGTACGGCATCCTGCAACGGCTGGAATCCGCCGACGTCCGGCTGATCCTCATCGGCGACCCCAAGCAGGCCATCTACGCCTTCCGCGGCGCCGATGTCCACACCTATCTGCAGGCGAAACGGGACACGCCGCCCGAGCGGCGCTTCCTGCTGACCCACAACCACCGCTCACGGCCAGCCCTGTGCCAGGCCGTCAACCGGCTGTTTGCGCACGACCACCCCTTCGCCTGGACCGGGCTCGATCACCCGCCCGTGGTCGCTGCGAAGGATGCCGGCGGCTATCCTGCGTTGGCGCTGCCGGAAGGCCTCGACCCGGACCCGGCGGCCGGCCTCACCCTCTGGCCGTTGGCGCCGGAAAAGGAGGCAGGCAAGCCCAACAAGGAAGAGGCCACTGCACTGTGCGCCGCCTCGGCCGCCCGTCACATTGCCGCCCTGCTCGCCGCCGCGCGCGACGGCAAGGCCCGCTTGGGCGAACGCCCCATCGAGGCCCGCGACATCGCCGTGCTGGTGCGCGGCCATGACCAGGCCGAGGCCGTCCGCGCCCAACTCGCGCGGCTGCGCATTGCCAGCGCCTACACCAGCCGCCGCAGCGTGTTCGACACCGAGGCCGCGTCCGGCCTGCTCGCCTGGCTGGAGGCCCTGGCCGAGCCCGAGGCCCCGGCCCGCCTGCGCACCGCGCTCGCCGATCCCCTGACCGGCCTCGACCTCGCTGGCCTGCGCCGCGCCCTGAACGAAGACTGGGAAGACTGGCTGGAACGCAGCGCCGAACTGCACGCGCTCTGGCGCCGCCACGGCGTGCTGGCTGCCATCCTGCGGTTGCTGGAAACACTGGAACCGAAAACCCTCGCCCGGCGGGAGGACGGCGAGCGCCTGCTCACCGACCTGCTGCACCTGGCCGAGCTGCTGCAGACCGAATCCGTCCGTCAGCCCGAACCGGCCGCGCTCGCGCGCTGGTTCCACGGCCAGGTGGAGGAACCGCCCGCGGGCGAGGACGCCGTGCTGCGCCTGGAAAGCGAACGGGACGCCGTGCATATCCTCACCATCCACAAGGCCAAGGGCCTGCAGTTTCCCATCGTCTATCTGCCCTTCCTCTGGAGCGCACGCCCGGTAAATGCCGACAATAAGCAAACCATCTTCACCTTCCATCACGGCGACCGGTGGAGAATCGCCTTTGGCAAAACACCCGAGGTCGTCGCATTGGCCGAGCGGGAGCGGCTCTCCGAGGATCTGCGTCTGCTCTACGTGGCCCTCACACGCGCCGAAACCAAGCTCTATGGCTGGGCCTGGCCGGTAGGCGACATGGCCGGCCTGGGACCGCTGGACTGGACGCTCGATACCCAGGGCAGAGAAGCCGTCGCGCAGGGACAGGCATGCTTTCGGCTCGATCCCGCTTTGGGCAAACGCAAGAAGAGAGACGGCAGCTGGCCTTCCGAATTGCTGGATGCCATCGAAGCCTGGGAGAAGCGGCTCCGGCGGTTGAACGGAAACGGCATCGCCGTGGCGGATGCGCCGCCGGCGGTCGAGGCCAGGCCCGCCCCGCCGCCCGAGACCACCGAACTGCAACCCGCACCGCTGCCGCCGCGCAGCGACGACCCCTGGCGCATCACCAGTTACTCCGGCATCCTGCGCGGCGAGCACCGGCGCGCCGACTACGATGCCGAGGATGAGGAGGCCGTGCCGGCCTGGACCGGCATCGGCCGCGAATGGTTCCCGCCGGGCGCCGCCACCGGCAACTTCCTGCACCGGTTGCTGGAGGAGACCGACTTCCAGCACCCCGATTGGGCGACACGGCGGGACAGCATCGACCAGCTGCGCCTGCGCTTCGCCCTGCCCGGCGGCGAGGACTGGTGGACGGCGCTGACGCAATGGATGGACGAGGTCCTGGGGGCGCCCCTGCCCGAGGGCGGCTGCCTCGCCGACATCGCCCGGGGCGACCGGCTGCACGAAGCCGACTTCCACTTCCGCGTCCGCGGTGCCAGCGAGCGGACACTCAATGCCCTGCTGCAGGCACATGACATGGCCCCGCTGGAACGCTGGGTGCCCGGCGGCCGCCTGGCCGGCCTGCTCACCGGCGCGGTGGACCTGATCTACCGCCGGCAGAACCGATACTACATCGTCGACTTCAAGAGCAACCTGCTGCCGGACTACGGCCCCGCGCGGCTGCACCAGGCCATGCTGGAACGGCGCTACGATCTGCAGTACCTGCTCTATGCCACGGCGCTGCACCGGCACCTGAAGCTGCGCCTCCCGGGCTACGACTACGAACATCACTTCGGCGGGGTGCGCTATCTCTTCCTGCGCGGCATGAGCCCCCGCCACCCGGGCCAGGGCATCTTCGCCATCCGCCCGGCGCCTGCGCTCATCGAAGGTTTCGACGCCCTGCTGGAGGCCGGCGGTCCCGCGGGGTCCCCACTGAACCCGGGAATCGCACCGAAACACAGGGAAAGCGGGTAAGGGGCGAGAACGTCATCCCGGAATGCGCGGAGCCACCACACACGTCATCCCGGAACGCGCGGAGCGCGTGTCCGGGATCCATGCCTGGGAGGACCACCAACATTGGAGGTGGCGTCACGATGGATTCCCGCCTACGGGGGAATGACGGGGATTCTCCTCACCCCTCACGCCTCACCCCTCACCTGCATTCCGTGTGCTTCCGTGTGGGTCCGTGGCTCATACTGATGCGCACGGCGCTGCGCGCCTTTGCGCATCCTACGGGGTATCACACATGGCCTATTCGTGGCACCCGTAGGTTGGGCAAAGCGAGCGCAGCGAGCGTGCCCAACAAAGAAGGTGCCGTGGACAGCGATGGTGGTATCCG
>JALWSQ010000199.1 GCA_026993645.1 Thiohalobacter sp.
AGCGCCCGCTAGCGCGCTGGTGCCGGCGAGGGGGCGGTCAGCATGCGCGCAATCGATCGGGTTCTGCAGGGCATCCCGCGTCGGCCGCTGGCGCTGTTGCTGCTCGGCCTGCTGGCGCTCAACGCCCTGTCCTGGGCCGCCGCCCTCGGCCTGGCCCGACTCCAGTCCGGCATCCTCGCCCTGGCGGAACTCGCCTGGGTGTTCGGTGCCCGCCATGCCTTCGACGCCGATCACATCGCGGCGATCGACAACGTGACCCGCAAGCTGCGCCAGCAAGGCAAGCGACCGGTGACGGTGGGGTTCTTCTTCGCCCTGGGCCACTCCACCATCGTCATCGCCCTGTCGGCGGTGGTCGCCCTGATGGGGCGCGGCCTCGAGACCCAGTTCGGGCGGTTCTCGGCGTTCGGTGGCGTCTTCGGCACCAGCGTGTCGGCCGCCTTCCTGACCCTGATCGGGCTGGTCAACCTGTTCGTGCTCTGGCAGCTGGTACAGGCCTGGCGCGACCATCGCCACGGCCGCCATGGGGCCCTGCGGGAGGCGGATCTGAACCTGTTGCTGGACCGGCGCGGCTTCTTCGCCAACCTGTTCAGCTTCCTGTTCCGGCGGGTGAACCACGGCTGGCAGATGTATCCCATCGGCCTCCTGTTCGGGCTGGGCTTCGATACGGCCACCGAGATCGCGATCCTGGGCATCTCGGGCACCCTGGCGACCCATGCCGATTTCCCGTTCTGGGGGATCATGATCTTTCCGTTCCTGTTCACGGCGGGCATGACGCTGCTGGATTCGCTGGATGGCCTGGCCATGCTGCGCGCCTATCACTGGGCCATGTCGGATGCGCTGCGCCGGCTCTATTTCAACACCATCATCACCGCCATGGCGGTCGGACTGGCCCTGATCATCGGCACGCTGGAATGGCTGCAGCTGCTCGGCCCGCGCCTGGGTGGCCAGGGGCCCTTCTGGGCCTGGCTGGATGGGCTCGACTTCGGCACCATCGGCTTCGCCGTGGTGCTGGCCATGCTGGCCACCTGGGCCGTATCCATCGCCTACTACCGGCTGCGGGTGGCACCGACGGAGAAAACCGACTCGGAACACAGCTTCCCCTGAGCGCCGGGCGCCGGCGGGCGCGGCGTCAGTCGGTACGGGGCGCCGCGGCGAGGATCTCCGCTGCCGCCTGGTCGGCGAACTGGCGGAAGTTCTCCTGGAACATGCGCGCCAGGCGCCGCTCCTGGGCATCGTAGGCGGCCTTGTCGGCCCAGGTCTCGCGCGGTAGCAGCAGCCGGTCCGGGACGCCCGGCACATGCTCCGGGATCTCGAAGCCGAACACCGGGTCGCGCCGCATGGGGGCCTCGTCCAGCCGGCCCTCCAGCACCGCATTGACGATGGCCCGGGTGTGGGGAATGTCGATGCGCCGGCCGACCCCGTAGGGCCCGCCGGTCCAGCCGGTGTTGATCAGCCATACCCGGGAACCATGCTGCTCCAGGCGGCGGCCCAGCAGCTCGGCGTAGCGTTCCGGGTGCAGCGGCATGAACGGCGCCCCGTAGCAGGCGCTGAACACCGGCACCGGCTCGGTGACACCCTTCTCGGTGCCGGCCACCCGCGCCGTGTAGCCGGACACGAAGTGATACATGGCCTGGGCCGTGCTCAGGCGCGCCACCGGCGGCAGCACGCCGAAGGCATCCGCCGCCAGGAACAGGATCTCGTGGGGATGCCCGCCCATGCCCTCGAGGGTGGCATTGGGGATGGCGGTGATGTGATAGGCGCCGCGGGTATTCTCGGTAAAGGTGCCATCGTCCAGGTCCACCCGCCGCGTGGCCGCGTTCATGGCCACGTTCTCCAGCACCGTGCCGAAGCGGATGGTGGTGTTGTAGATCTCCGGCTCATGCTCCGGCGAGAGGTTGATCATCTTGGCGTAGCAACCGCCCTCGAAGTTGAACACCCCGTGCTCGCTCCAGCCGTGCTCGTCGTCGCCGATCAGGATGCGGCCGGAATCCGCGGACAGGGTGGTCTTGCCGGTGCCGCTGAGCCCGAAGAACAGAGCGGTGCGGCCATCCTCCACCATGTTGGCCGAACAGTGCATGGGCAGCACGTCGCGCAACGGCATCAGGTAGTTCATCACGCTGAACACCGCCTTCTTGATCTCACCGGCATAGCTGGTGCCCCCGATCAGCACCATCCGCCGGGCGAAGTTGACGATGATGAAGGTCTCGCTGTGGGTGCCATCCTCCTCGGGAATGGCGTGGAAGCGGGGGGCATCGATGACCGTGAACTCGGGCTGGTGCACCGCCAGCTCCTCCTCGCTGGCGATGATGAAGACATTGCGCGCGAACAGGCTGTGCCAGGCGTATTCGCTGATCACCCGGATGGGCATGCGGTGCCGCTTGTCCGCCCCGACGAAGCAATCCTGCACGTAGACATCGCGGTTCTGCAGGTAATTGACCATGCGCCGGTGCAGCTGGTCGAAGGCGGCCTCCGAGATGGGCTGGTTGATCTCGCCCCACCACACCCGGTCATGCACCGAGGGCTCGTCCACGATGAACTTGTCCCGCGCCGAGCGCCCGGTGTGATGGCCGGTGCGCACCACCAGCGGCCCCAGGTGGGAAAGCTGCCCCTCGTGGCGCATGATCGCCTGCTCGATGAGACTGGGCGTGGGCAGATTCCAGTAGACGGCATTGAGGTTGGAAAGCCCGTGGTTCTCCAGCCCATAGGGGCTGTGGGCCAGGCCATCGATTTCGTGCATACAGATCGCCTCCTTGTCGGGTGGCGGCCGCCACCTTCCAATCCAGGAACGGAAACGGAGACCGGCAGCGGCACCCAACCCGCCGCGCCGGGCGAACACGGAGAGGTCATGTTATCACGACCCGGAGAACTGGGGTCGTGGCAGGAATTAATAATTTATTTTCAGTTGGTTACAAGTCTGTGCAGCAGGCGCCGGTGGCGCGACCCGGATATCCCGGGCCGGGTAAAATCCTTGGACACGACGAACGACAGCCCTCTTTGAATCGCGCCGAAACCCCGTGGCCCGGCATGCCGCCCGGTTTCAGCGCGCCTCGGTGTTCCGTGACCGCACCCGATACCGCCGCCACGCCAAGCACAAGGGGCTGGAATCCTGGCCAGTGTGCACTGACCTCAGTGCATAGTGGTCAGGGTTTTGCCCCCCAGCGCCAGACGCCTTCGATGTTGACCTGTTCGTCATGCATTGGGGCCGGCGGTGAAGTATTCCAGGCTTCTATGCCGTAAATGGATTCAGGACCTTGACGCCCGTCTTGACAAAATCCTTGTGGTTGCGCGTGACGATGGTCAGATCGTAGATCAAGGCCGTTGCCGCAATCAGCTTGTCCAGGGCATTTTCCGGATGGGGTACCCGCAGCCGTCCCCAGAGCTGGGCGATGTCCGGATTGATGTCGAGAATATTGTCCCGGTAATCCGCCAGCAGCGCAGTCAACCACTTCTCCAGCTGGTTGGCCTGGCGGACATCGCCGCGGTGCCGGATCAATT
Organism: Thiohalobacter sp.; assembly: GCA_026993645.1. Classification (GTDB taxonomy): domain Bacteria; phylum Pseudomonadota; class Gammaproteobacteria; order Thiohalobacterales; family Thiohalobacteraceae; genus JALWSQ01. The sequence continues at coordinate 3,496 of JALWSQ010000199.1, forward strand.
CTACCCCACGCCGCAACTCGCCGACGGTGACCACGGAGAGGAACATCGGCGCTTCCTCGTCCACGGCCTGCTTGAAGAACCGGCGGACCCCCTTGTTCGCCCTGGACCGCTTGCGGGCCTCGCTGATGACGTTGGTATCAACCAAATACA
>JALWSQ010000200.1 GCA_026993645.1 Thiohalobacter sp.
CCACCACGATGGGTTCGTAGGCGGCATTCTCCGGCAGCAGCAGCACCCGCCGCCCCTTGCGGCGAAAGCGCTTGACCGTCACCTCATCATCCAGCCGGGCCACCACGATCTGGCCATCGTGCGCCTCAGGTGCCCGGTGCACGGCCAGCAGGTCACCGTCCAGGATGCCGGCATCCCGCATGCTCTCGCCCGTCACCCGCAGCAGGTAATCCGGCCGGGGATGGAACAGGTCCGGATCGAGCCGGTAATGGCCCTCGATGTGCTCCTCCGCCAGCAAGGGGGCGCCGGCGGCCACCCGGCCCACCAGGGGGATGCCCGTCTCCGCCTGGGGCAGGCGGATGCCGCGGGAGGCGCCCGGCAGCAGCTCGATGGCGCCCTTGCGGGCCAGGACCCGCAAATGGCTCTCGGCGGCGTTGGGTGACTGGAAACCGAAGGCGGTCATGATCTCCACCCGCGTGGGCGGACAGCCCTCTTCCTCCAGGAACCGGCGAATGAAGTCCAGGATCTCCTGCTGGCGCGGTGTGAGCTGCATGGGCGGGCACCTGTTCATCTGTACAGTACATGTAACTATATACAGCTTTGCGCCGAATGCAAGTCCGGCCCCGGCCGCCGATCCTCATTGACCCCCCCGGCGGCGACTCCGATAATCGGCAGGGCATGGATACCCCATCGCCATCGGCCCGCCACCGCCTGGAAGCCGCCTACGCCCACTGGATCCTGCACCACCGCGGGTGGGTGCTGGCCGCGGTCCTGCTGCTGGTGGCCCTGGCCGCCATGGGCGGCCAGCGGCTGAGCTTCACCACCAACTACCGCGCCTTCTTCGGCCCCGCCAACCCGCAGCTGCGGGCCTTCGATGCCCTGGAGAAGATCTACGCCAAGCAGGACAACGTCCTGTTCCTGCTGGCGCCCCCGGACGGTGACGTCTTCACGCCCCGGACCCTGGATGCCGTGGAATGGCTGACCCGGGAGGCCTGGCAGATCCCCTATTCCTCACGGGTCGACTCGGTCACCAATTTCCAGTACACCGAGGCCGAGGGCGACGACCTGCGGGTGCGCGACCTGGTGGAGGATGCCCGCCACCTGGCACCGGCCGCCCTCGCCCGGATCCGCACCATCGCCCTGCACGAACCCCTGCTGGTGGACCAGCTGGTCTCGCACGACGGCCGCGTGGCCGGCGTCAACGTCACCGTCCAGCTGCCCGGCAAGCACGAGGCCACGGAGATCCCGGAGACCGTCGCCTTCGTGCGCCAGCTGGTGCAGCGGCTGCAGCAGCGGTACCCGGAACTGGAGGTGCACGTCACCGGCCTGGTGATGATGAACAACGCCTTCACCGAGGCCTCCATGCGGGACATGACCCACCTGGTGCCGCTGGCCTTCGCCATCATGCTGCTGGCCCTGCTGGTGCTGACCCGCAGCCTCTGGGGGGTGCTGGTCACCACCCTGGTCATCGTCTTCTCCATCCTCACCGCCATGGGCCTGGGCGGCTGGCTGGGCATGCACCTGACCCCGCCCTCGGCCTCCGCCCCCACCATCATCCTGACCCTGGCCATCGCCAGTTCGGTGCACCTGATCACCAGCTACCTGCACGAGCTGCGCCGGGCTCCGGCGCGCGCCCGGGCCATGGAGGAATCCCTGCGCATCAACCTGGAACCGGTGATCCTCACCAGCGTCACCACGGCCATCGGCTTCCTGAGCATGAACTTCAGCGAATCACCGCCGTTCCGGGACCTGGGCAACCTGGTGGCCATGGGCGTGCTGGCCTCCCTGGTCTATGCCGTCAGCTTCCTGCCCGCCCTCATGAGCCTGCTGCCGGCGCGCCCCGAATCGGCCGCGGCCGCCCGGCACCGGGCCATGGCGGCGATGGCGGCCTTCGTGGTCCGCCACCGGCGCCGGCTGCTGCTGGGCATGGGCACCCTGACCCTGGGGCTGGTCGCCCTGGTGCCGCTCAACCGCCTCGACGACATCTACCCGCACTACTTCGACGAATCGGTTCCCTTCCGCCGCGACACCGACTTCGCGGAGCGGAACCTGGGCGGCCTGTACCGCATCGACTATTCGCTGGAGGCGGGCGAGAGCGGGGGCATCGACGAGCCGGCCTTCCTGCAGGAGGTGGAACGCTTCGCCAACTGGTGGCGGACCCAACCCGAGACCATCCACGTCGACAGCTTCACCGACACCATGCGGCGACTGAACAAGAACATGCACGGGGACGATCCGCACTGGTACCGGCTGCCCCGGCGGCGCGACCTCGCGGCCCAGTACCTGCTGCTGTACGAGATGTCCCTGCCCTACGGCCTGGACCTGAACAACCAGATCAACATCGACAAGTCGGCCCTGCGCCTGTCGGTCACCCTCACCACCATGTCCACCAACCAGGTCCTGGCCCTGGAACGGCGCGCCCGCCGCTGGCTGCAGACCCACACCCGCTACCTGCACGATGCCGAGGGCACCGGCCCCACCATCATGTTCGCCCACATCGGCCGCCGCAACATCCACACCATGCTCATCGGCACCACCCTGGCCCTGGTGCTCATCTCCCTGCTGCTGGTGGTGGCCTTCCGTTCCCTGCGCATCGGCCTGATCAGCATGATCCCCAACCTGGTGCCGGCCGGCATGGGGTTCGGCATCTGGGCCCTGGTCTCGGGCGAGGTCGGCCTGGGGCTGTCCGTGGTCACCGGCATGACCCTGGGCATCGTGGTGGACGACACCATCCACTTCCTCAGCAAGTACCTGCGCGCGCGCCGCGAGCAGGGCCTCAGCAGTACCGCCGCGGTCCGCTACGCCTTCGTGCGCGTGGGCGATGCCCTGTGGATCACCTCGGTGGTGCTCATGGCCGGGTTCCTGGTGCTGACCCTGTCCAGCTTCCGGCTCAATGCCGACATGGGGCTGCTGACCGCCATCGTCATCGGCCTGGCGCTGGCGGCGGATTTCCTGCTGCTTCCCTCACTGCTCATCACCCTGGAGGCGACTCCCGATGAAAAAATGGCTGCTGTTGCTGCTGCCGGGCATCCTGTGGGTTCCTGAATTCCTGGCCACCGCCGCCCCTGCGGCCACCCCGGCGGAGATCCGCGGGCTGGAGATCGCGCGCGAGGCGGACCGGCGTGACAGCGGCTGGGGGGACCTGCAGGCGGACATGATGATGATCCTGCGCAACCGCCAGGGCCAGACCAGTACCCGCTATCTGCGCATCCGCACCCTGGAGGTGAAGGGTGACGGCGACAAGAGCCTGATCGTGTTCGACCGGCCGCGGGACGTGAAGGGCACCGCCTTCCTCAGCTTCACCCACGCCACCCGTCCCGACGACCAGTGGTTGTACCTGCCGGCGCTCAAACGGGTGAAGCGCATCAGCTCGCGCAACAAGTCGGGGCCCTTCATGGGCAGCGAGTTCGCCTACGAGGACCTGTCCTCGCAGGAGGTGGAGAAGTACCACTACCGCTACCTGCGCGACGAACCCGTCGCCGGCCACGACTGCTTCGTCATCGAACGCACCCCCGCCTACCGTCATTCCGGCTACACCCGCCAGCTGGTGTGGCTGGACAAGCGCCTCTACCAGCCGCGGCGCATCGACTACTACGACCGCAAGCGCAGCCTGCTCAAGACCCTGACCTTCCGCGGCTACCATGTCTACCTGGATCGTTACTGGCGGGCCGACGAGATGGACATGGAGAACCATCAGAGCGGCAAGCGCACGCTGCTGCAGTGGAAACACTATCGCTTCCGCACCGGCCTCAGCGCGCGCGACTTCGACCGCAACAGCCTCAAGCGCGCCCACTGAGCGCATGTGGTTTCGCCCGATCCTCCTGGGCTGGCTGGTACTGCTCCCCTGGGGGTCGGCAGCGGCCGGCCCCGGCGAGTGGAGCGGCTACGCGGGCCTGGAGCTGCGACTGTTCCAGCATCCCGCCGCGCTGCCGCGCCAGTCCGGGGCGCCGGAACTGTCGCTGGAGTTGCAACCGGAATACTACCGGGAATGGAACCAGGGCCACGACAGCTTCAGCTTCGTACCCTACCTGCGCCTGGACGACCGCGATGCCCGCCGCAGCCACGGCGACATCCGTGAGCTGACCTGGCTGCACGCGGCCCGGGACTGGGAACTGCGGCTGGGCATCCGCAAGGTGTTCTGGGGCGTGCTGGAATCCGCCCACCTGGTGGACATCATCAACCAGACCGACCTGGTGGAGGACCCGGACGAGGAGGACAAGCTGGGCCAGCCCATGCTCAACCTGGCCTGGATCCGCCCCTCGGGCACCTGGGACCTGTTCCTGATGCCACTGTTCCGGGAACGCAGCTTCCCCGGCCCGGCCGGCCGCCTGCGCACCCGGCTGCCGGTGGACAGCCGCGGGGCACGCTACGAATCGGCGGCCGGCCGTCACCACCTGGACGTGGCCCTGCGCTGGTTCGGCAGCCGGGGGCCGCTGGATCTGGGCCTGGCGGCCTTCCATGGCACCAGCCGGGAACCGCGGCTGCTGCCCGGCGGCAGCCCGCGCCAGCCGGTGCTCGTGCCCTTCTACGACCTCATCGACCAGGTCTCGGTGGACGCCCAGCTGACCCTGGAGGACTGGCTGCTCAAGCTCGAGGCCCTGGGCCGCGCCGGCCAGGGCAGGCGCTTCGCGCGCGCCGGCGCCGGCTTCGAGTACAGCTTCGTCGGCATCGGCGGCAGCGCCCTGGACCTGGGCGTCATCGGGGAGTACCTGTTCGACAGCCGCGGCGAGAACGCCACCACGCCATTCCAGCACGACCTCATGACCGGCCTGCGGCTCAGCTTCAACGACGCCCAGTCGACCGAGATCCTGGCCGGCATCACCTTCGACCGGGATTCCCGCGAGCGCTTCTACAACCTGGAGGCGGACCATCGCCTGGGGGACCGCTGGAAGCTGCGGCTGGAGGCGCGGCTGTTCAGCGGCTTCGATCCCGCCAGCCCCTTCGCCGGCCTGCGGGCGGACGACTACCTGCAACTGGAACTGGCGGCCTATTTCTGAACCCATGCCGGGCACGGTCACCAAGACCCCAGGTTAGCAATGGGAAACAAGTCCCTGTAATATTGACACGCATCAGGTTTTTTGCCCCACCATCCCGGTAGACTGGTTCCGATGGACTTGACCGCGATCAACGACATGGTGGATTCCGCCCCCGCCGCCGCCGACGGACCCCTGCTCGAGGGCTGCGGCCTGGCCTGTATCCGCGACGACCGGCTGCTGTTCGAACGGCTGGACTTCCGCCTGCACCCGGGCCAGACCCTGCTCATCGAAGGCACCAATGGCAGCGGCAAGACCTCGCTGCTCCACATCCTGTGCGGCATCCGCCAGCCGGACGAGGGCGAGGTGCGCTGGAACGGGGAGAACATCGAGCGCCTGGGCGCGGACTACCACGAGGCCATGAGCTACCTCGGCCATCGCGACGGCATCAAGCTCGACCTGTCCCCGCGCGAGAACCTGGAGATGGCGCGTGCGCTGGGTGCCGCCAACCCGGACATCAGCGCCGACGAGGCGCTGGACCGGGTGAACCTCTACGGCTTCGAGGACGTGCCGGCGCGGACCCTGTCGGCGGGCCAGAAGCGGCGCGTGGCCCTGGCCCGGCTGTTCATGATCCGTGCCCGGCTCTGGGTCATGGACGAGCCCCTGACCTCCCTCGACCGCGCCGGCATCGCCATGGTGGAGGACATGGTGAAGGCGCACATCGAGCAGGGCGGCATGGCGGTCATGACCAGTCACCACGACATGCACCTGGACGAGGAGCGGCTGTGCCGGATCGATCTGTCGTCATGAACGGGCAGCGGTCCCTGAGCCGCGCCTTCCTGGCCCTGCTGCGGCGCGACCTGGTGCTGGCGGTGCGGCAGCGTTCCGAGATCGGCAACCCGCTGCTGTTCTTCCTCATCGTCACCGCCATGTTCCCCCTGGGGGTGGGCAGCAAGCCACAGCTGCTGCAGGCCATGGCACCCGGCGTCATCTGGGTCGCAGCCCTGCTGGCGGCCCTGCTGTCGCTGGACGCCATCTTCCGCTCCGACTTCGAGGACGGCAGCCTGGAACAGATCCTGCTCAGTGCCCACCCGGTGTCCGTGCTGATCCTGGCCAAGGTCCTGGCCCACTGGCTGATCACCGGACTGCCCCTGCTGCTGGTCTCTCCCCTCATCGGGGTGCTGCTCAACCTGCCCCAGGGCGCCACCGCCACGCTGCTGCTGACCCTGGCCCTGGGCACCCCCATCCTGAGCCTGGTGGGTGCCATCGGTGTCGCCCTGACCGTGGGCCTGCGCAAGGGCGGTATCATCCTGTCCTTGCTGGTGCTGCCCCTGTACGTGCCGGTGCTCATCTTCGGCAGCAGCGCGGTCCAGACCGCCGCCGCCGGCATCCCCGTCACCGGGCAGCTGAGCCTGCTCGGCGCCCTGCTCCTGCTGGCCCTGAGCCTGTCGCCGGTGGCGACCGCCTCGGCCCTGAGAATCAGCCTGAGTTGAACCATGATGAAATTCTTCCACAAGCTCGGATCCCCGCCCTATTTCTACGGTTTTGCCGGACGCCTGGCGCCCTGGCTTGGTATCATCTGCCTGATCCTGCTGGTGATCGGCCTGTACGACGGGCTGGTGGTCGCGCCCACCGACTACCAGCAGGGGGAGAGCTACCGGATCATCTACATCCATGTGCCGGCGGCCTGGATGTCGCTGTTCATCTACATGGTCATGGCGGTGTGCGCCGTCCTGACCATGATCTGGCGGGTCAAGATCGCGGAGGTCATCGCCACGGCCAGTGCCCCGCTGGGGGCCTCCTTCACCTTCCTCGCCCTGGTGACGGGTTCCCTGTGGGGCAAGCCCATGTGGGGCACCTGGTGGGTATGGGACGGGCGGCTCACCTCGGAGCTGATCCTGCTGTTCCTGTACCTCGGCATCATCGCCCTGTACAACGCGGTGGAGGACAAGCGCACGGCGGCCCGCTCGACGGCGGTCCTGACCCTGGTCGGCGTGGTGAACATCCCCATCATCCATTACTCGGTGATCTGGTGGAACACCCTGCACCAGGGCCCGACCGTCACCAAGTTGGGGGCGCCGTCCATCGACCCCCGCATGCTGATTCCGCTGCTGCTCATGGCCATGGCCTTCCAGTTCTACTACTTCGCCGTGGTCCTGATGCAGGCCCGGGCCGAGATCCTGGAACGGGAGCGCAACACCGCCTGGGTCCAGCAACTGCCGGAGGTCAATGGACCATGAAGGAATTCCTGTACATGGGCGGTTACGCCTTCTATGTCTGGACCTCCTATGGCATTGCCATGGCGGTCCTGATCATCAACCTGGTCCTGCCCATCGGCCGGCGCCGCCGGCTGCTGGCGGACATCGCCCGCAAGGCACGGCGGGCGCGGAGGTCGTCATGACACCACGTCGCAAGAAACGCCTCATCCTGGTGGGGCTGCTGCTGGCCGGGGTGACCACGGGCACCGCCCTGGCCCTGTACAGCTTCAAGCAGAACCTGATGTTCTTCTATCCCCCCAGTGACGTCGTCGCCGGCAAGGCACCGGCCCATCACGCCTTCCGCCTCGGCGGCCTGGTCGAGAAGGGCAGCCTCAAGCGCCGGCCCAACGGGCTGACGGTGGAGTTCGACGTCACCGATCTCAAGAAGAGCGTCCACGTCCAGTACACCGGCATCCTGCCCGACCTGTTCCGCGAGGGCCAGGGTATCGTCGCCAAGGGCCGGCTGGGACCGGGCGGTATCTTCATCGCCGACGAGGTCCTGGCCAAGCACGACGAGAAGTACATGCCGCCGGAGGTCGCGGCATCCCTCAAGAAGGCGCACGCCAAGGGCGTGACGACCGCGGAGACCCAGACCCCATGATCCCGGAACTCGGACATTTCGCCCTCATCCTCACCCTGTGCCTGGCCCTGATCCAGGCCACGGTGCCCCTGGCCGGCGCCTTCCGCGGCAACCTGGCCTGGATGGCCGTGGGCCGCTCTACCGCCTTTGGGCAGTTCGTGTTCCTGCTGCTCGCCTTCGGCTGCCTGACCTATGCCTTCGTCACCAGCGACTTCTCGGTCGCCTACGTGGCGGAGAACTCCAATACCCGGCTGCCCCTGATCTACCGCATCTCGGCGGTCTGGGGCGCGCACGAGGGCTCGCTGCTGCTGTGGGTCACCCTGCTCGGGGCCTGGTCGGCGGCGGTGGCCGCCTTCAGCCGATCCCTGCCCCCGGCCATGGTGGCCCGGGCGCTGGCCGTCATGGGCATGGTCAGCATCGGCTTCCTGCTGTTCATGCTGCTCACCTCCAACCCCTTCGAACGCCTGTTCCCGGCCCCGCCGGAGGGGCGTGACCTCAACCCGCTGTTGCAGGATCCCGGCCTGGCCATGCACCCGCCCCTGCTGTACATGGGCTACGTGGGTATGTCGGTGGCCTTCAGCTTCGCCCTGTCGGCCATGATCGGCGGCAAGCTGGACGCTGCCTGGGCCCGCTGGTCCCGGCCCTGGACCACCATCGCCTGGGTGTTCCTCACCCTGGGCATCACCCTGGGCAGCTGGTGGTCCTACAACGAGCTGGGCTGGGGCGGCTGGTGGTTCTGGGATCCGGTGGAGAATGCCTCCTTCATGCCCTGGCTGGCCGGCACCGCCCTGATCCATTCGCTGGCGGTCACGGAGAAACGCGGGGCGTTCAAGAACTGGACCGTATTGCTGGCCCTGTTCGCCTTCTCCCTCAGCCTGCTGGGCACCTTCCTGGTCCGCTCCGGCGTGCTGGTCTCGGTGCATGCCTTCGCCACCGACCCCAGCCGCGGCATCTTCATCCTGGTGTTCCTGCTCATCGTGGTGGGCAGCTCGCTGGCGGTCTATGCCTGGCGCGCGCCGCGCATCCGCGGCGGTGGCAGCTTCGACCTGCTGTCGCGGGAGTCCTTCCTGCTGGGCGGCAACGTGCTGCTGGTGGTGATCGCCGTCCTGGTGCTGCTGGGCACCCTGGCGCCGCTCATCTACGACGCCCTGGGCTGGGGCAAGATCTCGGTGGGCTTCCCCTGGTTCAACCGCATGTTCTCCATCTTCAGCCCGCTGCTGTTCGTGCTGCTGGGCCTGGCGCCCAACAGCCGCTGGAAGCACATGGATGGCGGCCAGTTGCTGCGACGGATCTGGATCGCGGGTGCCGCGGCCCTGATCACCGGGCTGATCTTCGGGCTGCCCTTCTTCCACGGTGCCTCGCCACTGGTGGGCCTGGGGCTGGCACTGGCGGTCTGGATCACCCTGGCCAACCTGGCCACCCTGCTCGACCGCATGAAACACAAGCGCAGCCTCGGCGCCCTGCTGCGCCAGCCCGCGAGCTACTACGGCATGCTGCTGGCGCACCTGGGGACGGCAGTCGCCATCGTCGGGGTCACCCTGGTCTCGGCCTACAGCGTGGAGAAGGACCTGCGCATGGATCCCGGCGACAGCACCACCCTGGCCGGCTACCGGTTCGAGTTCGAGGGTGCCAAGCCGCGCCCGGGCCCCAATTACCTGGCCCAGCACGGCATCATCCGGGTGTACCGCGGCGACCGCCAGGTGGCGGTGCTGGAACCCGAGAAGCGCACCTACCTGTCCCAGACCCGGCCGATGACCGAGGCGGGCATCGATGTCGGCTTCACCCGCGACCTCTACGCCTCGCTGGGTGAACCCCTGAGCAAGGGGGCCTGGAGCATGCGGCTCTACTACAAGCCCTTCGTGCGTTGGATCTGGGGTGGCGGCGTGTTCATCGCCCTGGGCGGCCTGCTGGCCGTGGCCGACCGCCGCTACCGTATGGCGGTGGCCCGGCGCACGGCTGCCGCGGGCGGTGGTGTCCTGAAAACGGCAGGAGGAAAGGCCTGATGCTGCGTTACCTGGTCCCGCTGGTCCTGTTCATCGTCCTGGCCGGGTTTCTGTGGGTGGGACTACACCGGGATCCGCGCTTGGTGCCCTCGCCCTTGATCGGCAAGCCGGCACCGGAATTCCGCCTGCCCCTGCTCAAGGATCCGGGCCGCTTCATGACCACCGCCGACCTCAAGGGCAAGGTGACCCTGTTCAACGTCTGGGCCACCTGGTGCGTCTCCTGCCGCCAGGAGCACGAGGTGCTGGTGGAACTGGCGCGCAACGCAGGGGTGCGCATCCTGGGGCTGGATTACAAGGATTCCCGGCCCGACGCCCTGGCCTGGCTGCAGCGCCTGGGCAACCCCTACGTCGCCATCGCCTTCGACGCAAACGGGCGGGTGGGCATCGACTGGGGCGTCTACGGCACCCCGGAGACCTTCGTCGTCGACCGCCACGGCATCATCCGCTACAAGCAGATCGGCCCGATCACCGAGCAGGTCTGGAAGGACAAGCTGCAACCCCTGATCGAAAAACTGCGAGCCGAAAGCTGACATGAGATCTCCGCGACCGATCGTCGGCCTGCTGGCGCTGCTGGCCCTGCTGGCCAGCCTGTCCGTGCAGGCCTCCCTCGACCTCTACCGGTTCGACAACCCCGCCCAGGAGGCCCGCTTCCGGGCCCTGACCCACAAGCTGCGCTGCCTGGTGTGCCAGAACGAATCCCTGGCCGACTCGGACGCGGACCTGGCCCACGACCTGCGCCAGGAGGTCTACGAGATGGTGCGCAAGGGCCAGAGCGACCAGCAGATCATCGACTACCTGGTGGCCCGCTACGGTGACTTCGTGCTCTACGATCCACCGGTCAAGCCCGCCAACTATCCCCTCTGGTTCGGCCCCTTCGTGGTCCTGGCCATCGCCGCCCTGGCGGCCGCCATCGCCATTCGCCGCCACAACCGGCCCGACCGTCCGCCCCTGACCGAGGAAGAACGCCGCCGGGCGGAACGGCTGCTGGCCGGCACGGACAATGACGAGGGAGACAAATCGTGACCCTGTTCCTGCTCGCCGCCACGGCCATGATCGTCCTGGCCCTGGGCTTCGTCATCCTGCCCCTGCTGCGCCCCCCGAAACAGGCCGCCATCAGCAACGACGAGCTGAACATCGCCGTCATCCGGCGCCAGCTGCAGGAGCTGGACGCCGACCTGGAAGACGGACGCATCGACCAGGCGCGTTACGATGCGGCCCGCGCCGACCTGGAGGCCGAGCTGCTGGACGACCTGGCCGACAGCGAACGCCGCGCCGCCCTCTCGGCCGGCGGCCGCTGGATCACGGTGGCCGTGGTGGCCCTGGTCCCGCTGCTGGCGGTGGGCCTGTACAGCCAGCTCGGCGCCATGCCCCAGGTGATCCGCATGGCCGTGGCCCCCGCCGCCAGCGGCAATGCTGCCGGCGCCCCCCAGGCCAGTGCGCAGAAGGTCCACTCGTTCGAGAAGATGGTGGCCAAGCTGGCGGCCAAACTGAAGGAACACCCGGACAACCTCAAGGGCTGGCTGATGCTGGGCCGCAGCTACATGACCCTGGGGCGCTACAGCGAGGCGGCGCTGGCCTACAAGCGGGCCGCCGGGCTGGCCGGGGACGACCCGGCGGTATTGACCGACTATGCCGACGCGGCGGCCATGGCCAACCAGGGCAACATGCTGGGCCTGCCCGAGAAGCTGCTGCGCAAGGCCCTGGCCAAGGATGCGACCAATCCCAAGACCCTGTGGCTCATGGGCCACGTCATGTTCCAGAAACAGGACTACGCGGGCGCCATCCGCTACTGGAAGAAGGTGGCGGCGGCCCTGCCCCCGGGCAGCGAGGACCTGCGCGTGGTGCGCGGCCAGATCAAGGAGGCGCAGCAACACCTGGGCGGGATACCCAGCGACGCGGAACTGGAACCCATCGCCACGCCGGCGTCGCCGCAACAGCCGGTGGCCAAGTCCGACGCCCGGGTCCAGGTGGAAGTCCGCCTGGCGCCGGCCCTGAAGGCGAAGGCCTCGCCCCAGGATACCGTCTTCATCCTGGCACGGGCCCAGCAGGGTCCGCCCATGCCGCTGGCGGTGGTGCGCAAGCAGGTCCGCGACCTGCCGCTCGAGGTGACCCTGGACGATTCCATGGCCATGATGCCGGCCATGGCCCTGTCCCATTTCGGCAAGGTGCGCATCACCGCCCGGGTCTCCAAGTCCGGCCAGGCCCGGCCGGCCAAGGGCGATCTGGAGGGAGAGGTGCAAAACGTCGCACCGGGCCCCGGCACCCGCGTGAAGCTGACCATCGACCACGAGCTCCAGTAACGGCTCAGGCCGGCCGGTCGTTGCGCCGGCCTTCCAGGCACACCCAGCCCTCGCGCACCTGCGGCGGCACCAGGCCGAACCAGGGCCCGTAGGCGGCCGCCACCGCCGCGGCCTGCTCCTCCAGGATCCCCGACAGCAGCAGTCGGCCACCGGGCCGCAGGTACCCTGCCAGCCGCGGTGCCAGCTCGGCCAGCGGCCCGGCCAGGATGTTGGCCAGCACCAGGTCCGCCTCCAGCGGTGGCAGGCCGTCCGGCTCGGCCAGGTAGAAGTCACGCAGGGCGATGCCATTGGCCAGGGCATTGGCCTCGCTGGCCACCAGCGCCTGGGGATCGATGTCCACGCCCCAGGCGTGGCGGGCCCCCAGCTTGAGGGCGGCAATGGCCAGGATGCCGGAGCCGCAACCGTAATCGATGACCAAGGCGTCCCGCGGCGGATGGGCATCCAGCCACTCCAGGCACAGCGCGGTGGTGGGATGGGTCCCGGTGCCGAAAGCGAGGCCCGGATCCAGCCGCAGCACGACCCCCGCCTCGTCGGGCGGCGCCTCGTGGCTGGGACAGACCCACAGCCGCCGGCCGAAGCGCATGGGGTGGAACCGATCCATCCAGGCCCGCTCCCAGGCCTGGTCCGCCAGGACCTGCACCCGCGGCGCCAGGGGCTCGTCGGGCAGCAGACCCCGCAACCGCTGCACCAGGGCATCCAGCGAGGTGCCGACGGGGAACAGGCCGGTCACGATCACCTCCGGCCAGAGTGGCGCCTCCCCGGGCCCGGGCTCGAGCACCGGCGCATCACCGGCATCGCGCAGGGTCACCGACAGCGCCCCCGCCCCCTCCAGCAATGCCTCCACCTCGGGGCAGTGGCGCCGCGAGACCGGCACCTCCAACTGCTGCCAGCCCGTTCTCACATCCTGGTTGCACATTGTCCCCCCTCTGGAGATCCATCTCCCCTATGGCCAGGGTAACATTTCCGCCGACTTCTCGTTGTTGCCCATGGACTTGACCGAGGTTTCTATCAAAAACTCCACATAATCAACATAATACACTGAATGACCGGGTGCAAGCGCGGACAACTGGCCCCAGCGCTCAATTTACTTGACGGAATGACGATATCGTACTAAGGATTGTCGTTACCGCCGCAAGTTGTCTTCGTCTTTTGACCGGGATCAATTACAGTCGCCGGCGGTATACCGAAGGGAGGCAGCATGTCGGGACGTCATGGCTGGGGCTGGCGCATCTTCTGTTTCTGGGCCTGCATGGTGCCCACGGCATGGGGGGTGGCCGACTGTGGTGGCACCGGCGTCGCCTTTTCCGATCCGGCCCGACCCGCCCCCTTCGGTCAGGCGGTGGACGAGCGGCATCCCATCCACCACGACCCGGCCTGGGGCGACATCGATCTCGCCGTGGGCCTGGACCAGCACATGTTCCCCGTCCTGCAGCCTTTGATTCGCGCCTATGCCGCGGACCACGGCCTGCGCATCCGGGTAATGCAGGGAACCTGTGGCACCTCCGCCGGCGGACTGCGGCGACACCGCATCGACATTGGAGGCTTCTGCTGCCCGCCGGGCCGGCTCGACCGCCTGCCGGGGTTGCGGTTCCACACCCTGGGCATCCTGCCCATCGCCATCATCGCCCACCCGGACAACCCGGTCCAGGACCTCCAGGCGCGCCAGGTCCGGGCCATCTTCGCCGGCCACCTGCACGACTGGGCGGATCTCACCGGTGACCTGGAAACACCCCTCTTCCGGGGACACATCCTGCCCGTCACCCGCCTGCACTGCCAACGCCGGCCGGGGCACTGGAAGCTGATCC
>JALWSQ010000201.1 GCA_026993645.1 Thiohalobacter sp.
GAGATGCTGGCGGTGGTGGACGTGATCAACGAGATCGCCAGCCAGACCAACCTGCTGGCGCTGAATGCGGCCATCGAGGCGGCGCGCGCCGGCGAGATGGGCCGTGGTTTCGCCGTGGTGGCGGACGAGGTGCGCCAGTTGGCCATGAAGACCCAGGAGGCCACCAGCCGGATCGAGGGGCTGCTGCGGGACAACGAGCAGTCCGCCAGCAACCTCGCCGAGGTGATGGCGTCGGCGGCGGAGTCCGCCGGCGTGGTGTTGTCCAGCGTCAGCGAGACCGAGTCCCTGATGAGCCGGCTGGCCGAGGGCAGCCGCCAGACCGCCGTCATGGTGGAGCAGATCGCCCACGGGGCGGCGGAACAGTCCAATGCCAGCACCCACATCGCCGCCAACATCGAGGAGATCGCCCGCCGCGAGGAGGAGAACAGCCGCTTCGCCGAGCAGGCCCATGCCAGCCTGGACGAGTTGAAGCAGTCGGCCGAGGAGCTCCAGCGCCGGGTGGCCAAGTTCCAGGTCTGACCGCCACCGGCCACCGCGGTCGGTGGCCGGTCGTGCCGGCATCCAGTATCATTCCGCCTTCCCCATCGGCAGATTCCAGGATGCAGGCATGCTCGATTTCCGGGGCGGACCCGCACTCTCCGATTTTCGTCTCGACCGGCTGTTGCAGCGCCTGCGCGAGCAGGTGCCGCGCGTGGCGGCGGTGCGGGCCGACCATCTCTACCTGGTGGACCTGGAGCGGCGCCTGGAGGCAGAGGAGGAACGGCGCCTGCGCCGGTTGCTGGGCGATGCCGGCGACACCGCCGGGTTGCGGGAGGATCCCGGCCTGGTGGTGGTCGTGCCCCGCCTGGGCACCATCTCGCCCTGGGCCTCCAAGGCCACCGACATCGCCCATGCCACTGGTCTGGACGCGGTGCACCGCATCGAGCGCGGCATCGCCTACCGCCTCCAGGTCGAGGCCGGCGCGGCCCTGGGCGATGCGGAGCTGGAGCGCCTGCTGCCCCTGCTGCACGACCGCATGACCGAGTCGGTGCTGTTCGACATCGCTGACGCCGAGGCCCTGTTCTTCACCTCCGAGCCCGCTCCCCTGGGCGTGGTCGACATCCTCAACGGCGGCCGGGAGGCCCTGGTGCTGGCCAACGGCGAACTGGGCCTGGCCTTGTCCGACGACGAGATCGATTACCTGGTGGAGAGCTTTTCCGGCCTGGGCCGCAACCCCACCGACACCGAGCTGATGATGTTCGCCCAGGCGAATTCGGAGCACTGCCGGCACAAGATCTTCAACGCCGACTGGATCGTCGATGGCCAGCGCCAGTCGCACAGCCTGTTCCAGATGATCCGGGCCAGCCACCAGGCCAGCCCGCAGGGGATCCTCTCCGCCTACCGGGACAATGCCGCGGTCATCGCCGGCAGCCGCGGGCACCGCTTCTTCGCCACGCCGGACGGCCGCTACCAGGAATGCGAGGAGGAGGTCCCCATCCTGATGAAGGTGGAGACCCACAACCATCCCACCGCCATCTCCCCCTTTCCCGGTGCCGCCACCGGCTCCGGCGGCGAGATCCGGGACGAGGGCGCCACCGGCCGCGGCGGCAAGCCCAAGGCCGGCCTGGCCGGGTTCTCGGTCTCCAATCTGCGCATCCCCGACTTCATCCAGCCCTGGGAGGAGGACCACGGCCGCCCCGACCGCATCGTCTCGGCCTTGGACATCATGATCGAGGGGCCCCTGGGCGCCGCCGCCTTCAACAACGAGTTCGGCCGGCCCAACCTCTGCGGCTATTTCCGCACCTTCGAACAGCGGGTGCCGGCCTCCGCCGACGGCCGGCGCTGGGAGGTGCGGGGCTACCACAAGCCCATCATGATCGCCGGCGGCTTCGGCAACCTGCGGCCCGGACACGTGCACAAGGCGGAGATCCCCCCCGGTGCCCCGCTGGTGGTGTTGGGCGGGCCGGCCATGCTCATCGGGCTCGGTGGCGGGGCCGCCTCCAGCATGAGTTCCGGCACCAGCCAGGAGGATCTGGACTACGCCTCGGTGCAGCGCGGCAACCCGGAGATGCAACGCCGCGCCCAGGAGGTCATCGACCGCTGCTGGGCCATGGGCGAGGACAACCCCATCGTCTCCATCCACGACGTGGGAGCCGGCGGGCTGTCCAATGCCTTTCCCGAGCTGGTGCATGACAGCGGCCGGGGCGGGCGCTTCGAGCTGCGCAACATCCCCAACGACGATCCCGGCATGTCACCCATGCAGATCTGGAGCAACGAGGCCCAGGAGCGCTACGTGCTGGCCCTGGCACCGGAGCGGCTGGACCGGTTCCTCGCCCTGTGCGAGCGGGAGCGCTGCCCGGTGGCGGTGGTGGGCGAGGCCACGGACGACGACCGGCTGGTGGTGGGTGATGCCCGTTTCGACAACCTGCCCGTGGACCTGCCCATGGACCTGCTGCTGGGCAAGCCGCCCAAGATGCTGCGCGACGTGCACCACCGGCAGGTCCGGCACCGGCCACTGGCCACGGCGGACCTCGATCCGGCCGAGGCGGCGCGGCGGGTGCTGCGCCTGCCGGCGGTGGCGGCCAAGACCTTCCTCATCACCATCGGCGACCGTTCCGTCACCGGCCTGGTATGCCGTGACCAGATGGTGGGGCCCTGGCAGGTACCCGTGGCCGACGCGGCGGTGACCTGCGTGGACTATCGTGGTTACCACGGCGAGGCCATGGCCATGGGTGAACGCACGCCCCTGGCCCTGATCGACGCCCCGGCCTCCGGGCGCATGGCGGTGGGGGAGGCCGTGACCAACATCGCCAGCGCTCCGGTCGAGCGCCTGGGGGACATCCGCCTGTCCGCCAACTGGATGGCCGCCGCCGGTCACCCGGGCGAGGATGCCAACCTGTTCGATACCGTGCGGGCGGTGGGGGCGGAGCTGTGCCCGGCGCTGGGCATCGCCATCCCCGTGGGCAAGGACTCCCTGTCCATGAAGACCCTGTGGCGCGAGCAGGGCGAGGAACGCAGCGTCACCGCCCCGCTGTCACTCATCGTCACCGCCTTCGCGCCGGTGAGCGACGTGCGCCTGGCCAGCACGCCCCAGTTGCGGCGTGACGCCGGCGATACCGACCTGGTGCTGATCGACCTCGGCAAGGGGCGCAACCGCCTGGGTGGCTCGGCCCTGGCCCAGGTCCATGGCGAGCTGGGCCAGGAGGGGCCGGACCTGGACGATCCCGGGGCCCTGCGCGCCTTCTTCGACGCCATCCAGGACCTGCGCCGCGGTGGCTACCTGCTGGCCTACCACGACCGTTCCGACGGGGGTCTGTTTGCCACCCTGTGCGAGATGGCGTTCGCGGCCCATTGCGGCCTGGACCTGAGCCTGGACGACCTGGGGCCCGATCCGGTGGCGGCCCTGTTCGCGGAGGAGCTGGGCGCGGTGATCCAGGTGCGCCACGCGGACACCGATACGGTCCTGCAGACCCTGCGCGAGTATGGCCTCGGCCGCCAGGCCCATGTCATCGGGACCCTGGCCGACGACGATCGCCTGCGCTTCCACTTCGGCGGCCGGGTGTGGCTGGAGGAGGCCCGCGTCGCCTGGCAGCGGCTGTGGATGGAGACCAGCTATCGCATGCAGGCGCTGCGCGACAACCCGGACACCGCACGCGAGGAATACGACGGTCTGCTGGATGCCACCGACCCGGGGCTGCACGCGCACCTGACCTTCGATCCGGACGAGGATCCCGCCGCGCCCATGGTGGCGCGCGGCGCACGGCCGCTCATGGCCATCCTGCGGGAGCAGGGCGTCAACGGCCAGACCGAGATGGCCATGGCCTTCCATCGCGCCGGCTTCGACTGTCGCGACCTGCACATGAGCGACCTGTTGCAGGGGCGGGCGGATCTGGCCGGGTTCCACGGCCTGGTGGCCTGTGGTGGCTTCTCCTACGGCGACGTGCTGGGTGCCGGCATGGGCTGGGCCCGGACCATCCTGCTCAACGAGCGCCTGCGGGAGGCCTTCGCCGCCTTCTTCGCGCGTGACGATACCTTCGGCCTGGGGGTGTGCAACGGCTGCCAGATGCTGTCCGGCCTGAAGGAGCTGATCCCCGGCGCCGGCCATTGGCCGGCCTTCCTCCGCAATCGTTCGGAGCAGTTCGAGGCCCGGTTTCCGCTGGTGGAGGTGTTGCCCTCGCCGTCCATCCTGTTGCAGGACATGGCGGGTTCGCGCCTGCCCATCGCGGTGGCCCATGGCGAGGGGCGGGCGGTGTTCGGTTCGGAGGCGGATGTCGACCGGGTGCTGGCCGCGGGCTGGGTGGCGCTGCGGTACGTGGATCACCACGGGCGGCCGGCGGAGCGTTACCCGGCCAACCCCAACGGCTCGCCCGGCGGTATCACGGGGCTGACCAGCGAGGACGGGCGCTTCACCATCATGATGCCGCACCCGGAGCGGGTGTTCCGCACCGTGCAGCATTCCTGGCATCCCGACGAATGGGGCGAGGACGGCCCCTGGCTGCGCCTGTTCCGCAACGCCCGCCGCTGGTTGGGGTGAGGCGTGCGCATGGGTCTTGTTGGGCACGCTCGCTGCGCTCGCTTTGCCCAACCTACGGGTGCCACGAATACGCCATGTATGTGATACCCCGTAGGATGCGCAAAGGCGCGCAGCGCCGTGCGCATCAGTGAGGGGTGAGGGGTAAGGAGACCCCCGTAGGATGCGCAAAGGCGCGTAGCGCCGTGCGCATCAAAGACCTCTAAAGAATGGGCGCCAGCTCCGGCAGGTTCAGCTCCTTGGGCGTCGGCGCATTGTCCCGCTCGGTGTACCACACCAGGATGTCGTAATAACTGCGGATGTTCTCCACGTAGCGCACGGGTTCCCCGCCGCGTGCATACCCGTGCTTGGTGCGCCGATACCACTTGCGCCGGCTCAGGCGCGGCAGATATTTCTTGACGTCCACCCACTTGTCCGGGTTGGCGCCGTCCCGCTGGGCCAGGATACGCGCGTCCTCCAGGTGACCGAATCCGACGTTGTATGCGGCCAGCGCCATCCAGGTGCGGTCCGGTTCCGGTATCCGGTCCGGGATGCGCCGCTTCATCATGGCGATGTAGCGCGCCCCACCGATGATGCTCTGGCGTGGATCGAGCCGGTTCTTCAGGCCCAGGTGACGCATGGTGGACTGGGTCAGCATCATGATGCCGCGTACCCCGGTCGGTGAACGCGCCCGCGGGTTCCAGTGGGATTCCTGGTAGCCGATGGCCGCCAGCAGCCGCCAGTCGATGCCCGTCTGTTCGGCCGCCTCCATGAACAGCGGAATCAGCCGTGGCAGCCGGCTGCGGATGTGGTGCAGGTAGCGCTTGGTGCCCACATAGTCGAAGCCCTGGATGTGGCCATAGTAGCGCTCGATGAGCTGGGCCAGGGTGCCATCGACGCGGATCTGCTTGAAGAAGCGTACCGCCTCGCGATACAGGCTGTCGTCCTTGCCGCGGCGGAAGGCCCAGGCCAGGGACTGGGGCGCGCTGAGATCGAAGGCCACCCGCAGTTCCGGGTAGTAGCGCTGGTCGATGGCCACCTCGTTGGAATCCGCCACCGTGTAGTCGATCACCTGTTGCCACACCAACGCCAGCAGCTCCTCGCTGGAGAGCTCTGCATCGCTGGTCCAGCTGAGGTTGGGGTATTCACCCTTCAGCTTGCGCAGCAGCTCCTCGTGGCTGCTGTCCTTGACGATCTCCAGCACCCCGTCGAGATGATCGAGATCCTTCGGGGTGGGGGTGCCGATGCGGTATACCAGTTGCGGGGTGATCTTCTGGTAGCTGGGGCCGAACCGGAAGCGCTTGCGGCGCTCCGGGGTCACCGTGAGGCCGGCGGCGGCGAAGTCGACCTCGCCCTCACTGACCAGGTCCAGAATCTCGCCCAGGCTGTCCGGTACCACGAAGTTGAGTTCAACCCCCAGGTGGCGGGCGAACAGCCGGGCCATGTCGTATTCCAGGCCAGTGAAGCCGTGGGGCCCCTCGTAGTAGGTGGTGGCGCTGTTCCGGGTGGCCACGGTGATGGCGCCGGCGGCACGAATGCGTGCCAGCTGGGTCCCCTCGCGGGAACATCCGGCCAGGAGCGCCAACAGTCCCAGCCAGGCCAGCCAGCGCAGACCCCGCCCTCCTTCCCGCCGCTGTGAATTGCCCCGATTCAAAAGCTTGCCGGTGTCCTGTGGTTGGCGGGCCGGACGCGAAGCCGCGCTGCCCTGCCGAGGTTAGCGGGTCGCATGGTGGAAATTTTAGGCATCGGGTAGAATACTGCCATGAATCCCCGGGGGGATTCATGCACCTTTCGTCCTGGAGAGGTACCGAAGCGGTCATACCGGCACCGACTCGAAATCGGTTGGGGGCATTGCGCCCCACGCGGGTTCGAATCCCGCCCTCTCCGCCATTCCCCGTGCCCGGTCCGCCGCCATGAACCCGGAAGATTACGACGCCTGGTACCGGCAGCCCCGCGGTGCCTGGATCGCCGCGCGCGAGTACCGGCTGTTGTACCGTCTGCTGGGGCTGACGCCACCGGCCAGCCTGCTCGACGTCGGTTGTGGCACCGGCCAGTTCAGCGACCGTTTCCGCACGGCCGGGTTCGATGTCACCGGTATCGATCCCGATGCCGCCATGCTCCGGGTGGCGCGCACCCGTCATCCCGGTCGCTATGTACAGGGCGATGCACTGCAGCTGCCCTTCGCCGATGCCAGCTTCGATGCCTGCATCGCCGTCACCAGCCTCTGTTTCGTCGCCGACCCGGCCCGGGCCCTGGCCGAGATGTGGCGGGTGACCCGCCGGGCCCTGGTGGTGGGCGTACTCAACCGCCACAGCCTGCTGTTCCGGCGCAAGGCGGGGCAGGGCGGCTACCGTGGCGCCCGTTGGGACAGCAGCGCCGAGTTGCGGGCCTGGTGCGCGGGTCTTCACCCCCGGCCCCGCTGCCGGCTGGCCACGGCCATCTTCCTTCCCGGCGGCGGGCCCCTGGCACGGTGGCTGGAGGCGGGGTTACCCTCCGCCCTTCCCTGGGGTGGTTTTCTGGCGCTGGGGCTGTACCGGCACTGAGGCGGGTTCGGCCGGCCGGCCGGTGCCGTCGATGGCCCGGGCGGCGGTCCGCGCAGCGGCTGCCGGATCCGCACCGCCGGCCAACCGGTCCAGGAGTAGCTGGAGTCGTGCCCCGATGCGGCGCCAGTCCGCTCTCTGCGGCCAGGTCGGGCCCGGTCGCGCCGCCAGCGTGCCGAACAGGGCCAGCGGGCCGCCGGGCCGGAAGCGGGGCGTCTGTTCCAGGATCCGGCGCCGGGCGGGCACCCCACCGCTGACCTGCATGGCCTTGACCAGCTCCCGCGGTGACAGCAGGTATTCCAGCCACTCCGCCGCCACGCCGGGCCAGGGCGTGCGCGCAGAGAGGATCCAGAGCCAGGTGCGCTCGGGACTGCGGCTGCCCTGCCCGAAATCGGGCAGCGGCAGGGGCCGGATGGAATCCCCTAGGGTCTTGCGATCGCGGTCGTAGCGGGCCGGACTGCCCAGGGAGAGGGCCACACGCCCGGCGGCGAAGGCGCCCGGTTCGGTGCTGCGCTGCACCCAGCCCGCCATCAGCCAGTGCCGGAGCCGGCGCCAGACCGCCAGGGCCCGGGGGCCATCCAGCGCCCCCCGGGCTCTGCCCGTGACCGGGTCCAGCAGGTTCGCCCCGGCCGAGCGCAGCAGCGCCGCCAGGGTCGCCGCCAGCAGCAGTGGGCGATCACGCCCCAGCCCCAGGTCCAGTACCACCCCGTCCGGGTCCCGCGCCGCCAGCGCCGCCAGGGCGCGGTCGAAGTCCGCCACCGGCCAGTCGGCGCCCGCTGGCGGCCGTATTCCGGCCCGATCCAACAGCGCCCGATTGGCCCAGAGCACCTGCGGGAAGGTGACCGGCCCCAGGCCGTAGAGGATCTTCCGCAGGCTGCCCTGGTCGCGCACCGAGGGCAGCACGTCCGACAGCAGCTGCAGGTGGAGCAGGGGGGCCAGTGGCCGGAGTGCACCGCTGGCCGCCAGGCGCGGCAGGGCCCAGGCCGGCACCAGCGCCAGGTCGGGCATCCGGCCCGTCGCCATCGCACCCTCCAGCCGCGGCATGTACTCCGCCGCCGGCACCAGCCGGAGGCCGACCCGCAGGTCCGGGTGCTTGGACTGGAAATGGGCCACCTGTTTGAGCAGCAGCTGCCGCGCCGGCCCCTCGACGGCCGGTGCCCAGAGGGAGAAGGCCAGTGGTTGCCGCGGCGAACGGCCACAGCCCCAGGGCCCGGCCAGCAGCACGGCCGCCAGCAGTATTCCCAATCCGATCCTGCGCATTCCCCGTTCCCCGCCCGAACCGATCCAGGCGAGCCTACCGGAGCCCGGCCCGGCATGCCAGCCCCGGCGACGCACCGCCGGGGTCGCCGCCCGCGTTGCAACCGGCCGGCATGTCCGCTAGGCTATCGCGCTCCCGCAAGCGGCGCCAATGGAGGTGCGGGGGTACAATCTGAGCATCCAGGTTTCCGGAGAGGTGTCCGAGTGGCTGAAGGAGCACGCCTGGAAAGTGTGTATACGGTAACCCCGTATCGAGGGTTCGAATCCCTCCCTCTCCGCCAATACACGAAAACGCCGGTTCTCTGAAGCCGGCTTTTTTGTGCCCGCAGCCCCGTCGTTCCGGGCCTTCCGGCCCCTCAAACGCACCTCGGGCTTGCCACGCCATCCCGCCATTATCCCGCTCTGGTTCTCTCCTGGGCCGACATTCTCTGCCACCACCCCTCGGAAGCGTACCTCTCAAGTGCTGTTGTGATGCTTGGCCACAGTAGTGAGATCAATAGGTTGCGGAACTCTGTATGGGTATGTTCGATTCTCGCGGTTGGCCCCGCCGGCTCCATGCGAACCAGCGGGACGCTTATTCAAGAATACCAATGTCGGTACCGAGATTAACTAACCTGTGGATGTTTCACTGGTTGATCAGAATTCCCCTTCACGAACTGTGTTCTTACTGTGGATCTGCTTAACGAGTTTTGGGTCCACCGGAGCATTATCATGGAGTGGTTTTCCTGTTTTCTCGATCACTTTCGCAGCTAGGCTAGTAAGCCCACCCAATATGCTTGATCCTTCGAGGGCCTTCGTCTCTGCGTAATAGTCGAACCACGGCAAGCCGGCCGCTGTATATTTTTCGGCCGTGGGTGGTTCATGGGGTGGCCTGCGACCCACGATGGCTTCATAGACTGCACTGTTGGCAATGTGAACGAAACAGCGGGAACCGTGTTCCTGGTCCCAGCTATCGATGCCGTATTCATCCTCATAGATCTTCTGCTTCATCAAGCCGCCAGGGGCCAATCCCATGTCCATATCCATGCTCAGGCTGTAACAGCATAGATCTTCCACTACCATCTGTTTTCGTGAGCGGTACTGCTCATAGGCCTCTGGCTTCATTGGATAAACGATGATTTGAAGCCCCCCATGTTGTGCTTCGCCCGTGATTTGCTCTTCCGCTGTATACCCCTCACCCAGTGGCATTGCTACAAATTGCCGGATATGACCCTCGGAAACATTGAAACCATCAAGCCAAGGCTGGTCCGGAATGACAACGTAATCCTGCGGGTTATTTCCCAGTTCGTTGGTCCACGCATTTCCTGAAACAGCATTGATTTTGCCGGCGGCGATCTTCACGGCACAGGGGTAGTCCCCTGAGAAGTTGATCCACATGGCCTCCGACTGATACATGGGGATCATTACACCTCCATGCTGTCGCCATGACTCCGGGAGGCGGTCGGCAAAGTCGTCCACATGCTCCACTGGAAAACGTCCAAGACCTGGAGGCAGAGGGTATTCCCGGTTGTCATCTGGAATCCTGAGTGTGCGTTGAAAGTCGATGGTACAGGTGGCCTCTGAATGGACTTCCGGAAAACGGAAGACCAGGGCGTTATTGATCAGCTCGATCATGGTATTTCCTCCTTTGGTTACCAGTCGCCGTCTCTGACTTCTCTCACCACTCGGAGAATGGCGTGGTCGGGAAGGGTCTTAAGCTCCCGTATCAACTCCGCAAAAAGCTGCGGACGCTTGCGGATGATCTCCAGCAAGTCCGAGGAAACCTTGCCGGCCAAGGCCAGTAGTACGTCCGGGTCCTCACCAAGCTCATTGGCCAATGCGCGGATCTTTGCCTCCGATGGAGGGGCAACGTCCCCTCGCTCGATCTTGCTCAGGTAGGCCGGCTCCACACCTATCCGCTGGGCAACCTGCCGGACCGAAAAACGGCGATCGGTTGCTTTCAGAGCTTCGCGCTTCTTTCGAACGTACTCACCGAATAGCATGTGTACTGTATAGTACACACTCTCTGTTGATGCAACCCCGTGGTTGTACCACGTTGTACCGAATTCCTTGACAAGACGCATCAAGGCGACTAAGGTCCCATTGGTACAACGTGGTACAACATTGGATCGCCATTGACGGGAGAGCAAATCATGACTCGCAGAAACTACACCGCCTCAAAGTCGCGCACGCAAGGGAGGAATGCATGGGCAATTTCGTTCCGGCATCCAGTTGTGAAAAAAGACCCGACTAGCAGTAGCGGAATAAAGGTCAGGAGGGGGCTTGGCACCAGCGATGAGGCAGAGGCTGACAAGTTGGTGTCGGAAATGAACGAGCTTCTTGGGGATGAATCGTACTGGAGCCTCAGCCAAAAAAGCCGTGCAGAACGTCGTTTCTCGAAAGTGATTGTCGATGCCTTTTATGACCCTATGACCGCAGATGCTGAAGTCGATCCGTGGGAGATTCGAGATGAAGTCATCCCGCTTCCATCTAGTGAAGATGGTTACGCGAAAATCCTTTTCCTCGGGACAACAGGCGCAGGGAAGACGTCGTTGTTGAGGCACCTGATTGGTTCACATCCTGAGAGAGACAGATTCCCCTCTACGTCAACGGGAAAAACCACGATATCGGATATCGAGGTAATTATCGATGATGCCCCCTTCAAAGCAGTGATCACCTTTTTCCCGGAAAGAACCGTGCGGACCTATATTCAGGAGTCCATTGAACAGGCGTGCAGAGCAGTCTGGCGCCAGGAATCCAACGAAAAGATAGCGAAGGAGTTCTTGAATCATAAGGAGCAGCGGTTCCGCCTGGGCTATGTGCTCGGCACTTGGAGCCAAGAGTCCTCGGAGTCTGAAGACGATGTCTGGAGTTTCGAGGAACCGGATTTAATCTATAGCGATGAGCAGGTGCCCGGTGACAGCGGCGATACATTATACCCGTCTGTCGAAGAACGTCGTGCAATGCAGGAAAAATTGGAGGGCTATGTGGAACAACTGCGCCAGATTGCCCGTCACGCCATTGACGCCGTATCCAACGAGTGGGGAGAGAACGTACTGGAGCTTAAAGGAGATGAGCTCGATCTGGTGCTGGATTATTTCGATGAGATTCTCGAAAAGATGCCCGGATATGATGACCTGGTTGACGATGTCATTCGCGAGATTCTGGTGCGTTTCGAATGGCTCCCTGCCGGGGAATTGAGGAGGAAGGGAAAATGGCCGGAACGATGGGTTTTCGAAACCGAGGATAGAGGCGAGTTCATCGCTTATGTGCGATGGTTCTCCAGTAACTATGCTCCTGCTTTTGGAAGGTTGCTGACCCCTCTCGTACAAGGGATTCGCGTTAAAGGCCCCTTCCAATCCGAAGAGCTTGGTAACAACAAAGGGCTCGTCCTCATGGATGGCGAAGGCCTTGGGCACGTTACCGAAACCGTGGCCGAGGTATCGACTCGTTTCACAAGAAGGTACCAAATGGCTGATGTCATCTTGCTAGTGGATAACGCTGAACAGCCAATGCAGGCGGCACCACTGTCTGTCTTGCGATCGGTAGCAACAAGCGGGTATCAGGAGAAATTGGCCATCGCGTTTACGCATTTCGATCTGGTTGACGGGCCAAATTTTCGTGGGCTTAAAGATAAGCGAGATCATGTTCTCGCGTCTGTCGCCAACGCGCTCAATTCGATGAGAACAACCGTTGGAGATTCGGTTGTCAACAGCATGGAGATGAGCCTGGAGGATCGCTGTTTCATGCTTGGTGGGTTGGATAAGCCGGCATCCAAGATACCATCCAAGATACTAAAAGTAGTAATTTCAGAAATGACGAGGATGATTGAGTTTTTCCGGAACTCAATTGTTCCCGGTGAGGCACCATCCGCTGCGCCTGTATATGACCCGGCAAGTTTGCACTACGCAGTGCAAGATGCAGCACGACAGTTCCAGACATTGTGGAACGCCCGACTCGGCTATCAACCCCAAGAAGGAATACCTAAGGAGCACTGGACTAGGATCAAGGCTTTGACACGCCGCGTAGCGAGAATGGGCGGTGTGGAGTATGACTATCTGCGGCCTGTCGCAGAGCTAATAGCACGTCTCAGCGAAGGCATTTCCCGCTTTCTGGACAGGCCGGTGGCGTGGGAGCCACATGGCCAGAATGAAGCGGAAGAGTCGGAGGCCATTGACCAGATTCGGAGCGAAGTCTTCCAGGCACTTCATTCATTGGCGATGGAAAGGCTTATCAACGAACATTTGAAAGAATGGTCGGAAGCCTTTGAACACGCGGGTCGTGGATCATCCTACGAGAGGGCTCGTCATCTACGGGATATCTACCAGACGGCGGCTCCAATCCCTGGTGTGGAGCTATCAAGAGAGGCATCAGAGTTCCTGAACAATGTGCGGGCCTTGGTGTTTGACGCTATCGAGTCCGCTGGGGGGAAGATTGTTGCGGTTCGTGCATAGTCGCGTAATGGATCCCTATAGAGATGAGTGATCTTGGAGTAGTTCAGAACCCAAACTGCTTCCGCTGCAGCTCCCATAGGTGGGGGAATGGATCCATGAAGTCGGCCAGGGTCAGGTGCGCCGGGTGGGTGCTGTTGAGAATCGCTTCCTGGATGTCGGGGGCCAGCAGGGCCAGGCGCAGGATCCGCGAGGCGTAGCTGGCGCTGGTGATGCCCTCGGCCGCGGCGAGTTCCTTGACGCTCTCGTACTTGCCCCTGGCCAGCCAGCGGTTCCACCGGTGGGCCCGGATCAGGGCGTTGAGCAGGGTCACGTCCGCCTCCTCGTTTCGGTCCGGGTTCACCGGCTGCCCGGTGGGCGAGAGGATGGTCTTGCGGCCGGCGTTGCGCGCCAGCCGGGCTGGAATGAAGATTTCGATCCGCTTGCCGTCACGGCTCAGGTTGATTCGGGGTCTCATGCCGTCATCTCCTTCGTTTCGCGCGCCGCGGCCTTGAGGTCCAGCACCAGGCTGTTGATGCCGCAGGTGCGGATGTCGATGTGGACGCCGTCAGGCTTCACGCGAATGCGCTCGATGAAGAGCTGCAGCAGCCGGGCCTGCTCCTTGTGGTAGAGGTGATCCCAGACGGCTTCGATGGATTGCAGGCTTTCGCGCACCTCGTCCTCGGTGATGCCGTCGTCGAGCGTGTTCGCAACCTTCCAGGTGCTGACGATCATGGCGGGATTCCTGAAGATCGTCTTGATCTGGTCGAAGACGATCCCCTCGATGTCACCGGCCCGCACCAGGCGCACTAGGCACTCCTCGTATCCTTTCTTGTTGGCGGTGTGGGTGACGTAGTAGCGGTAGATCTTGTCGCCCCGCCGGGTGTGGGAGGGCGTCATCGCCTTGCCGTCGGGGCCATAGAGCAGCCCCTTGAGCGGCGCCGGCGTCTTGCGCCTGCAGTCCGCGGCGCGCCGGCCGCGGTCCTGCGCCATGATCGCCTGGGCCTTGTCCCACAGGTCCTGGTCGATGATGGCCTGGTGTTCCCCCGGGTACCACTTGTCCTT
Organism: Thiohalobacter sp.; assembly: GCA_026993645.1. Taxonomy (GTDB): domain Bacteria; phylum Pseudomonadota; class Gammaproteobacteria; order Thiohalobacterales; family Thiohalobacteraceae; genus JALWSQ01. The sequence goes on from JALWSQ010000201.1 coordinate 13,761, forward strand.
GTGCCGGATCTCGCCCAGGTAGAGGC
>JALWSQ010000202.1 GCA_026993645.1 Thiohalobacter sp.
CCGCGGAAGCGCTGGCCCATGCCGACGGGCCAGGTGACCGGCGCACAGGCGATGCCGAGCACCGCCTCCACCTCATCCAGCAGGCTCACCGGATCACGGCCCTCCCGGTCCAGCTTGTTGATGAAGGTGAAGATGGGCGTGTCCCGCAGGCGGCAGACCTCCATCAGCTTGACCGTGCGCTCCTCCACCCCCTTGGCCGCATCGATCACCATCAATGCCGAATCGACCGCCGTCAGGGTACGGTAGGTATCCTCGGAGAAGTCCTCGTGCCCCGGCGTGTCCAGCAGGTTCACCACGCAGTCCCGGTAGGGGAACTGCATCACCGAGGAGGTCACGGAGATGCCGCGCTGCTTCTCCATCTCCATCCAGTCCGAGGTGGCATGGCGCGCGGCCTTGCGCCCCTTGACGGTGCCGGCCAGCTGGATGGCACCGCCGAACAGCAGCAGCTTCTCGGTCAGGGTGGTCTTGCCGGCATCGGGATGGGAGATGATGGCGAAGGTGCGGCGCCGCGCCACTTCGTCGCGCAATTCGTTCACGGAAGACATGACGGCCTATCCTATCATTCCCGCAGCCAGCCTTCGACCTCGGGAAAATAGTGGACCGCGCCCTCCAGCACCCCGGCGGCATAGTTGCCGTTCATGCCCAGCAGGCCGCCCCGTGCCACGTAGATGCGGTCGGCCATGCCGCGGGCCATGGCCTCGCGCATGGCCTCTGCCTTCACCTGCGGGAGGGCATTGGCGACCACCACCGCCCGCAACGGGCTGACCAGCACGGACAGATCGTTGCCGCTGTCGCCCGCGAACAGGGTGCGGTCGGCGGAGAACCGGCCCCGGCGCACCAGGAACTCGATGGCATGGTACTTGGTGGCCCCGGCAGGCAGCAGGTCGAGCAGACCGCGCCCCGCCACCTCGTCGATGCTCCACACCAGGGCCGCGCGAATGCCCCGGTCGTCCAGCCGCGCCCGCATCCGCTCCAGCAGGGGCCCCGGCGCCGGGCCCGGTGCCAGGTAGTAGCTGAGCTTGAAGCGCTTCTGGCACTCGGGTGGCTGCAACTCCAGCTCCGGGCAGTCCCGGAACAGGTCTGCCAGGTCGGCCGAGGACCAGCCGGCCCAGTCGGCCGCGATCTCCTCGGACCAGCCGGGTTCCAGCACCCAGCGCGCCTGCTCCCGCCGGTACAGGCTGGTCCCCACGTCGGCGATGGCGAAATCGGGCAGCGGCAAGCCGTAGTCATCGATCGCCGCCTGGATCAGCCCGAGATCGCGACCGCTGACATAGGCCACGGCCACCTCCGGACGGGCGCACAGCCGCCGCCACAGGGGACGGGCCCGGGGCGACTCGGGCTGCGGGCCATTGGGGATCAGGGTGCGATCGAGATCGGAGCAGAGCAGGAGGCGGGTGGATGCCATGGCATCAGACCAGGGCACGGGCCAGGATCAGGGCGTGCTCACGCCCCCCCTCCGCCGGGTAGTAATCGGGCCGCTGGCCCACCTGGCTGAAGCCCAGTTTCCCGTACAGGCGCAGCGCGGCCTCGTTGGAAGGCCGGACCTCCAGCAGCAGTGTGTCGGCATCGTGCCGCCGCGCCTCGGCCATGAGGTGGCGCAACAGGCGTTCGCCCAACCCCTGGCGCTGGGCGGCCGGTCGAATGCAGAGATTGAGGATATGGGCCTCGCCGGCCCCATGACTCATGATGCCGTAGCCCTCGATGCGGCCGCCCCGCTCCAGCACCCAACACTGGTACCCCACTCGCAGGCAGTCGTAGAGGATGCCCTCGGTCCAGGGAAAGGGATAGGCCGCCCGTTCGATGGCGATGACCTCGGGCACATCGGCCCGCACCATGGGGCGCAGCCGCGCCGCGAGATCATGCGCCCGGGCGCTCATCGGCCTGGTCCGGCGCCACACCCTGCCTGCCCGCCACCTCTCGTGCCAGCAGCAGGTCGGCCCAGGCCTTGCGTTTCTCGCCCGGTGAACGCAGCAGGTAGGCGGGATGGTAGGTCACCACCACCGGTGCATCGACATGGGGATAGCGGTGCACGCGACCGCGCAGGCGCCCGATGGGCCGGGTGGTCTGCAGCAGATTCTGGGCCGCGACCCGCCCCACCGCCAGGATGATCCGCGGACGTACCCACTGGATCTGGCGCTCCAGGTAGGCGCGGCAGGCGGCCACCTCCTCCGGCTGGGGATCCCGATTGCGCGGGGGCCGGCACTTGAGGATGTTGGCGATATAGACCTGGGCCCGCTGCAGGCCGATGGCGCGCAGCATGTTGTCCAGCAGCTGGCCGGCACGGCCGACGAAGGGTTCGCCCTGCCGGTCCTCCTCGGCCCCGGGTGCCTCACCCACGATCATCCAGTCCGCCGCCTCGTCACCCACGCCGAACACGGTCTGGGTCCGGCTCTCGTGCAGGGGGCAGCGCGTACAGCCGGTGACCTCGGCCCGCAACCGGTCCCATGCCGGCACCGGGGCCTCCACCACCGGTTCCAGAGCGGCTTCCACGGCCGGTTCCGGGGCCGCCGTCACGCGCGCTGCCTGCACCGGCGCGGGTCCCTCCGTCCCGGCATGGCGCAGCGTCCAGGCCGTGATCTCCATGGCCTCGAGACAGGCCAGCTGACGGGCGGAAAGGGCCATGGACAGGCGCCTAAACCTCACCCCGCTGGGGGTGGGCGCGGTCCTGGGCCTCGAACAGCTTGTTGAGGGCATTGACGTAGGCCTTGGCCGAGGCGATGACGATGTCCGTGTCCGCCCCCTGGCCATTGACGATGCGCCCGCCCTTCTCCAGCCGCACCGTGACCTCACCCTGGGAATCGGTGCCGGTGGTGATGTTGTTCACCGAGTACAGCAGCAGCTCGGTGTCGCTGTGCACCACCTCCTCGATGGCGCGGAACGCCGCATCCACCGGCCCGCTGCCCGCGGCCGTGGCCTGGGCCTCGTCGCCGGCCACCGACAGGGTGAGCGTCGCCTCCGGTGTCTCACCCGTCTCGGAGCAGACGCGCAGCGACACCAGGCGGAAATGCTCGTGCTCGGATTCCAGGCCGGCCTCGGTCACCAGCGCCTGCAGGTCCTCGTCGTAGATCTCGTGCTTCTTGTCCGCCAGCACCTTGAAGCGTGCGAAGGCCTCGTTCAGCGCCTCCTCCGACTCGAACTCGATGCCCAGCTCCGCCAGGCGGGTGCGGAAGGCGTTGCGGCCGGAATGCTTGCCCAGCACGATGCGGTTGGCCGTCCAGCCCACGTCCTGGGCACGCATGATCTCGTAGGTCTCGCGGCTCTTGAGCACCCCGTCCTGGTGGATGCCCGACTCGTGGGCGAAGGCATTGGCACCGACGATGGCCTTGTTGGGTTGTACCGGGAAACCGGTGATGCTGGCCACCAGCCGCGAACAGGGCACGATCTGGGTGGTATCCAGGTCCACGTGGCAGGGGAAGATGTCCTGGCGGGTGCGGACCGTCATGACCACCTCTTCCAGGGCGGCGTTGCCGGCCCGCTCGCCGAGGCCGTTGATGGTGCATTCCACCTGGCGCGCCCCGTTGAGCACCGCCGACAACGAGTTGGCCACCGCCAGGCCCAGGTCGTTGTGACAATGTACCGAGAACACG
>JALWSQ010000203.1 GCA_026993645.1 Thiohalobacter sp.
GTTGCGGGACCGGGACCTGGAGCTGATCCTGGAGCCGGGCCGCGCCATCGCCGGCAATGCCGGTATCCTGCTGACCCGGGTGGAATACCTCAAGTCGACCCCGGCGCGCCACTTCGCCATCGTGGATGCCGCCATGAACGACCTGCTGCGCCCCGCCCTCTATGGGGCCTGGCAGGAGATCGTCCCGGTGGTGCCGCGCGCGGGTGAACCGGTGCGGCACTACGACATCGTCGGACCGGTGTGCGAAACCGGTGACTTCCTCGGCAAGGACCGGGCGCTGAACATCGAGCCGGGGGACCTGCTGGCGGTACGCTCCGCGGGGGCCTATGGCTTCACCATGAGTTCCAACTACAATTCCCGGCCGCGGCCACCGGAGGTCCTGGTGGACGGTGACCAAGCCCACCTGGTGCGCCACCGGGAGACCCTTTCCGGCCTGTTCGCGGCGGAGATCCGCCTGCCGGAATCCTGAACCGCCCATGAAACTGCGTTTCGCCAAGATGCATGGCCTCGGCAACGATTTCGTCGTGATCGATGCCATCCGCCAGCAGGTGGACCTGACACCGGACCAGGTGCGCCGGCTGGCCGACCGCCGTCGCGGCATCGGCTGTGACCAGCTGCTGCTGGTGGAACGGCCCCGCACCCCGGCAGCCGAATTCCGTTACCGCATCTTCAACGCCGATGGCGGCGAGGTGGAACAGTGCGGCAACGGGGCGCGCTGCTTCGCCCGCTTCGTGCACGACCAGGGGCTGACCCGCTCCACCCACATCCCGGTGGAGACCGCCGCCGGCCTGATCGAGCTGGAACTGCTGGACGACGGCCAGGTGCGGGTGGACATGGGCCCGCCCCGTTTCGAGCCGGAGCAGATCCCCTTCGTCGCCGCCGCTCCGGCGCCGAGCCACCCGCTCGAGGTGGACGGCCGCCGGATCGAGGTGGGCGTGGTCTCCATGGGCAATCCGCACGCGGTGCTGCAGGTCGATGACCTGGACCAGGCCCCGGTGGCGACCCTGGGCCCTGCCATCCAGGCCCATCCCCGCTTCCCGCGCGGCGTCAACGTCGGCTTCATGCAACGCCTGGACCGCGGCCACATCCGCCTGCGGGTCTATGAGCGTGGCGCCGGGGAAACGGCGGCCTGCGGTACCGGTGCCTGTGCGGCGGTGGTGGTCGGCCGGCGCCAGGGGCTGCTCGACGAAGAGGTGCAGGTCAGGCTGCCCGGCGGCGATCTTGTGATAAGCTGGAACGGTGACGACGCCCCGGTATGGATGACGGGGCCGGCCATCCTGGTCTTCGAGGGGCAGATCGAGCCATGAGCAGGCAACCACTGAAGCAGGCACCACCGGCACCGGAAACGGTGACCGAGGCACAGGTACTGGCCTTCCTGGAAGCCTGGCCCGACTTCCTCACCCGGCACCCGGCGCTGGTGGCCGGGCTGCGGCTGCCCTGGCCGGGTGGCAAGGGGTCCATCTCCCTGGTCGAATACCAGATGCGGCTGCTGCGCGAACGCAATGCGCGCCTGGAACGGCAGCTGGCGGAGCTCATCGCCGCCGGACACGCCAACGACCGCCTGCAGCAACAGATGCAACGGCTGATCCTGGCCCTGGTGGGCGCCGCCGGCGCGGAGGAGGCACTGGCCCTGCTGCACCGCCACCTGCGGGCGGACTTCGCCGCGGAACGGGTGGTCCTGCTGCTCACCGGCGATCTGGCCGCTGACCTGGACAGCGGGCTGGCCCGGCCCATGCGCTGGGACGAGACCAGTCGCGGCATCTTCCTCAGCCTGCTCAAGTCCGGCCACCCGCTCTGCGGCCGGCTGACGGCGGCCCAGTCCCGCTTCCTCTACGGAGACGAGGCAGAGACCGTCCGCTCCAGTGCCCTCATCCCCCTCGGGACCGAGGCGCGCCATGGCCTGCTGGCCATCGGCAGTCATTCGCCGGAGCACTTCACCCCCGACATGGGCACCCTGTTCCTCGCCCAGCTGGGCGAGGTCGTCGCTGCCATCCTGGACCGCTCGGCTGGCAGCGGGCGGCCAGCCACCGGCGACTGACCCCCGCCATGGACGCGGAGGCGGAAACCCAGCTGGCCGCATTCCTGCAGGGCCTGGCCCAGGACGGGCGCAGCTCCCCCCACACCTTGGCCGCCTACCGCCGTGACCTGCGCCGCTTCGCCCGCTGGTGCGACACCCATGCCGTCGCCGCGTGGCGCCAGGTCGATGCCGAGGCCGTGCGCCGCTATGCCGCCGGCCTCCACCGCCAGGGACTGGCCCCGCGCAGCATCCAGCGCCATCTCTCGGCCCTGCGGGCCCTGTTCCGTCACCTGGTCCGGCGCGGCCTGTTGGCGGGAAATCCCGCGCTGGACATCCGCGCCCCCCGGGCACCGCGGCGCCTGCCCCAGGTCCCGGGCGTGGACGAGACCGCCCGCCTGCTGGACGGGCGGCCGCGCCGGCCCGCCGCCATCCGCGACCGGGCCCTGTTCGAGCTGATGTATTCCTCGGGGCTGCGCCTGTCCGAAGCGGTGGGCCTGGACCTGGGGGACCTGCGCGATGAGGGCGCCCTGGTCCGGGTCCGGGGCAAGGGGGACAAGCTGCGCCTGGTACCCGTGGGGCGCCAGGCCCGGCGGGCGCTGGCGGACTGGCTGCCGCTGCGCGCCCGCCTGGTCCGTGCCGGCGAGCCGGCCCTGTTCGTCAGCCTGCGCGGTACCCGCCTGAGCCGCCGCAGCGTGCAGCAGCGCCTGGAGCGCCTGCGCCGCGAGCGCGGCCTGGCGCGGCACCTGCACCCGCACATGCTGCGCCATGCCTTCGCCACCCACCTGCTGGAGTCCAGCGGTGATCTGCGGGCGGTGCAGGAACTGCTGGGCCATGCCGACATCGGCACCACCCAGATCTACACCCACCTGGATTTCCAGCACCTGGCCGCCGTCTACGACCGGGCCCACCCCCGGGCCCGGCGGCGGCGCTGAACCCCGCCCCGGGTCCAATGATGTACAATGGCGGGCCTTCCCCCACGAGGCGGGTCGACAGCAGTCAATGGAATCCTATCGCGGTACCACCATCCTCTCGGTTCGCCGGGGCGATCGGGTCGTCATCGGCGGCGACGGCCAGGTGACCCTGGGCGACACGGTGCTCAAGGGCAACGCCCGCAAGGTCAGGCGCCTGTACCGGGACCGCATCCTGGCCGGCTTCGCGGGGGGCACCGCCGACGCCTTCACCCTGTTCGAACGCTTCGAGGCCAAGCTGGAACAGCACCAGGGCCAGCTCACCCGGGCAGCGGTGGAACTGGCCAAGGACTGGCGCACGGACCGGGCCCTGCGGCGCCTGGAGGCCCTGCTGGCGGTGGCGGACCGGGACAACTCCTTGATCATCACCGGCAACGGCGACGTGGTGGAACCCGAAGGCGGCCTCATCGCCATCGGTTCGGGCGGCCCCTACGCCCAGGCGGCGGCCCGCGCCCTGCTGGAACAGACCCGCCTGGATGCCCGCACCATCGTCGAACAGAGCCTGCACATCGCGGCCAGCATCTGCATCTACACCAACCACGAACTGACCATCGAGGAACTCACCAGCGAGGCGGCCGCCGCCTGGGCGTAGGG
>JALWSQ010000204.1 GCA_026993645.1 Thiohalobacter sp.
GCGCATCCTACGGGGTATCACACATGGCGTATTCGTGGCACCCGTAGGTTGGGCAAAGCGAGCGCAGCGAGCGTGCCCAACAAAGAAGGTGCCGTCGACGGCGACGGTGGTATCCGATGCGCACGGCGCTGCGCGCCTTTGCGCATCCTACGGGGTATCACACATGGCGTATTCGTGGCACCCGTAGGTTGGGCAAAGCGAGCGCAGCGAGCGTGCCCAACACGAACGCGGGACACGGGAAAAAAGGCCTGGCCAGGTGACCCTGGCCAGGCACGTCACGTCTGCCCTGGCGTGTGGGGGAGGAGGCCTACACGTAGCGACGACGTTTGAAGGAAACGGTCCGGCGATAATCCTCCATGGAACCGACCTTACGGATATTGGCCCAGGTCCCCTTGTAATAGGGCACCACGTTCCGGTCCGTCCAGTCGGTCACCACGTCACCGACATTGCCGTTGAAATAGCCGAACTCCATGAAGGTCTCACCCCGGCGCATGTCCGGTTCCAGATAGGCCATGGCGAAGGTCGACCCGTAGTCGTTGTACACCTCGACCACGTCACCCGACTGGATGCCCAGCGCCTTGGCGTCCTTGGGATTGATCTCGATGGGCGCCATGGGATAGCGATCCCGCCGGAAATCGATCCGCTGGTCGTGATAGGCCGTCTGCCAGATATGGTTCACCCGACCATTGTTGATCAGGAACTTGTACTTCTTGCGCTGGGCCTCCACCGGCGCCGGCAGTCCGGTCCAAGGGGCCGGCAGGAAGTGGGCCTTGCCGTCCTTGGTACTGAACTTGTTGTCGGTGTAGATCATCTCGGTCCCGATGAGCTTACCGTTGCGGTATTCCTTCACCGGCAGCTGCACGCCATTGTTACCCATGCGACGCAGGCGCTCGTAGGTCACCAGGTAGCCGGTCGCCCCGCCCTGGCTGTCGATGCCCTTGGGCTTGCGGAAGCCGTCGTTGAAGGCATCCTCCTCGGTCTTCCAGTCGAACCCGGAGAACCGCTTGGCCATCGCATGGTTACCCTCCTTCTCGTACATCGCCTTGAGGGCGTTGGCGATCCGCGCCGCGATCAGGCAGTCCGGCAGGGCATCCCCGGGCGGCTCCATGAACTTCTCCGACAACCGCATGCGTCGCTCACCGTTCATTGAAGTGAGATTCATCTCACCCGGATGCGCGGCCGGCAGCATCAGGTGTCCGGCAACGGCGAACTTGGTGGGATAGAGATCCACCACCGTGAGGAACAGGCCCCCACGGTTGTCCACCGCATCGAACACCTCACCCACCAGGTCGTCGATGTTGGCCGTGCGCGCTTTGGCCATGGCCGCTCGCACGATGTTGACCCGACGATACAGTTCCTTGCGGTACTGCTGGGCATTGAGCGTGGTCTGGAAGGTATTACAACCCCATACGGTGAGCATCTTGCCGTTGCCGTGGATGATCTCCTGGTCGATGTAGGGCGCCGGCCGGGGACCCGGATAGGGTGGACGGGCATAGCCCTCCTGGTGTCCCCCCAGGCGACACACGCCGGTACCGCGCCGTCCCACGTTGTGGGTCGCCAGCACCAGATCCACCAGAGCCGACTGGATGCGGTAGTTGTCGTTACCCCAGATGATGCCCTTTTCATACAGGTGCGCCGTACGCGGACGGTGACCCGAGGCCTTGGGCTTGTAGGCCCAGGCCGCGGCCTTCTTGAGGTCGGCCACGCGGATGCCGGTGATGCGGCTGCACTCGCGCAGGGACATGTGGTTGGCCTTGACCGCCGCGTCGAAGCCGGTGGTGTGCTTACGGATGAACGCCTTGTCGATCCAGCCCTTCTCCACCACGTAGGTCAGCAGGCCGTTGAACAGGGCCGTGTCGGTACCCGGCTTGATCTGGAGATGGAGCACGTTGTCCTTGCCGGCTGCCTGTTCCGCCACCGCGATGGTCAGCGAGCGGCGCGGATCGATGAAGATCACCCGGCCCCGGCCCACGGTCTCACCCTTGAACCAGCGCTTCTTCTTCTCCACCGTGCCCCCCTGCAGGTTGGGCAAGGCGTGGGCGAGAAAGTAGTTGGTCTGGGTCTCGTAGGCATTGGCGCCGATGAACATGATGGTATCGGCGACCTCGCTGTCCTCGTAGCTGTTGTTCAGCTCTCCGATACCCATGTCGCGGGTGGCATGACATTCCGAGTTGTAGGCCGGCCGGTTGTGGATCCGGACCATCTTGGTCTGGAAGGCCGAGAACATGAGCTTGCCGGTGCCCCAGGTGTTCTCGAAGCCACCACCCGCACCCCCATGATCGAAGCAGTTGAACATGATCTGGTCCGGGCCCGATGCATCCAGGATGCGCTTGGCGACCCCGGCATAGAGCTGCATGGCCCGGTCCCAATTGATGTCCACCCAGTCGTCGCCGGTGAACATGCGCGGATACTTGAGCCGATCCCGCACCGGCCCGTCGGGCGTGTACATCACCGTAGCCATCTGCCCGCCCCGGGTCGAGGACAGGCCCTTGTTCACCACGCAGGCCTTGTCGGGCACGATCATGACATTGTATTCCCGGCCATCCTCGACGATGGTGTTGACCATGGCCGGCGTGAGGATGGTCTGCATGGCGCCGAGCTGACGGCGGAAGTCGAGGCCCAGTGCGTTCTGGTTCGGCGCCCGGCCCCCTTCCCGGTTGGCCGGCCACTTGTAGACATGGTAGCCGCAGCCGACGATACAGAAGTGGCAGGCCATGTTCGTCTTCCGGGCATCGACCGGTGGCAGTGGTATACGATCCTTGAACTTGCTCATGGCTGACCCCCTCAGAGGATGTTGGCCTGGCGGCCGTAGATGAGCCCATCGACACCCACGGCGGTGACATCGCCGCTGCGGGCATCGTAGGAGAGGATGATCCGGGGCAGGTTTTCCGTGGCCTGCCCCGTGACCATCTGCCCCGCCTTCTCGCCGTCGAAGACGCTGAAGTGGCAGGGACACTTGAAGTCCCGGGTGCGGGGATCGTAGCTCACCGGGCAGCCATTGTGGGTACAGAGGGTGCTGTAGGCCACGATGTCACGGTGGGGACCGACCCCGCCCTCGACCTCGTGCCCCATCCGGATGAGCAGGCAGGGCGAGCTGCTGTCGGGATAACTGAACCGGACGGGCCGGTTCACCGCCAGCTTGTGCGCATTGCCCACCTTGGTGTGCGGATAGGGCAGCGTCACCCGCCCGCTGTCTCCGGCCTCGGCCGTGGCCGGCGCCACCAGGCCGCCGGTGGCCAGCGCGGCCCCCGCCGTGGCCGCGCCCGCGCCGCCGAGCTTGAGGAATTCACGTCTGCTGACTTTCGACATGACGTTGTGCTCCTTGTGAGATTCTGTTCGGGATTACTTGACCAGTCCGACGTCGAACTTGTAGACCAGCCCGATGGAGAAGGACGAGGGATCAAGGCCACTAATGGCAGGATTGTTCGTATTACACGAATGACTGATGCAACCTGGATTTACCGCCTGGCCATGGCCATAATCGTTGGCCGTGAAGGTCGCCAGGGGATCGTTGCTGGTGCTCGAGTAGGCCAGGTAGATGGTGGTGGACTTGTCCAGGGCATAGTCCACACCCAGGG
>JALWSQ010000205.1 GCA_026993645.1 Thiohalobacter sp.
CCTGCGGCACCCCCCAACCGTGATGGTACATGAAACCCATGTTAAACTGCGCGTTGGGAAGACCTTGGTTAGCAGCTTTTAGGAACCACTTGACTGCCCTTTTGTAATCCCGCGTAACACCCCGCCCTTTTGCGTAAAGTGACCCCAAGTTGCTTTGCGCCGCGGCATCACCCTGGTCGGCGGCCTTTCGGTACCATTTTGCAGCCTCTTTGTAATCCTGGGGTACGCCCCGACCGTTCTCATACATGACGCCGAGGCTGTACTGTGCGGTGGCATTGCCCTGTTTGGCGGCTTCACGGAACCACTTGGCGGCCTCTTTATAGTCCCGTGTTACGCCCTGACCGTTAACGTACAAGAGCCCCAAGTTGACTTGCGCCTCGGCATCCCCTTTTTCAGCTCGAAGGAGAAACTCATGTATTGCCGCAACATGGTTTCCGGTATTGTTTTCTTCCATCTCCTTCTCGGGTCTTGCCCATGTTGGACCACACGCGGCAATCCCGATAAGAACCAGGGCTAGTACGATAAATGGATGCGAAACCTTTGCGCTCACTTGGCGTTCTCGATTAAAACATCGCAAAAATGCTAGCAGCAGTCTTGCCGACACGCAAACGCGCTAACGGCATCAATCGACGTTCAGTGGTCGTGGTTGAGTGGACTTACCCCGCTTCAATGGACAGTTCCACCTTTGGCGTCTGAGCCCCACCCTTGGGCCGGGCTTGCTGCCGCTCCTGCATCGGCCGCGAGGCCATCGACCTCGAAGACGCTGCCCACAACGGTCCTCGGTGATCTTCGCGATCTTGCGGGTCGATACCCTCCGGACCACCACCCCCATCGACTGCGGCACCAATCCATGCTCCGATCGGCAGTGCTTCGGAAAACGCGCCATCGAGACGGTTCCGTCCGGCATGCATGGTACCCGCAGAAACCCCCTCCCCACACGGTCTTTCCGGCGTTTTTCTAAGAGTATCCGTGTCCTGCGTTGCCCATTATGACCTCGGGTTTGGCAATCGTGGATTTTCGAGGATGGATTTCGCAACGACAACAGCCCGCACCGGTGGGTGATAGGGGTATGTTATCTAAACCCCAGGATATACAAACCCTTGGCAATGGCTCGTAGATTCACATAAATTAGGTTCGTGCAAGAAAAACAGGCAGAGCGTGGTGGGAACAACCCGGCCGTTCGTTCACGTTACTGGCTCGCGTCTGCTCCCGAGATCGGTGACCGCCACATCCGGCGGCTGTTGCCATCCGAGCGTTGGGGCATTGCGGCGGTCATTCTCGAGGCGCTGGAGCGGGATCCAGAGGATCCCGCTGCCCTGATCCTTGGGTTGAGCTACGCGACGGGGCGGGAGGTCGAAGTGGTGATCGCGGCACTGGCCGGCAAAGACGGCGGTTTCCGCTTCACCGACAACGGCGCCTTTGAGGTCGAGGTGCCCTGGCAGCCCAATGCGCCGACGGGGGGCAGCCTGGCCGTGACGCTGCCGCTGCCCACTGCCCTCGTCAGGGGGCTGTGCCGGCCCGATATCTGGCAACGGATCAAGAAGGACGCTGGAACGGGGCACCGGCCTTTGCTGTTGGCAATTGTGACATTGCTGGACCAGATCCGTGCCCGGGCCGGTCCCCGTATCACCCGCAGACACCTGACCCGCGCCCTGGCCGTGGAGCTCATGACCGGCCCAGGTGACGCCCTGGCGGCCTGGGCATTGGTCGGTTCCGGCCGCTGGCAGCCACCCAACGCCATCCACTACATCCAGTTCTCGGTCGCATGGGTCTCGGCGGCCTACCGCAAGGCCCTCGCCGGCCTGTTCGGGGATGCCTGTCCCCTAAGCGATCCGGAATCGCAATCCCTCGACTGGCCGCTGGGGGCTGATGTGCCCCCACCGGCCACCTGCGCCCGGCTGGTCGAGGCGCTGCGCGATGATCCCGTCCGGTCGCTCCGGCCTGGGCCCGATACGCTCGCCACCATCCACAACTGGTTTACTCGCTACACGGTCACCCTGCTGCACTTCGCCACCGGCTACCGCCTGGTCAATGGCGCATTCTGCATTCCGGGCTGCATCGATCTGGCGCAGCGCCTCGTCATCATAAGCGATAAGCATACCGATGACGTGCGTGACCACCGCCTCGTCGCATTACCGGCACTCGCGGTTCTTCAGCTCGGCCAGTATCAACGCTACCTCGCAGGGCTCGCCGCCCACCTGCACCGGATAGCGACACGCAGCGCCAGGGGGCTGGGCGAGCGCAGGGGCGCGCTCGCCCTGGCGGTGGACGCCCTGGCGGCTGGCCGCTCCAGCCGCTTGCCCCGGTTCTTCTTTCTCCATCCCCGGCTGACCGGCTTTCGCTGGTTCCGGGCCGGGGAGCTGCGGGTGGCCCCCGACCAGCAGCACCGCAATCTCCCCCGACGGTGGTTTGCCACGACACTCCATGAACAGGGCATCCCGTTCTCCTGGATCGCGGCCCTGCTCGGGCATACACGCGAGACCTGGCATCCACTGGGCGTACGCCAGGATCGGCCGCCGATCGACATCCTGCGCCAGTGTGCGGATGTCATCGATCGGGCGCTTGCTACGCTCGGGTTTCGGCCGTTGTTGCCCTACGAGGCGCGCCGCACTGTCCAGGTGCGCAAGGCCCCGCCACTGGTGGCGCCCGAAAGCCCGGCCATGCGGCGCGCCCGGTGGCGCAAGGAACGCGAAGCGCGTATTCGTATCAAGGTGGACGAAATCATCAAGGCGGCCTTCGACGACTCGCAACCCGCCGACCGGCCACGGCTGCGCAAGGAGGCCGCGGAAGCCGTGCGGGCGTGGGCGGATGCGGTAGGTTTGCCGGGACGGCTGTGTCGAGACCAGTTCCATGCACGCCTGGCCGAGTACGAACGAAAACACGGCTGGACCCGAACACCATTGGAGAACGGCCTGCCACGCGAGCCTTCGCCCTTCACGCCGGGCGTGTTTCGGGCCTACGGGCAGATAGAGGCCCTGCGCACCGCGTTCCACGGTTACCTGTCGGCCCGTTACCGCCAGGGACCGGTCACCTACACCGACCGGCTGGCAGAGATCGCGCTTTCGGCCATGCTGCACGGGGGGTTGGTGCTGGTGGACCTGGTCCGGTCGATGATCCGTGTCCTGCCCGACGGCCTACGGCGCATCGGTGACGACATCCTGTACGTGGATATCCCTTGCTACGACCGTCATTACCGATGGTATCCGGATCCGATCACGGCCGCCCTGATCGTGGGGCTCGTCAAGATCTGCCACCACCAGGGCGAGCTGCCTTTCCTGGAACAGGCACTGTCGGAACTGGTGGGCCGGCTGGATGATGGGCATCGGTTGCCCAGGTCACTCGATGGGCTATTGCAGCGGGTTCGGGCCTGGTATGTGATTGCCTGTCCGGGGCCGGTACAGGTATTGATCGCCCATGTTCCGGTGGCCTCGCTCTCGGAGCCTCAGTTCGTGGCCCTGTTGGACGGTGGCTGTGTGGGCAAAACGCAGACACGCCCACTCCCGTCGGTGAAACCCCTCTCGGAACTGGCACTCGTCGAGCCGTTTCCCGATACCGAGGC
>JALWSQ010000206.1 GCA_026993645.1 Thiohalobacter sp.
CGCGCACCACGGGTGCGGTGGGCCGCTCGAAGCCGTGCTGGCCACTGCCGGTGATGGTCCTGACCTTGGCCCGGCCACGCTTCCTGCGCCGGCCGCTCTTGTCGGTGGCCACGTGCAGCTCGCGCCGCCCGTAACGGGACTTGCCGCGTTCTGCCTCGAGCAGCCGCTTGGCGCGGTTCTCCTCCTCGCGCAGCCGCTCCTGTTCCTTGCGCGCCTCTTCCTCGGCCTTGAGCCGCGCCTTCTCCTCCGCCAGATGCCGCTCCAACAGCTCCTTGCGCGACAGTTCCTTCTCCGCCCGGGCCTCGCGTTCGGCCTCCTCGGCGGCCTTGCGTGCCGCCTCTTCCTCGGCCCTGCGGGCCGCCTCTTCCTCGGCGGCCTTGCGCGCCGCCTCTTCCTCGGCCTTGCGGGCGGCGGCCTCCTCGGCGGCCTTGCGTGCCGCCTCTTCCTCGGCCGCCTGACGCGCCGCCTCCTCGGCGGCCTGGGCGGCCTGGTCCTGGGCCGCAGTCAGGGTGGCCCGCTTGACATAGGTACGGCGCTTGCGCACCTCCACGCTGACCGTCTTGGTCCCCGCACCCAGGCGGCCACGGCCGGATGAAACCCGGATCTCACCGACCTTGCGTCGCTTGAGGGTGATGCGCGTGGGCTCGGTCTTGTCCGCGGCCTTGTCCTTCCCTCCGCCGTGGAGCCGGTGCAGGTAGTTGCGCAGCTCCATTTTCTCCGCCTCGGTCAGGGTATCCTCCTCGCCGGTGATGGAGATGCCCGCATCAGACAACTGGGCCAGCAGCCGGTCCACGGGCACACCCAGCACCTTGGCAAATTCCTTGACGGTCACATCCACCATGAGCACTTACCTTTCCGTATCGATGTCTCAGCCCTGCTGCTCGGCCGCGAACCAGGGCGCCCGGGCCGCCATGATCAATGCCGCGGCACGTTCCTCGTCCATGTCCTGGATCTCGCGCAGCTCGTCCACCGAGAGTTCCGCCAGGCCCTCCTGGTCCCGCACGCCATGGCGGGCCAGCGCCCAGGCCAGGGCCTCGTCCATGCCCTCCAGCGCCAGCAGATCCTCGGCCGGCGCCTGGGCCTCCGCCTCTTCCTCGCTGGCGATCTCGCGGGTCAGCAGCGCCTCCCGGGCCCGGCCCCGCAGCTCGTTGACGATGTCTTCGTCGAATTCCTCGATCTGCAACAACTCCGCCGCCGGCACGTAGGCCACCTCCTCGATGGAACCGAAGCCCTCCTGCACCAGGATCGCCGCCACCTCCTCGTCCACGTCCAGCTGCTCCATGAACAGCTGCTGCAGACGCTCCGCCTCTTCCTCGCTCTTGCGCTCGGCCTCGGCCTCGGTCATGACATTGAGTTCCCAGCCGGTCAGCTGGCTGGCCAGGCGGATGTTCTGGCCGCCGCGGCCGATGGCCAGGGACAGCTGGTCCTCCGCCACCGCAATGTCCATGCTGTGCAGATCCTCGTCCACCACCATGGAGATCACCTCGGCCGGCGACATGGCATTGATGACGAACCGGGCCGGATCCTCGTCCCAGAGGATGATGTCGATGCGTTCGCCGGCCAGCTCGTTGGAAACCGTCTGCACCCGGGAACCACGCATCCCCACGCAGGCCCCCACCGGGTCGATGCGCGGATCGTTGGACTTGACCGCGATCTTGGCACGCATGCCGGGATCACGGGCCGCTCCCAGGATCTCGATCAGCCCCTGGCCCACCTCGGGCACCTCGATCTTGAACAGCTCGATCAGGAACTCCGGCGCCACCCGGCTCACCCAGAGCTGGGGACCGCGCGGCTCCGAGCGCACGTCCTTGAGATAGCCCCGCAGCCGGTCCCCGGGGCGGACCGATTCGCGTGGAATCATGTCCTCGCGCGGGATGATGGCCTCGGCGTTGCCGCCCAGGTCGAGATACACGTTGCCCCGCTCCACCCGCTTGACGATGCCGGTGACCAGCTCGCCCTTGCGGTCCTGGTAGGCCTCCACGATCTGCTGGCGCTCGGCCTCGCGCACCTTCTGCACGATCACCTGCTTGGCGGTCTGGGCGGCGATGCGACCGAAGGACACCGATTCCATGGGTTCCTCGATGTACTCCCCGACCTGGATGCCGGGCTGGAGATCCTGGGCCCGGGTGTAGAGTACCTGGCGCGCCGGCGATTCGAAGTTCTCGTCCTCGTCGTCCACCACCAGCCACCGGCGGAAGGTCCGGTAGTCGCCCGTCTCGCGGTCGATCTCCACCCGGACGTCGATCTCGCCCCCGTGCTTCTTGCGCGTGGCCGACGCCAGCGCCGCCTCTAGCGCGTCGAAGATCACTTCCTTGTCGACACCCTTCTCGTTGGAGACGGCGTCCACGACCATGAGAATCTCTTTGTTCATCGCAGCCAACTCCCCGCCCAGCATTCAGTCGTATTCAGGCACCAGCCTGGCTTCCTCGATGTCCGCCAACGGCAGCCGGAACAGCTCGCCCGCCGCATCCCGGACCCGTACCTCGCCGTCTTCGCATCCCAGCAGGCGGCCCGCGAAGCGGCGCCTTCCGGCCTGCGGCAGGCGCAGCCGCACCCGGACATCGTGCCCGGCGAAGCGCACGAAATCCGCTGCCGTGAACAGGGGCCGATCCAACCCCGGCGACGACACCTCCAGGCTGTACTGGCCATGGATGGGATCCTCCACGTCCAGCACACCACTGATCTGCTCGCTCACCGCGGCACAGTCGTCCACCGTCACGCCGCCTTCACGGTCAATATAGACCCGCAACAGGCTGTGTCGACCGCGCGGGTGGTATTCCACGCCCACCAGCTCGCATCCCATGGCCGCCACGGCCGGTTCCAGCAATGCCCGCCAGGCGGCGGCGTCCATCTCCATGCACCGAACCCGCAAACAAAAAATGGGCCCAAGGCCCACTCTTTCCCCGGTCACCGGGCCACGCCCGGTCCCGGAAAACAAAAAACCCCGCAACCGGGGCTTGACCTCGACCTGATTCGTTCAGGACTGCCTGGATCCGCAGCACACCGCAAATCCAGCCCGGCCTGCGGGCGGATTATATACCGTAGCCGGGGAAACGGGCAACCGGGGCCGCCGCACCCCGCATCAACGCCGGCGCGCATGCCGTAGCAGGCGCTTGCGGCGCCGGCGCTGGCGCCCGGTCAACTCGTTGCGCCGGCCCTGGTACGGGTTGTCGCCGGTGCGGAACTCGATGCGCAGCGGGGTCCCCACCAGGCCCAGGGCCTGGCGGAAGCGGTTGGCCAGGTAGCGCCGATAACCGTCCGGCACCCGCTCGGTCTGATTGCCGTGGATCACGACCACCGGCGGCCGCTGCCCCCCCTGGTGGGCATAGCGCAGCTTGATGCGCCGCCCCCGCACCAGGGGCGGCGGATGGGCCTGCACCGCCTGTTCCAGGATCCGGGTCAGGCGGCTGGTGGGAAACCGCGCCGTCGCGGAGGCATAGCATCGATCCAGGGCGTCGAACAACTCGCCGACACCGGTACCGTGCAGGGCGGAGATGAAGTAGACCTCGGCATAGGCCAGAAACGGCAGCTTGAGATCCAGTTCGGCCCGCACCCGTTCCCGCTGCCCGGCCTTCAGCCCGTCCCACTTGTTGACCGCCAGCGCCAGGGTGCGACCGGCCTGGGCCGCCAGGCCGGCCAGGGTCGCATCCTGGTCCACCACCCCTTCCCGCGCATCCAGCACCAGCACCACCACGTCCGCCGCCTCCATGGCCTGCAGCGCCTTGACGACGGAGAACTTCTCCACCGCCGCCTCGATGCGCGCCCGGCGCCGCACGCCGGCGGTATCGATCAGGGTGTAGTGCCGGCCATCGCGCTCGAAGGGCACGAAGATGCTGTCGCGGGTGGTGCCCGGCAGGTCGAAGGTCACCACCCGTTCCTCGCCCAGGATACGGTTGAGCAGGGTGGACTTGCCCACGTTGGGCCGCCCGACCAGGGCGATGCGGATGTCCTGTCCTGCCGGGGCCTCCGCGCCCTCCGCGGCTGCCACGTCCGGCAACGCCGCACCGACCCGCGTCACCAGGGTGCGCAGGCCGCGCCGATGGACGGCCGCGATGGGGACCAGGTCGGCGAAACCCAGGCCATGGAACTCGGCACTGGCCAGATCGGCATCCAGACCATCGGTCTTGTTGACCGCCAGCACCACCGGCTTGCCGCTGGTGCGCAGGCGGCGGGCGATGGTTTCGTCCGCCGCGGTCAGGCCGGCGCGGGCATCCACCAGGAACACGACGGCATCGGCCTCCTCCACCGCCTGCCAGGACTGCCGTGCCATCAGGGCATCGACGCCGGTTCCGGCCTCGGCCAGCCCCCCGGTATCCACCACGATGAAGGGCCGTTCCCCGATCCGCACCTCACCATACTGGCGGTCCCGGGTCAGGCCCGGCATGTCGGCCACCAGGGCGTCCCGGCTGCCGGTCAGCTGGTTGAACAGCGTGGACTTGCCCACGTTGGGGCGACCCACCAGGGCCACCACCGGCAGCAGGTCCGAACGGGACGGAACCATGACCGACCGGGCTCAACCGCCCGTGGCGATCCGGTAGGCGGAGATGCCGCCAGTGCGATCCTGCACATACAGCCGGTCACCGGCGGCCAGGGGCGCTGCCCCGATACCCCCGCCGGATACTTTGACCCGCCCGCGCAAGGCGCCATCACTGCGCGCCACCAGGTGCAGGTAGCCCGCGAAGTCGCCCACCACCAGCCAGTCCTTCCAGGGCACCGGCCGGGTCAGACGACGATGCCGCAGGCCGTCCTGCTTCCACAACGCGGCCCCGGTACGGCGGTCCAGGGCCCACAGACGGCTGTCGGCACCGGTGACATAGACCCGGCGGTCGTCCACCGCCAGGCCGGCGTGGGAGGACAGCTTGCGCGCCCACAGAATGCGCCCGCTCCTGCCCTCCAAGGCCACCACCCGGCCCTGGTAGGCCGCGGCATAGAGCAGGTTGCCGAAGCGCACGGGGGGCGCATCCACGTCGACGATGCGCTCGATCTCGGTGCGCCCCCGGGGCACCCCCACCGCCTGCTCCCACACCAGGCGGCCGGCATCCAGGGTCAAGGCCACCAGCCGCCCCCCGGCCAGCCCGGCGATCACCGCGTCGGAGACGGCCAGCGGCGTCGAGGTTCCGCGCAGGGTCAGCACCGGCGCCTCCCGCTCGAAGCGCCATTCCCGGTGCCCGTCGGCGGCGTCCAGGGACAGGACGCGGTTGCCCACCACCTGCACCACCACATGGCCGGACTGCACCACCGGCGGGGCCAGGACCTCGTTGCCCACCTCCGCCCGCCAGACCTCGCTGCCGTCACGCCAGTCCAGGGCGATCACCGTGCCTTCGCTGTCTCCCACCAGGACCAGGCCGTCGCCCACACCGACACCGCCGGAGAGCAGCCGGCCGGTGTCCCGGCGCCAGATGCGTTTGCCGGTATCGGCGTCGAACGCGGTGACCCGGCCCTTACGGCCGGCCGCGAACAGGCGGCCGCCATCCAGCGCCGGCTGTAGCCGCACCGCGGCCTCGCGCACGGCGGCGCCCGCGTCGGCATGCCAGACCCGCTGCAGCCGGACCGCGTGCCGTATCGGCGTCAGGGGGGCGGGCGGCTCGGTATTGTCCTTCTCGCTGCTCAGCAGGCTGCAACCCGCCAGCAGCAGGACCACCAGCCCCCACAGACCGGGGCGCAGCCGCCCTGTCACTGGGCCTTCCCTGGC
The DNA here is from genome assembly GCA_026993645.1 of Thiohalobacter sp. Lineage (GTDB taxonomy): Bacteria > Pseudomonadota > Gammaproteobacteria > Thiohalobacterales > Thiohalobacteraceae > JALWSQ01. The sequence goes on from JALWSQ010000206.1 coordinate 5,693, forward strand.
GCCGTGTCCGGGATGCCCAGATCGTCACGCTTGGCCTGGACGAACTGGCGCAGGGCACTGGCATCGCCGCCCGCCGCCGCCAGCACCCGGTCATAGGCCTTGCGCGCCGCCTCCGGATCCCCCTTGGCCCGTGCCAGGTCACCCTCCAGCTCCGCGAACAGCGGGCCGTAGGGGCTGGCCACCTGGGCCTGCAACAGATCGGCGGCCTGGTCCAGCTTGCCCTCGTCGAGCAGCAACCGCGCCATGCGCAGGTGGGCCAGGGCCTGCTCGTCGGGCCCATCGGCATGGTCGAGGGCCCATTGCAGCAGGGCGCGGGCGGTGTCCTTCTTGCCCTGATCGACCCAGTAGTGGGCCATGGCCAGGGAACCGAAGAATGCGTAGTGACTGCCACCGTGGTCCTTGATCAGGGCATCGTAGGCCGCCTGGGCCTTGTCCGGCGCCCCGGTCTGCACGGACCCCACCACCTGGGTGAACAGGTTGGAAGCGGCCTGGGCCTGGCGGTCGCGGTAGGCCAGCCAGGCCTTGAGCGCGAACACCACCGCCAGCGCCAGCAGGATGCCGGTGACGATGGAACTGCCGTTCTCACGCAACCATTTCTTCAGGGCCTCGACCTGTTCCTCTTCCGTCTTGTAGGTATCCACCGCTCTTTCCTCGTCGTCAGTTGATGCCGTCTTCGGCCACCAGCCGCCGCAACCGCTGCGCGACCTCATCCCGGGTCAGGGTGACCTGCTCACCTTCCTCGCGCAGGGGCTTGATGCCCAGTCGGCCCGCCGCCGCCTCCTCGTCCCCCATGACCAGGGCCACCAGGGCACCACTGCGGTCGGCGCGCTTGAACTGGCTCTTGAAGCTGCCGCCCCCACAGTGCAGCTGCAGCCGCAGACCCGGCACCGCATCGCGCAGACGCTCGGCGGTGGGGCCGGCGGCCAGGGCCGCGCGCTCACCCAGGGCGACCAGGTAGGCATGCAACGGCCGCGGCGGCACCGCCACCGCCTCCACCTCCATCAACCCCAGCAACCGTTCCAGGCCGATGGCGAAACCGATGGCCGGGGTCTGGGGTCCGCCCAGCTGGGCCACCAGGCCATCGTAGCGACCACCGGCACAGAGGGTCCCCTGGGCGCCCAGGCGGTCCGTCACCCACTCGAACACGGTACGCGAGTAGTAGTCGAGCCCCCGTACCAGGCGCGGATTGACGCGGTAGGCCACCCCGGCCTCGTCGAGGTGACGGCACAGGCCGGCGAAATGATCCGCCGATGCCGGATCCAGGTGATCGCTGAGGCGCGGGGCGGCCTCGATCAGGGACTGCATGGCCGGGTTCTTGCTGTCCAGGATGCGCAGGGGATTACTGTCGAGGCGGCGACGGCTGTCCTCGTCGAGATCCGCCTCGTGATCACGCAGGTACTCGACCAGCACTGCCCGGTAGGCCGCGCGGGCCGCGGCCGACCCCAGCGAATTCAGTTCCAGCCGGATCTCCCGCAACCCCAGCTCACGCCACAACCGGGCCCCCATGAGGATCAGTTCGGCATCGATGTCGGGCCCTTCGAGGCCGAAGGCCTCGACGCCGAACTGGTGGAACTGGCGGTAGCGGCCCTTCTGCGGCCGCTCGTGGCGGAACATGGGCCCCAGGTACCAGAGCCGTTGCTGGCGCTGGTGCAGCAGGCCGTGCTCGATGCAGGCGCGGACGCAGCCGGCGGTGCCCTCGGGCCGCAGGGTCAGGCTCTCGCCGTTGCGGTCCTCGAAGCTGTACATCTCCTTCTCGACGATGTCCGTCACCTCGCCGATGGAACGCCGGAACAGGGCCGTTCGCTCCACCAGAGGGAAACGGATCTCGCGGTATCCATAGGCCGCCGCCAGCATCGCCAGGCGCTGCTCGAGATACTGCCAGGGTGCGGTCCGGTCCGGGAGAACGTCGTTCATTCCCCTGACCGCCTGGATGTTGTTGGGCGATCTCGCCATGGGTTACTCGGATTTGGGCGCCCGTGCGCCCGGTCAGTCGGACGGGCCGCTGCGTCCCGGCGTCCCGGCGGGTTCCACCGGGATCCGGAAACGGGCGACTCGGCGCCGATTATACCCTGTCAGGGGAAAGGGACGACCGTCCACCTGCAGGGTCACGCCGTGGACATTGCCCAGCACCACCGCCACCGGGAGTACGGCCTGGTATCGGAAATGACCGCCTGCGCGCAGCAGGCCGTGGACCAGGCGCCGCCCCCGGGCATCCCGCAGGCTCACCCAGCTGTCCTGGCTGAGATCCAGCTCGATGGGCACCGTCCGCCCGGATGCCGCTGCCGGTTGGGTCGTCGCTGCCGGCATCGCGGATGCCGGCGGTGCCGCGGTGGCCGCCGGCGGTTCGGACGGCGGCACACCGGTCGTGGCGGAGGCCGATGCCGCCGCCGGGGCGGTCGGCGCCGCGGGCACTGGCGCCGCCGGCACCGGGGACGATCCTGCCCCCGCGGCGCCCGGCCCGGCTGTGGATCCCGGGACGACCGCGGGCGCCGGCGCACCGGCCGGGACCGGGGACGAGGCTGCCGGGGCCGCTGGCGTGCTCACCGGCGGTTTCTCCGGCCCGGAGGCTGCCCCCGCGCCCGCCTCTGGCACCGGCGGCACGGTCACGCCAGTGGCCGGCGCCCGGGCGCTGGTCAGCCGCTGTTGCAGCAGCGGCAGCAGGTACCAGGCGAGCCCCAGCACCAGCAGCAGTACCAACAGGATCAGCAACGGCCGCCAGCCCAGGACCGGTTGCAAGCGGCGCGCCGGTGACCGTCCCGCCCCCGGGGCGGGCGGTGGCTGTGGCGGATGAAACCCGGCCAGCAGGCGCTCGGGATCCAGCCCCAGCAGCCGGGCATAGTTGCGGATGTAACCCTGCACGAAGGTCGGCGGCGGCAGGGCCTCCCAATCCTCGCGCTCCAGCCGTTCCAGGGTCGAGCGATCGAGAAACAGCTGACCCGCCACCTGTTCGATGGACAGTGACCGCGCCTCCCGCGCCCGGCGCAGGCGCTGGCCGATACCGCCGCCTTCCGCCTCCGGCTCAGTCTCCGCGGCTTCCGTCATCCCTCTCCCTCTGTTGCAACCGCCGGGCCTGGGGCGAATCGGGGAAACGTCGTTGCAGCAGCAGCCGGTAGCTGGCCACCGCATCCCGATTGCCCAGGGCCCGCTCGGTGCGAATGCCCAGCCACAGGCTCTCCGGCGTGCGCCGCGCGACCTCCCAGTAGCGGCTCAGGAAGGCGCGGGCGCGCAGGTAGTGTTTCTGCTGCAGGCTGAGCCGGGCCATCCCCAGCAGCGCCGGCGCGAACCGTGCATCGATGGCCAGGGCCTGGCGAAAGTGGCGTTCCGCCGCCCGCAGCCGGCCCGCCTGGCGCGCGCACAGGGCCGCGTTGGTATGGACCAGTTCCGGGTGGGGATAGAGCGGATCGCGCAATGCTGCGTCGAATTCCCGCTCGGCCTCGTCCCAGCGCCGCTGGCGGCACAGGAAGGCACCATAGTTGTTGTGGGTCCTCGAGCCCTTGGGATTCAGGCGCAGGGCGGTGCGGAAGGCCCGATCGGCCTTGGACGGTTCGCCCAGGCGCTCGTAGAGTACCCCCAAGGCATCCCGTGCCGCGGCCGAGGCGGGATCCTGCTGCACTGCCTTGAGCAGTTTTTGTTGCGCCAGTTGCAGCCGCCCGGCGCGGAAGTATTTCACGCCCAGTTCGACGTTGATGCGGGCCGCCTCGCGGGCCTGGGCGGCCCCCCCCGGCGGGGTCGTGGTACAACCGGCCGGGAGCAGGCCGGCCAGCAGCAACAGGCAGAACCGGCCGCCTCTCACCGTGCCGCCGCCTCCAGCGCCAGGCGCCGCCGGGTCCGGTCACGGAACCGCCCGGCCAGCTGACCGCAGGCGGCGTCGATGTCGTCGCCCCGGGTCTTGCGGGTCACGGTCAGGATGCCGGCCCCGAGCAGGATCTCGCGAAAGCGGTCGATGCGGACCCGCGGGCTGGTGCGGTAGCCGCTGCCGGGAAAGGGGTTGAACGGGATCAGGTTGACCTTGGCCGGTACCGGGCGCAGCAGGGCCACCAGCTGGCGGGCCTGGGCCTCGCTGTCGTTGACACCGTCCAGCATGACGTATTCGAAGGTGATCCGGCGCCGGGCCTCGCCGGCGACGTAACGGCGGCAGGCCGCCATCAGCTCGGCGATGGGATACTTGCGGTTGAGGGGCACCAGGCGGTCACGCAGCGCGTCGGTGGGCGCATGCAGGGACACCGCCAGACTGACGTCGCAAGCCTGCTTGAGCCGGTCCATGGCCGGTACCATCCCCGCCGTACTGAGGGTGATACGGCGCCGTGACAGGCCGAAGGCGAGATCGTCCTGCATCAGCCTCATGGCCCTGACCACGTTGTCGAAGTTGGCCAGGGGCTCGCCCATGCCCATCATCACCACGTTGGTGATGGGGCGCCGGCCCTGACCCGGCCGTTGCAGCGCGCGCCACGCCAGCAGCAGCTGGCCGACGATCTCGCCGGTATCGAGATTGCGATTGAAGCCCTGGTACCCGGTGGCACAGAAGTCGCAATTGAGGGCGCAGCCCACCTGGGAGGAGAGGCACAGGGTGGCCCGATCCTGTTCCGGGATGAAGACCGATTCGATGCAGTTGCCATCGGCCAGGCGCAACAGCCACTTGCGGGAACCATCCCGGGAGGGGGTGTCGGCCACGACCTCCGGCAGGCGGATCTCCAGCCAGTCGGCGAGCTGGCCGCGCAACACCCGGGACAGGTTGGTCATGGCACCGAAGTCGTCCTCGCCGCGCTGGTAGACCCACTGCACCACCTGGTCGGCGCGGTAGGGCTGCTCGCCCCGTTGCCGGAGGAAGGCCGCCAGCGACGGGCGATCGAAATCCAGGAGGTTGGGCCGGGCTGGTGGGTTCATGGAACGGGCTCGAACGATCTGCTGGCGCGGGCAGTGTAACGCCGCACACCGCCGAGGACAATGCGCAGGGCCGGAACCATCGGCCCGGTGGCGCCGTCAGTCACGCTCCTCGAGCCAGGCCATCTGGATGGCCTCGAGGATCTTTTCTCCCGAACGCCCGGGTTCGTCGTCGAACTCGTCCAGGTCGCAGACCCAGCGGTGCAGGTCGGTGAACCGGACATAACGTGGATCCACCTCCGGGTGCGCCTCGTCCAGGGCGATGGCGATGTCGTTGACGTCCGTCCACTTCAGTCCCATGGTCGGTCCTCTTGCTCGCAACGGTCCCCGGCAGACAGCCGCCGGCCTCAGTGCCCCTCGCTCACCATGTTGATGGTGTACTTGGGGATCTCCACCACCAGTTCCTGCTCCCCCACCCGGACCTGGCAACTGAGGCGCGAATCCGGTTCCAGGCCCCAGGCCTTGTCCAGCATGTCCTCCTCGGTCTCCTCGGGTTCATCCAGGCTCTCCCCGCCCTCGCGCACGTAGACGTGGCAGGTGGTGCAGGCACAGGACTTCTCGCAGGCATGCTCGATCTCGATACCGTTCTGCAGCGCGGCGTCGCACAGCGTGGTGCCGGGCTCGGCCTCGATCACAGCGCCCTCGGGACAGATCTCCTCGTGGGGGAGAAAGATGATACGGGTCATGGGTACCGCCGCTCCTGCCGCCTACTCGAATTCTTCCAGCCGGTGACCGGCCATGGCCCGCTCGATGCTGGCGTTCATGCGCCGCGCCACATAGGCCTCGCTGGCCTTCTCCACCGCCTCGATGGCACGCCGGATGGCCCCGGCATCGTCACCGGCCGCACGCCGTTCCAGCTCGGCGGCCGCGGCCTCGATGGCCGCTCGCTCACCCGGCTCCAGGTAGCGGTCGCCATCGGCCGCCAGCGCGGCCCGCAGCGCCTCCAGCACCCGTTCCGCCTCCACCTGCTGTTCCCGCAACCGGCGGATGTCCCGATCGTCCTCGGCATGCTCGATGGAATCCCGCAGCATGGCCTCGATCTCCCGGTCACCCAGACCGTAGGAGGGCTTGACCTCCACCCGGCTCTCCACACCCTGGGTCTGTTCCCGCGCGGTCACGCTCAGCAGGCCGTCGGCGTCCACCTGGAAGGTGACGCGGATCCGTGCCGCCCCGGCCACCATGGGCGGAATGCCGCGCAGCTCGAACCGGGCCAGGGAGCGGCAGTCGCCGGCCAGTTCACGCTCCCCCTGCACCACGTGCAGGGCCATGGCGGTCTGGCCGTCCTTGAAGGTGGTGAACTCCTGGGCCCGGGCCACGGGGATGGTGGTGTTGCGGGGCAGGATGCGCTCCACCAGCCCTCCCATGGTCTCGATGCCCAGCGACAGCGGGATCACGTCCAGCAGCAGCATCTCTTCGTCGGGCTTGTTGCCCACCAGCACGTCCGCCTGCAGCGCCGCGCCGATGGCCACCACCCGGTCCGGGTCGATGTCCACCAGGGGCGGACGGCCGAAGAACTCGCCCACCCGCGCCCGCACCCGGGGCACCCGGGTGGAACCCCCCACCATGACCACCTCGCTCACGTCCTCCGGCCGCAGCCCGGCATCACGCAGGGCGCGGCGGGCCGGTGCCAGGGTGCGGGCGATCAGGGGATCCACCAGGGCCTCGAACCGTTCCCGGGTCAGTTCCCCCTCCCAGGTCCCACCATCGTCCAGTGCCAGCCGCAGCGGCACCCGCTCCGCGTCGGTCAGGGTCTCCTTGGCGGTCCGGGCCAGGTCCATGAGCCGGCGCAGCTGACCATGCCCGGCATCGTCGGAGATGCCGGCCTGTTCCATGATCCAGGTCGCCAGGGCCCGGTCCATGTCGTCGCCGCCGAGGGCCGTGTCACCGGCGGTGGCCATGACCTCGAACACGCCCCGGTTCAGCCGCAGGATGGAGATATCGAAGGTGCCGCCGCCGAGGTCGTACACGGCGATGATGCCCTCGGACTGCCGGTCCAGGCCGTAGGCCACCGCCGCCGCGGTGGGCTCGTTGAGTAACCGCAATACGTTCAGACCCGCCAGCCGCGCCGCGTCCCGCGTCGCCTGGCGCTGGGCATCGTCGAAGTAGGCCGGCACCGTGATCACCACCCCGGCGAGCTCGCCGCCAAGGGTTCGTTCCGCCCGCTGGCGCAGGACCCGAAGGATCTCCGCCGACACCTCCACCGGGCTGACGTCACCCGCCACGGTGCGGATACGGGGCATGCCGGACGCCCCGGGTACGAATTCGCAGGGCAGGCGGTTGCCGAGCCGGCGCACGTCCTCCACCCCCCGCCCCATGACCCGCTTCACCGAGGCGATGGTGTTGAGCGGATCGTCCGCGGCGCCGGCTCGCGCCGCCGCCCCCACCAGGGGCGGGGCATCGGGCCGGTAGCGCACCACCGAAGGCAGCAGATGCCGCCCCTCCTCGTCCGGCAGGGTCTCGGCCATGCCGCTGCGCACGCTGGCCACCAGGGAATTGGTCGTGCCCAGGTCGATGCCTGCCGCCAGCCGGTGCTGGTGGGGGACGGCCGACTGGCCGGGCTCCGCTATCTGCAACAATGCCATCTGGCCTCTGTGCTCCCGTGCAATCCTCTGTCCACGCCGCCGGGCCGGGTCAACCCTGTTCCAGCAGCCGCGCCTCCCGCTCCCCAGCCTCCTCTTCCAGCCGGCGGAAGAACTGTAGCCGTTGTACCGCCTGCAGCGCCGCCGCGGTCGCGGCCTCGTCCTCGCCGGCCAGCGCTGCTGCCAGCTCGTCCATCACCTCCCGTGACCGGCTGGCGATGCGATCCATGACCGCTGCCACCGCCGCCAGCGGATCCGGCCCCGTCTCGGCCGCCTCCAGCGCCTCGCGCAGTTCCATCTGCTCCATGAGGAAGACCGGATCACGATGGGTCTGCTGCTCGTCCTCCGGCCGGTGGCCACGCAGTTCCAGCAAGTAGCGCGCCCGCGCCAGGGGGTCGCAGAGCACGCGGTAGGCCTCGTTGAGGCGGGCCGCCTGCTGCATGGCGATGCGCCGCTCCTGGTCGCTGGCCGCTGCGAAC
>JALWSQ010000207.1 GCA_026993645.1 Thiohalobacter sp.
CGGCACCGCCCCCTCCATGATGTCGGCCACCGCCTTGCGCACGCTGCGCGGGGTGATGCCGTGGGTCCGGTTGTAGGCCTCCTGCTTGCGCCGCCGGCGTTCCGTTTCGTCCATGGCCCGGCGCATGGAGCCGGTCACCTGGTCGGCGTAGAGGATGGCCTTGCCGTGCAGGTTGCGCGCCGCCCGGCCGATGGTCTGGATCAAGGAGCGGTCGGAGCGCAGGAAGCCCTCCTTGTCGGCATCCAGGATGGCCACCAGCGACACCTCCGGCATGTCCAGGCCCTCGCGCAACAGGTTGATGCCCACCAGCACGTCGAACTCGCCCAGGCGCAGGTCGCGGATGATCTCCACCCGCTCCACCGTATCGATGTCCGAGTGCAGGTAGCGGACCCGCACCCCGTGCTCGGCCAGGTATTCGGTCAGATCCTCGGCCATGCGCTTGGTCAGCGTGGTCACCAGCACCCGCTCCTCCGCCGCCACCCGCAGCCGGATCTCGGACAGCAGATCGTCGACCTGGGTGGTGGCCGGTCGCACCTCCACCGCCGGGTCCACCAGCCCGGTGGGGCGCACGATCTGCTCCACCACCTGGCCGGCATGTTCCTCCTCGTAGGGGCCGGGGGTGGCGGAGACGAAGATGGCCTGGGGCGCCCGCGCCTCGAACTCCTCGAACCGCAGCGGCCGGTTGTCCAGCGCCGAGGGCAGGCGGAAGCCGTACTCCACCAGGGTCTCCTTGCGCGAGCGGTCGCCCCGGTACATGCCGCCGAGCTGGGGGATGGTGACATGGGACTCGTCGATGATCAGCAGGGCATCGTCCGGCAGATAGTCGAACAGGGTCGGCGGCGGTTCCCCCGCGGCCCGCCCCGAGAGATAGCGTGAGTAGTTCTCGATGCCGTTGCAGTAGCCCAGCTCCAGCATCATCTCCAGGTCGAAATGGGTGCGCTGCTCGAGGCGCTGGGCCTCCACCAGCTTGTCGGCGGCACGCAACTCGGCCAGGCGCTCGCGCAGCTCCTCCCGGATCTGCTCCACGGCGTCCAGCACCGTCTGGCGCGGGGTGACGTAGTGGGTCTTGGGGTAGATGGTCACCCGGGGCACGGTGCGCAGCACCTCGCCGGTGAGGGGGTCGAACCAGAGGATGCGCTCGATCTCGGTGTCGAACAGCTCGATCCGGACTGCCTCGCGCTCGGATTCCGCCGGGAAGATGTCGAGCAGCTCGCCCCGCACCCGGTAGGTGCCGCGCTGCAGCTCGACGTCGTTGCGCCGGTACTGCAGCTCCGCCAGCCGGCGCAGCACCTGGCGCTGGTCCACCTCCTCGCCCCGCACCAGGTGCAACACCATGCTGAGGTACTTCTCCGGGTCGCCCAGGCCGTAGATGGAGGAGACCGAGGCCACGATCACGGTGTCGCGGCGCTCCAGCAGGGCCTTGGTGGCGGACAGGCGCATCTGCTCGATGTGGTCGTTGACCGAGGCGTCCTTCTCGATGTAGGTGTCGGAGGACGGGACATAGGCCTCCGGCTGGTAGTAATCGTAGTAGGAGACGAAATACTCCACGGCATTGTGGGGGAAGAAGCCCCGCATCTCGCCGTACAGCTGGGCCGCCAGGGTCTTGTTGGGCGCCAGGATGAGGGTGGGCCGCTGCACCCGCTGTATGACATGGGCCATGGTGAAGGTCTTGCCCGAACCGGTGACCCCGAGCAGGGTCTGGGCGGCCAGGCCATCCCCCAGACCGGCCACCAGGGCCTCGATGGCGGCGGGCTGATCCCCGGCGGGCTGCATGGGGGATTCGAGGCGGAAGGGTCGGTTCATGGCGGCGGGGCTCGCTGGGGGGTGATCATTCCCACGGGATTCCAGTATTATTACACGCCGATTCCGACGACGGACAACCCTGAACAGGACACCGGATTGGACAGCATCCCTCTTTCCGCCCGCGTGGGCCGGATCCAGCCCTCCCCCACCCTCGCCATCACCGCCCGTGCCGCCGCCTTGCGCGCGGCCGGCCAGGACGTTATCGGCCTGGGGGCCGGCGAACCCGACTTCGATACGCCGGACCACATCAAGGAGGCCGCCATCGCCGCCATCCGGGACGGCCAGACCAAGTACACCCCCGTGGACGGCACCCCGGCACTGAAACAGGCGGTGATCGACAAGTTCGCGCGCGACAACGACCTGTCCTACGTGCCGGACCAGATCCTGGTGTCCTGCGGCGGCAAGCAGAGCTTCTTCAACCTGGCCCAGGCGGTGCTGGACCCCGGCGACGAGGTGGTGATCCCGGCGCCCTACTGGGTATCCTACCCGGACATGGTACGGCTGGCCGGCGGCGAACCCGTCATCGTCCCCACCGACGCCGCCCAGCGCTTCAAGCTGGCGCCGGACCAGCTGGCGCAGGCCCTTGGGCCGCGCACCCGGCTGGTGGTCATCAACAGCCCCTCCAATCCCACCGGCATGGCCTACGACCGCGACGAGCTGGCGGCCCTGGGCGAGGTGCTGCGGGCCCATCCCCGGGTGCTGGTGGCCACCGACGACATGTACGAGCACATCCGCTGGAGCGACGAACCCTTCGTCAATATCCTCAACGCCTGCCCGGATCTCTACGACCGCACCCTGGTCCTGAACGGGGTGTCCAAGGCCTATGCCATGACCGGCTGGCGCATCGGCTACGCCGGCGGCCCGGCGGAGATCATCGCCGCCATGAAGAAGATCCAGTCCCAGAGCACCTCCAACCCGGCCTCCATCTCCCAGGCCGCGGCCGTCGCCGCACTGACCGGGGACCAGGGTTGCGTGGCGCGGATGCGCAGCGCCTTCCAGGCCCGCCACGATTACCTGGTGGATGCCCTGAACCGGCTGCCGGGGGTGACCTGCCTGCCCGGCGACGGCACCTTCTACGCCTTCCCGGACCTGCGCCCTGCCATCGCGGCCATTCCGGACGTGGCGGACGACCTGCAGCTCGCCGAGCGCCTGATCGAGGAGGCCGGGGTGGCGGTGGTCCCCGGCACCGCCTTCGGCGCGCCCGGCCACTTGCGGCTGTCCTTTGCCACGGGGTTGGACACCCTGAAGGAGGCGGTCGGGCGTATCGGGGCCTTCCTCGACCGCCAGGGGGTGGCGGCCTGACCGGGCGGTGAGGGGGGAGGCGTAGGATGCGCAAAGGCCCGGGACGCGCCGTGCGCATCAATGGCCGTGCGCATCATGGGGGATCCACCACCAGAGTTGACGGTACGTTTTTGTTGGGCACGCTCGCTTTGCCCAACCTACAGGTGAGGGGGTGACGTAGGATGCGCAAAGGCGCGGGACGCGCCGTGCGCATCATGGGGGGAGCCACCACTACGGATGACGGGGGGTTTGACGGAACCGCCCCGCTTCATTATGATCACCCACCGTTTTCCCCGGTAGCTCAGTCGGTAGAGCGGGTGGCTGTTAACCACTAGGTCGGCGGTTCGAGCCCGTCCCGGGGAGCCAGTCCACGAGGCCCCGCCAGCACCGCTGGCGGGGCCTCGCCCCTTACGCGGTCGGCGCGCCCGTTGCTCAGCCCGCCCCGGCCTC
>JALWSQ010000208.1 GCA_026993645.1 Thiohalobacter sp.
GGGTGCAGGTGGACGGGCCAGTAATGGACGTTGACGCCGATGCCCTGGGCCTGCAACGCCTGGTACCAGGCATCCCGTTCCCCCGCCACCTGGACCACGAACAGGTGCCAGGCATGGGTGCGGTCCGAGTGTCGGTGCAACGGCTGCACCCCGGGCATGTCCGCCAGTGCCGCGGCGTAGCGGTCGGCGATGGCCTGGCGCCGGGCCTGGAAGGCCGCCAGCTTGCCCAGCTGGCTCAACCCCAGGGCCGCGTGCAACTCGCTGAGGCGGTAGTTGTAGCCCAGTTCCACCATGGCATAGGCCCAGTGCCCGGCCGCGGCCCGGGCCTCGTGGGAACGATCGATGCCATGGTGCCGGAACCGGCGCAGGCACCGCGCCAGCGCGGCATCGTCGGTGGTGATCATGCCCCCCTCGCCCGCGGTGACCGGCTTCACCGGGTGCAGGCTGAACAGGCTGACGTCGGCCAGGGTGCCCACCGGCCGCCCCTGGTAGCTGGCCCCCAGGCTGTGGCAGGCATCGGCCACCAGCGCCAGGCCATGGCGGTCGCAGATCGCCCGCAGCCGCGCGTAGTCGCAGGGCTGGCCCGCATAATCCACCGCCACCAGGGCGCGGGTGCGGGGCGTGATCACCGCCTCCACGGCGGCCGGATCCAGTAACAGGCTGTCGGGGTCCACGTCGGCGAACACCGGCCGCGCCCCGACGAAACAGGCCGCGTTGGCAGTGGCGGCGAAGGTCATGGGCGGTACCACCACCTCGTCGCCGGGTCCCAGGCCCAGGCCGGCCATGACCGCGTGCAGGGCGGCCGTGCCGCTGGACACCGCCACCGCATGTCGGGCGCCGGTGGTGGCGGCGAAGGCCGCCTCGAACCGCTTCACCACCGGGCCGGTGGTGAGCCAGTCGGACCGCAACACCGCCACCACGGCGGCGATATCGTCCTCGTCGATCCATTGCCGGCCATAGGGGATGGGCGCGGGATCCGCTGGGGCGTCATTCCACACAGCGGGCCTCCCCGACACCGCTCAGGTATTGCAATTCCTCGATGGACAACCAGCGGTCGTTGTTGTCGGACGCATAGCGAAAACCGTCCTCCAGGACCTCGCCGCCGGTGGCCGCGGCGTAGGCGCCGATGTCCTGCACCATGGACGGCAGGATCGCGAAATGGTCCGAGTACGCCACCGTGTGCATGGCATCGTCCTCGGGCACCATCACCTCGTGCAGCTTCTCGCCCGGGCGGATGCCAACGATCTCCCAGTCACATTCGGGGGCGATGGCGCGGGCCAGGTCGGTGATCTTCATGCTCGGGATCTTGGGCACGAAGATCTCGCCGCCCTGCATGCGTTGCAGGTTCTCCAGTACGAAGTCCACCGCCGCACCCAGACTGATCCAGAACCGCGTCATGCGGGGATCGGTGATGGGCAGCACCCCGGTGGCCCGCATCTTCTGGAAGAAAGGAATCACGCTGCCCCGGGACCCCATCACGTTGCCGTACCGGACCACGCTGAACCGCGTATCGCGGTTGCCGGAATAGTTGTTGCCGGCGGTGAACAGCTTGTCGGAACAGAGCTTGGTGGCGCCATAGAGGTTGATGGGATTGGCCGCCTTGTCCGTGCTCAGGGCGATGACCTTCTTCACCCCGCGGTCGATGGCGGCATCGATCACGTTGGCGGCCCCCATGACGTTGGTCTTCACCGCCTCGATGGGGTTGTATTCGCAGGCGGGCACCTGTTTCAGTGCCGCCGCGTGGATCACCACGTCGACCCCGTCGAACGCCCGGTACAGGCGTTCCCGGTCCCGCACGTCGCCGATGAAGTAGCGGAGCGCCGGATAGCGATCCTCGGGAAAGCGTTGCCGCATCTCGAACTGCTTGAGCTCGTCGCGGCTGAAGATGATCAGCTTGCGCGGCTGATAACGCGCCAGGACCAGTTCCGTGAACTTGTTGCCGAAGGAACCGGTACCACCGGTCAGCAATATCACCTTGTCGTTCAGCATCCTGCACCCCCGCTCGGCGGCATGCCCCGTCCAGGGCACGCCCAATGACTGGACGGACACACAGCAAGAGCCATACCAGGCAGGGGCATGGCCTTGTTTTCAGTGGGTTACGATCGGAGCAGGGACGGGGTGCCGGAAAGACGACGATAAACCGTCACCGCCTGCCGGTTTGCCTCAGCGGATGAAGTTGAACAGCGACAGGCCCTCGGTCTTGACGAAGGCCTGCTGGGCCGCCTGCAGCACCAGCATCTGCCGGTTCAGCCGGGTGGCCGCCTGCACCACGTCCACGTCCTCCAGGCGCGAGCGGGTGCCCTTGAGACCGACCAGGAGGCTTTCGTTGAGGCTGCCTTCCCGGTCGAGCACGTTCAGCCGGGCGCCGGTGCGGGCCCGCACCCGGAGGACATTGCCCATGGCGTTGTCGATGGCCGTCAGCGAATCCCCCGACACCGACCCGGACGCAAGGTCCGACGCCAGCTGGTCCAGGGTGGTGAAGGCATCCTGGTAGCCACTGCCGGACGGCGCCTTTACCTTCATGAACAGGGCAAAGCCGGAATCGTCGACGGCCACCTGGCGCGAGCGGCTGATCTGCAGCCGGCGCTCGGTCTGGTCGCCGCTGTAGCTGTAACCGCCACCCGTCGCCGCCGCGAACGGCCGGGTATGGACCCGGCTGCCGGCGAAGATGTACTCGCCTTCCGCGTCCTGGGTATTGCCCAGCGCCAGCAACTGGTCACGCAGCTGCCGCACCTCCTTGGCGATCGCCTGACGGTCACTGGCACTGGTGGTACCGTTCAGGGCCTGCACCGTGAGTTCCCGGGCCCGCTGCAGGACGTCGGTGGCGCCGCCGAGCACCCGGTCCTCGAGTTCCAGCCGGGCCCGGGCATGCTCGATGTTGCGCTGGTATTGCTGGGTGAGGGCCACCGATTCGTCCAGCCCCAGCACCCTGGCCGCGGCCGTGGGATCATCCGCCGGGCTGGCGAACCGCCGCCCGGTGGACAGCTGCTGCTGGGTCTTGAGCACGTCGGCCTGCTTGTCGAGGATGGCGTTCACCCCCTGGTGGAAGGCCTGCAACGAACCGATCCGCATGGCGATCACCTCCGTACCGCGGACAACAGGGTCTGGAACATGCTGTCCGCCACCGAGACCACCTGGGCCATGGCCTGGTAGGCCTTCTGGAAGCGCAGCAGGTTGGCGGCCTCCTCGTCCAGGTTCACCCCCGCGATGGCATCACGGTCCTTCTGGGCACGCTGGAACATGGCCTGCTGGGCCTCGCCGTTGATGCGGGCCTGGCGCGTGCGGCTGCCGATGTCCGAAATGAGCTGGGCATAACCGCCCTGGAGGCTGGTGGTACCACCGTCCAGGGTCAGGGCGGTCTGCAGATCGGCCAGGGCGCGGGCATTGTGGTTGTCACCGGCGTTGCCCGTGGTGGCCGCCAGTACGAAGCGGTCGCCATTGGCCGGATTGCCGGTGATGCTGAACGTCGCCCCGGCGACGGTGAAGGACTTGCCGGCGTCCTGTGCCGGATCGTAGGCCAGGGTGCCGGAGACGGAGCCGCCATCGCTGTAACTGAAACGCTTGTTGGTACTGTCGTAGGTGAAGGTGATGGCGGCGGCGGGCGGGGTGAAGCCCGGCGCCAATGACTGCAGGCGGAAGGCACCGTCACCACCGTTGCTGGCCGTACCACCACTACCCGTCACCTCGCCCAGGCTCACCGGCGCCGCGGCGGCGATGGCATTCACGTCCTGGACCGCCAGCCCCAGGCCCCGGGCCAGATGCCGGGTGGGCTGAATCAGGAAGCGGTCGCCGGCGGCCGGCGTACCCCCTACCACGATGCTCAGGCCATCGACCTTGAAGGGCGATGCCGTGGTGCCGGCGCCGGTCAGGCCGACCGCCTGGCCGCTGGTGGTCCGCATGCTCCAGTTGGTCCCATCGAAGGAGAGGACGTAGTCCTGGGTGGTGAGGTTGGAGATGTCGGTGGGATCGAAGCTTGCCGTCACCGTGCCGGCTCCACTGTTTCGACTGCTGGCGGCCACCACCGGACCATCCAGACTGAAGAAATCACCACCCGGGTTGCCGTTCAGGTCCTGGCCCAGGCGGTGCTGCTGGTTGAAGCGGACCCCGAGCACGGCCGCCATGCGGCCGAGCGCGTTCTGCGCCGGATCGAGGATCTCCTTGCGAAAGGCCAGCAGGCCACCGAGCTGGCCACCCACCAGGTTGTCGGTCACCAGGGTGCTGCTGCCGCCCACCCGGTAGACCACATCCTTGCGCGTGGCGTCGAACTCGTTGCCCACCGTCTCCAGCCGCGCCGACTGGAAGCCGGTCACCAGGGCCTGGCCGTTACCGATGAACACATTGACGATGCCATCGTCCTGGGGCACGGTCCTGACCCGGACCAGTCGGGAGAGCTTCTGCAGCAGCTGGTCACGCTTGTCCAGCAGGTCGTTGGGTGGCTGGCCCGCGCCCTTGCCACGGGCCACCACGATGTCCTTGTTCAGGGCCGCGATGGATTGGCTGAGATCGGTGATCTGGCCGGTGAGATCGTCGAGCTGGCGTCCCACCTCCTGGCGCAGATCACGGGTCTGGCGATCGAGGAACTGGAAACGGCTGGCCAGGGACTCACCCTCGGTGAGCATCAGCTGCCGGGCCGGCACCGAGCCGGGATCGTTGGCGACCCCCTGTACCGCCTGGAAGAAACTCTGCAGGCCGCCCCCGAGACCCGCCTGCGGATCGCCGAGCACGTCGGCGACCCGGCCGGCGAACTGGCTGTAGGTCTGGTACTGGGCACTGGTGGCCGCCGTGGTACGCAACCGACCGGTCACGAACTGGTCGTACAGGCGCCGCACGCTGTCGACCTGCACCCCGTTGCCGATGTAACCCACGCCGCCGAGATGCGGGCGCCGCGCCGACAGTTCCACCCGCTGCCGGCTGTAACCCTCGGTATCCGCGTTGGCGATGTTGTGGCCGATGGTGTCCAGCGCGTGCTGGTAGGCCAGCAGGCCGGAAGTCGCCGTGTTGAGTATCCCTGTCATCAGCCTGTCTCCGCCCTACTGCCATGGGCCATTCCACCGGCGGTATCCATCTTCCCTGGCCGGCTATCGGCCACCAGGGGCGCTGCCTTGAGCCGCTCCAGTACCGGCTGCACCTGCTGGCGCCAGATGCGAAGGATCTTGTCCGCGTAGCGCGGATCGGTGGCGTAACCAGCCCGTTGCAATGCCCGCACGTAGGTCTCTGGCCGCGCCGCGCCCGCCAGTGCGTCGGCATAGCGTGGATCGTCCCGGATGAAATGCACGTAGTCGGCGAAGGCCGCTGCCGGCGAGGGATAGGCACGGAAGCGGGCCTGTTCCCGCCGCAGGCGGCCGTCACGGTATTCCAGAGTGACCGCCCGGGAGTCGGGGCCCTGCCAGTCACCACCGGCCTTGATCCCGAACAGGTTGTAGGCCGGCCGACCGGCCCGGGTCTGGAGGTGGCGTCCCCAACCGGTCTCCAGTGCCGCCTGCGCCAGCAATATCCCCGGGTCCGTCCCCAGGGCCGCGGCCGCCCGCCGGGCGTGCGGCAACAGGGCGGAAATGAAATCCGCCGGCGACGTCGGCAACGCCGCCGGCGGATCCCCCTGCTCCACGACCCCGGCCGGCGCCGGTGCCGTGGTTCCCGCGGTGGTACGCGGCGTCCCTGCCGCTGCCGGCCTCCGTGCTGGCCTTCCCTGTGCGGGTGCCACCGCCGCACCCTGTGCCTTCCCTGCCAGCATCCCGCCATGCCCCAGCTGGCGTACGATCATGTCGGCCAGCCCCATGCCCTTGCCCTGCGCCAGGTTCAGGGCCAGTTGCTGGTCGAACATGCCCTGATAGAACCTCACCTGGCGGCTGTTGAACACGCTGTCGTCGATGGTGGTCGCCCGCATGGACTTGAGCATCATCTGCAGGAACAATGCCTCGAACTGTCCGGCCACCTGGCGCAGCGCCTTCTGCCGTACCCCGGGTGCCTGGCTCGACGCCATGCGTCGCAGGGCCTGGAAGCCGGAAAAATCGGTGTAGACCGGTACCGTCATGCTCAGAGCACGATCAACTGGGCGTGCAGGGCGCCCGCCTCCTTGAGTGCCTCGAGGATGGCCACCAGGTCGCTGGGCGCTGCCCCCACCCGGTTGACTGCCGCCACGATCTGGCTCAGGGTCACTCCGGGGTTGAACAGGAACATGTGATTGTTCTCTTCCTCCGCCTTCACCTGGCTCGACTGGAGCACCTGGGTGGTACCGGTGGACAGCGGGGCCGGCTGGCTCGCCCGCGGCTGTTCCGAGATGGTGACTGTCAGGGAACCGTGGGACACCGCCGCCGGCATCACCCGCACATGGGCACCGATGACCACCGTGCCGGTACGGGAGTTGACGATCACCCGCGCCGGTGCCTCCCCCGGCGCCACCTGCAGGTTCTCCAGCAACGACATGAAGGCCACCCGCTGGGCCGCTTGGCGCGGCGCGCTGACCCGTACCGAGGCCCCATCCACCGGTTGTGCTGTACCCGGACCCAGTGCGCGGTTGATCGCCGACGCCAGGCGATTGGCGGTGGTGAAATCGGGGCTGAACAGGTTCAGGGTGAGGAAGTCCCCCTCCAGAAAGGGGTTGTGGACCTCCCGTTCCACGGTGGCCCCATTGGGGATGCGGCCCACGCTGGGAATGTTGACCGTCACCTTGGAGCCATCGGCGCCACCGGCGGTCAGCCCACTGACCACCAGGTTGCCCTGGGCGATCGCGTACACCCGGCCGTCGGCTCCCTTGAGCGGCGCCATCAGCAGGGTTCCCCCCCGGAGGCTCTTGGCATTGCCCAGCGACGAGACCGTCACGTCGATGGTCTGCCCGCGCTTGGCGAACGGCGGCAGTACCGCGCTCAGGGATACGGCGGCCACGTTCTTGAGCTGGGGGTTGACATTGGGTGGGATGGTGACCCCGAACCGGGCGAGCATGTTCTTCAGACTCTGCACTGTGAACGGGGTCTGGCTGGTCTGATCACCGGTGCCGTTGAGCCCCACCACCAGACCGTAGCCCACCAGCTGATTGTCGCGCACACCCGCAATGGTCGCCAGATCCTTGATGCGTTCGGCCCGGACCCCCGGTGGAAGCCAGCTGCAGGCCAGGGCCAGGATGGCCCACCACAGAAGGCTGCCCCGCCGGTAACCCGTTTTCTTGCCGGTCATAATCCCGCTCTCCCGGGCCGTTCAGAACGGCCACAATGCACTGGCGAAGAAACGGCCGAGCCAGCCGCGCACGTTGGCGTCGTGGACCGTGCCCTTGCCGCTGTAGACGATGTGCGCATCCGCGATCTGGCTGGACAGGATGCTGTTGTCCGCTCGGATGTCGATGGGGCGCACGATCCCGCTGACGCGTATGTATTCGTCGCCCTGGTTGAGGGTCAGCCATTTCTCACCCCGCACCACCAGGTTGCCGTTGGGCAGCACCCGGGCCACGGTCACGGTGATGTTGCCGCTCAGGCTGTTGCTCTGGCTGCTGTCCCCCTCGCCGCTGAACTCGTGCTTCGAACCCAGCTTGGCGCCAAGCCCATTGGAGCGGCCATGACCGTGTGGCAACCAGGGGGTATCGAAACGCAGGGCCGACCCCAGCAGGGTGGGGTTGTCGAGCGCCACCGAATCCGACTTCTTGGCGCTGGTGGTGGCCTTCTTGGTCGCCTGGGTCTTCTCCTGCAGCACCACGGTCAGCACGTCACCGACACGCCGTGCCCGGTTATCGTCAAAGAGGCTCAGGGCATGGCCAGCCTGGTAGATGGCACCATCACGCGGTTCCGGCACCCGCACGGCCCTGGGCATCACGGGTCGGTAGGCCATTTCCTGGTGGTAGCCGGTACTCGCGCACCCGGCCAGCCCCAAGCCCAGCACCAGCACCATGGCCATCATGCCGTGCAAAGAACCGTTCATGTGCTCGCTCCCATCACCACCATGGCTACAGGTTGTTGTTGACATATTGCAGCATATGATCGGTGGTCGAAATGGCCTTGGAGTTCATCTCATAGGCTCGCTGGGACTCGATCATGTTCACCAGCTCCTCCACCACATTGACGTTGGAGGTCTCCAGTGCGCCCTGCACCAGGGTACCCAAGCCATTGAGGCCGGGATTGCCCGTCTGGGGGGAGCCGCTGGCAGCCGACTCGATGTACAGGTTCTGGCCAATGGGTTGCAGCCCAGCCGGGTTGACGAAATCCGCCAGCTGCAGGGTTCCGATCTGGGTGGGCGCCGACTGGCCGTTCAGTTGCGCCGTCACCACGCCGTCGGAGCCGATGGTGACACTCTGGGCTGCCGCTGGCACGGTGATCGCCGGCTGGATGACATAGCCGCTGGCGGTAACCAGCTGGCCAGTGGCATTGATCTGCAGTTCCCCGTCTCGGGTATACCCGATACTGCCATCCGGCATCAGCACCTGGAGGAAACCACGGCCCTGGATCGCCACGTCCAGGCTGTTGTCGGTCTGCACGATGTTGCCCTGGGTATGCATCTTCTCGGTCGCAACGGTCCGGACGCCGGTCCCCAGCAACAGGCCCGAGGGCAACTGGGTGTCCTGGGACGACTGGGCACCGACCTGGCGGACGTTCTGATACAGCAGATCCTCGAATACCGCCCGTCCCTTCTTGAAGCCGGTGGTGTTGACGTTGGCCAGGTTGTTCGCGATCACGCTCATGCGTGTCTGCTGTGCCTCCAGCCCCGTCTTCGCTACCCACAATGCCTTTTCCATGATGTCTGCTCCTGCAGCAGTGGTCGATGGCCTGACGCCGTCAACCGAGTTGCATCAATCGTGCCGCGGCGGCATCGTTCTGCTTCGCCACCTGCATCAGCTTGACCTGGGCCTCGAACCGGCGTGCCGCCTCGATCAGCCCAATGAGGTTCTCCACGGCATTGACGTTGCTCCCCTCGAGCGCCCCACCGATGAGCCGTACCCGGGCATCCGCCGGTGCGGGCCTGCCGTCCTTCATCCGCAGCAGGCCATCGGCGCCCTTGACCAGTCGGTCGTGGGGTGGCGCGACCAGCTTGATACGACCCACCACGGCCATGGTCGTAGGGGCCTGGCCCTTGGGCAGTACCGAGATACTGCCATCGGCGCCGATCTCGATCTTCTGTGCCTCGGGGATGGAGATGGGTCCGCCATCGCCCATGACGGGCAGGCCGCTGGCCGTCACCAGCAGTCCGGCCGGACTGATGCGCAGGTTGCCCGCACGAGTGTAGGCCTCACTGCCGTCGGCGGCCTGGACCGCGATCCAGCCGTCGCCATCGACGGCCACGTCCAGTGGCCGGCCGGTCGTCTGGATGGCACCCTTGTCGAAGACCAGCCCCGGTGCCTCGACCACGGCATAGGCACGACTGCCATAACCGGGCCCGAACACCGGCTGGGCCCGAAACTGGGCCAGGTCCGCCTGGAAGCCAGTGGTGTTGGCATTGGCCAGGTTGTTGGCATAGACCGCCTGGGCGTTCATCAGTTGGCGCGCCCCGCTCGCGGTCACATACAGCATGCTGCTCATGGCCTCGGCCTCCGTTCAGCCGCTGGATCAGCGGATGTTGATGATGGTCTGGGTGATGGTGTCCGCGGTACGGATCACCTGGGAATTGGCCTGGAAGTTGCGCTGGGCCGTGATCAGGTTCACCAACTGTTCGGCGATGTCCACGTTGGAGGCCTCCAGGGCGCCCGACTGGATCAGGCCGAAGCTTGCGGTACCTGCCTCCCCCACCAGCACGTCACCGGAATCGAAGGTCTCCGACCAGTTGGTGTCGCCCAGCTGGCGCAACCCCTGGGGATTGGGAAAGTTCGCCAGTGCGATCTTGCCCAGGGACTGCGACTGGCCGTTGGTGAAACGTGCCGACACCACCCCGCTATCACTCACGTCGAGTCCGGTGAGGCGGCCGGTGGCGAAGCCGTTCTGGGATAGGGTGCTGACGCTGTAGTCACCGCCGTACTGAGTCATCTTGCTCAGGTCGAGCTGCATACTCAGCGGATTGGCGCCGTTGGTCATGGTCAGGTTGTCGTAGTTGACGGTCTGTGCCGCCACCCCGTCCACCTTGGCCAGGGAACCATCGGCCCCGAACTCCAGCGTGACCGAGGCATTTCCACCCTTGGTGACGTTGGTCGCCGTGGTACCGTTGTCCACGTACAACCAGGTGTGCCATGTGTTTGCAGCAGTGGGATCCTTGAGGAAATACTGTGTCGCCGTATGTTCCGCCCCCAACGAGTCGTACACCGTGTACGAGGTCGAATAGTCGTAAGTGGTCGCATCCGTGGGGCTGAAGTTGGATACCGCACCGGCACTGGTATCACTGGCATCCAGATTGACCGACATGTCGACCTTCGATGTCGCCCGCGGTGAACCCTCGGTGAGGGAGATCTGCAGGTCGTTGAGCGAGCCGGTGTTGAAGGTATTGGAACTGGTACCCACCGGCTTGAAGATCTGCAACCGCTGCCCGGAGCTGTTCACCACGTAGCCGTTACGGTCGACGCTGAAGGCCCCCGAACGCGTGTAGACGTTGGCGCCGGAATCGTTGAGGACGAAGAATCCCTCGCCATTGATGGCCAGATCCAGGTTGTTGTTGGTGAACTGGATGTTGCCCTGGGAGAACTGCTGGGCGACACGGGACAGCCGCACGCCACCGCCGACGGCGGTCGAACTCACACCACCCAGGGAGGTGGCGTAGACGTCACCGAACTCGGTGCGGGAGGACTTGAAACCGGTGGTGCCCGCGTTGGCGATGTTGTTGCCGGTGACCTTGAGATCCGAGGAGGCTGCGTTCAATCCACTCAGTGCAATACGAAAAGGCATCGTTCGTCCTCCCTGTCAGAGAATCTGCTTGATGTCGGAGAAGGCCATGGTGCCGACACCGGCGACGTCCAGGCTGAGACCGCCACCCTGCCCCAGGGTGACTGCCCGTACCCGGTTGGCAAGGGCGACATCCACCGCCTCGCGCTTGCCGTCGACCAGTGCCTCCGCCACCACGTGATAGGTGCCGGGCGCGGCGGCGCTGCCATCGTCCTTGTGTCCATCCCAGTGGAACGGCACCGGGCCGGATGGTTGCGGCCCCAGGTCGAACTGCCGCACCGTCTGACCATGCTCGTCCTGGACCCTGATACGGACAGAGCCCGTGGCCTGAGGCAGGTCCAACTGGCCCTGTAACTGCCCACCTTTGGTCAAGTCACCGGTGGCGGTCGGCACCAGCACGCGGCGCCCCACCAGGGCTGCCGCCTGTAATGCCTGATTCGATACCAGAGAATGGCTGAGGTCCTTGAACGACTTCTGCAGGTCGGCCAACCCGGAAACCTGGCTGAACTGCGCGATCTGGGTCAGGAACTTCCCGTTCTCCATGGGTTGCAACGGGTCCTGGTTGCGCAACTGGGTCACCATGAGCTTGAGAAAGTCCTCCTGGCCCAGATGCTGCCGGTCGCCGGCCTTCTTCTGGGCATCGGCCAGCGTGCGCAGACCAATGTCGGCCAGGGACGATGTTGGGGAATTGATCATATCGGTATGCCTCTCTATCGGCCTACTGGCCCAGCCGCAGCGTGGCCAGCAGCAGTTGTTTCGATGTCTCGAACACCTGGGTATCGTTCTGGTATGCCCGGGCCGCGGCGATCATGTTCACCATCTCGTCGACGGCATTGACGTTGGGCAAAAAGATGTAGCCATCCTTGTTTGCCAATGGGTTGTCGGGCGCGTACTGCTTGCGCAGCGGGGCCTGGCTCTCGACGATGCCCGCCACCTGAACCCCGGCCACGGCCTTGCGGTCGGGGGCACTGGCATCGAGCAGGGTGCGGAACACGGGATAGCGGGCGCGATAGGTCTGGCCGGTGCTGCTGGCCGCGCTGTCCGCGTTGGCCAGGTTACTGGCCGTGGTGTTGAGACGCACCGTCTGGGCACTCATGCCGGAACCGGCGATATCGAACACCTTGAACAGCGACATGGCTACTCTCCCTTGATGGCGGTCAGCAGGCCCTTGATGCGGCCATTGAGAAAGGTCAGGGTGGCCTGGTAACGCAGGGCGTTCTCGGCGAACTTGGCCTGCTCCACCGGCAGATCGACGGTATTGCCGTCCAGCGACGGCTGCAGGGGTACCCGGTAATGCACCTCCGGATCGATACCGCCCGCACTGGGTTGGATGTGCCCGGGTTCGGTCGCCGCCAGCACCACCCGGCCCTGGCTGGCCTGGTCCATCGCGGCGCGAAAGTCGAAATCACGGGCCTTGTAGTGGGGCGTATCCGCATTGGCCAGGTTGGCGGCGAGCAGCTCGGTGCGCCGGGCCCGGAGAGCCAGGGCGGCGGGCAAGGAACCCAGGGCGGAATCGATGTCGATCGGCATGGCGACGAAAACCTTTAATCCGGTTGCCGGAGAGGGAAAGCAACCGGCGTGCCATGTCCACCATCGGTGACCGGGTCCAGGCCCACGCGCGCGGTGTCTGCCCGGCGGCGCTCCGTTACAACGGCTTGTAAAGGCGGATGTTTCGTCCCCGGGCCCGGACCCGCGCCGGGCACGGGGTTGGACGGGAATGGGCCCCGTCGCGGATCGATCGGAACGGGATCACGGCGGTCAGCGGCAACCAATGGCCGCCGTGGCGGCAAGGATCTTCAGCTGCGGCGGCGATAGACCACGCCCCGGGCACGACGAACGGCCTCGTACTCCGGGCAGCCATGGATCAAGGATTCGGAAGAGCCGAGGAACAGGTAACCGCCCGGTGCCAGCATGCGGGCCATGCGGACCAGGATGTCACGCTTGCGTTCCTGGGTGAAATAGATCAGCACGTTGCGGCAGAAGATCAGGTCGAACCGCCCCAGGTGGCTGAAATCCTCCAGCAGGTTGGCATAGCGGAAGCGGACCCGGGCACGAATACCTGGCATGAGTTGCCAATGACCGTCCCCGGTGGGCCGGAAGAAGCGCTCGCGGCGCTGGGCGGAGAGGCCGCGGGCCACGGAGATATCGGAATACACCGCGGCCTTGGCCTCGGCCAGCGCCGATGCCGATATGTCGGTACCCAGGATATCTACCCGCAACCCCAGGCCACGATACGCAGACAGGGTCTCCTCGACCACCATGCTGATGGAATAGGGTTCCTGGCCGCTGGCGCAGGCGGCCGACCAGATCCGCAGATGCTTCGTGCCCGCACGTACCGCCTCCGGCAACAGCGCTTCGCGAAGGAACTCGTAGGGATAGCCATCACGAAACCAGGAGGTCTCGTTGGTGGTCATGGCGTCGATGACACGCTCGCGCAGCGCCGAATCGGCCCCTTGATTCAACCGCCGCAACAGGTCGTCGAAGGACGCGATGTCGGCATCCACCAGCAAGGGGGTCAGCCGGCTCAACACCAGGTACTGCTTGCTGTCACCGAGCTGGATGCCGCAGCTTCGTTCCAGGAATTCCCGGATGCCCTGATATTCGGCGGTACTGATGGTACGGGTGCCGCGCAGGGTCCCGGCCGACATCGCCGTGACGCTGGCCTTTCTGCTCATGCAGCGTCACTGCCCGCTTCGACCTGCTTGAGCACCGCACTGGCCAGCAGGTCCGGTTTGAACTTGGCGAT
>JALWSQ010000209.1 GCA_026993645.1 Thiohalobacter sp.
ATGGAGACCGTCTGTCGCACCCGTCGCTCCCAGTCGAAGATGCCGATGACCGTATCGATGCGCAGGTCGCGCAAGAAGATGATGTCCATGACAACCGCCGTCCTCCCGCCGTTCAGGCCGCGTCGGCCACTATACTACGCCCGTACCTGGAGCCGCTTGACCCCCATGCCCGAAGCGGCTCCAATAGGCGCCATGAACGCCACCGACCTGTTCGTTCCCCTGGGCTACCTGCTGGGTTCCGTGGAAAGCGCCATCCTGGTGGGCCGCCTGCTGGGCCTCGGCGACCCCCGGGCCCGCGGCTCCCACAACCCGGGCGCCACCAACATGCTGCGCCTGGGCGGGCGCAAGGCCGGCGCCCTGACGCTCCTCGGCGACATGCTCAAGGGCCTGCTGGCGGTGGCCCTGGCCCGCGCCTTCGATGCGCCGCCCCTGGTCCAGGCCGGCACCGCCTTGGCGGCCTTCCTGGGCCACCTCTACCCGCTCTACTTCGGCTTCAAGGGCGGCAAGGGGGTGGCCACCGCCCTGGGCTGCCTGCTGGGGCTGGACCCGCTGGTCGGCCTGGCCACCGCCGGCACCTGGTTGCTGGTGGCCCTGGTCTCCCGTATCTCCTCCCTCTCCGCCCTGGTGGCCGTGCTGCTGGCCCCCGGCTTCATGTACTGGCACCGGGCGCCGCGGCCCCTGGTGGTCGCCACGGCGATCATGACCCTGCTCATGTACTGGCGCCACCGGTCCAACATCCGCCACCTGCTGGCCGGGACCGAGGGCCGCATCGGCGAGCGCGACGACTGAACCTCAGCCCGCGGCCGGCGGCCGGAGTGTGTCCAGCGGCCAGCGGGCCCGTGCCTGGATGGCCAGCGGCGCCCGTTCCCCCGCCCGCAGCCGCTGCCAGCCGGCGTAGGCGATCATGGCGCCGTTGTCGGTGCAGAACTCGGGCCGCGGGAAGTGGATGCGCCCGCCGGCCTCCTGCACCAGATCCTGCAACCGGGACCGCAACGCCCGGTTCGCCCCCACACCCCCCGCCACCACCAGGGTGCGGATACCGGTCTGGCGCAGGGCGCGCCGGCACTTGATGGCAAAGGTGTCCACCACCGCATCCTGGAAGGCACGGGCGACATCGGCCCGCAGCCGGGCATCCGCCGCCCCGCCCCCTTCCGCGCGCAGGGTGTTGAGGACAAAGGTCTTGAGGCCGCTGAAGCTGAAATCCAGGCCGGGGCGGTCGGTCATGGGCCGGGGAAAGTGGAACCGGTCCGGATCCCCCTTGGCCGCCAGCGCCGCCACCGCCGGTCCCCCGGGGTAGCCCAGACCCAGCAGCTTCGCCACCTTGTCGAACGCCTCCCCGGCGGCATCGTCCAGGGTGCTGCCCAGCACCTCGTACCGTCCCACGCCCCGCACCCGCACCAGCAGGCTGTGGCCGCCGGAGACCAGCAGGGCCAGGAAGGGGAATGCCGGTGGATCCGGTTCCAGCATGGGCGCCAGCAGGTGGCCCTCCAGGTGGTGTACCGCCACCGCGGGCCGCCCCAGCGCCCAGGCCAGGGTGCGGCCCACCGAGGCCCCCACCAGCAGGGCCCCGATCAGGCCCGGCCCGGCGGTATAGGCCACGCCGTCGATGTCCTGCCGGCCCAGGCCGCACTGGTCCAGCAACCGGTCCAGCAACGGCAGCAGCCGGCGCAGGTGGTCCCGGGAGGCCAGCTCGGGCACGACCCCGCCGTAGGGCGCGTGCAACGCCACCTGACTGTGCAGCAGGTGACCCAGCAGGCCGCCCTCCGCCCCGGCATAGAGGGCGAGGCCGGTTTCGTCGCACGAGGTTTCCACGCCCAGGACACGCATGGCGGTATTCTCCGGGGCCCTCCGCCGGGCCGCAAGGCCAAGCCGTGGAAATCGCCCGGGGTTTTGCTTTTCCCCGCGCGAGGCGATAGAATCCCCGGCCTTTCCCGCCGTGGCGCCAGGCGTCAGGGTCGGGTGGCTGCGTTTCGCGCCCGGGGTGGGTGCGGCAGCGATCGGAAACCCAGAGATTCAGACTTCGAGGTGATTGCATGCCTGGTGTGCGCGTGAAAGAGAACGAACCCTTCGACATCGCCCTGCGCCGCTTCAAGCGCGCCTGCGAGAAGGCCGGCGTCCTGTCCGAGGTCCGCCGCCGCGAGTACTACGAGAAGCCGACCCAGGAGCGCAAGCGCAAGCGCGCCGCCGCCATCAAGCGTCACCTCAAGCGCCTGTCCCGCGAGAACGCCCGCCTGGTCCGCCCCTACTGAACCCGACCCCGGCATGTCGCTGCAAGCGCGCATCCAGGACGACATGAAGGCCGCGCTCCGGGCCGGCGACAAGGCCCGCCTCGGCGCCATCCGCCTGATCCTGGCTGCCGTCCGCCAGCGCGAGATCGACGACCGCACCCAGCTCGACGACAGCCAGGTCATGGCGGTGCTGGACAAGATGCTCAAGCAGCGCCGCGAATCCATCGCCCAATACGAGAAGGCCGGCCGCGAGGACCTGGTCGCGAAGGAACACCAGGAGATGGAAGTCATCCGTGCCTACCTGCCGGAGCCCCTGTCCGCGGCCGAGATCGAGGCCCTGGTGACGGCCGCCATCGAGGAGGCCGGAGCCGCGAGCCTGCGCGACATGGGCAAGGTCATGGGCCTGCTCAAGCCCCGTCTGGCCGGGCGCGCCGACATGGGGCAGGTGTCACGCCAGGTGCGCGAGCGCCTCGGCGGCTGAGCCCCCTCCCCCCACCCCGGGGATCCGCACCGGCCTGCTAGAATGACCCCATGGCGGGACGCATTCCCCAGTCGTTCATCGACGAGCTCATGGCTCGCGTCGATATCGTGGAGGTCATCGAGCGGCGGGTACCCCTGAAGAAGGCCGGACGGGACTACACCGCCTGCTGCCCGTTCCACAGCGAGAAGACCCCCTCCTTCACCGTCAGCCCCAGCAAGCAGTTCTACCACTGCTTCGGCTGCGGTGCCCATGGCACGGCCATCGGTTTCCTGATGGAATACGAGCACATGGAGTTCGTCGACGCGGTCGAGGAACTGGCCCGCGCGGTCGGCCTGGAGGTGCCGCGGGAGGCCGGTGGCCGGGCGGCGTCCGACCGCGGGGAAGGGCTCTACGACATCCTGGCCGAGGCGGACCGTTTCTTCCGCCACCAGCTGCGCCAGCCGGCGGGCCGGGCGGCAGTGGACTACCTGCGCAAGCGCGGCCTCACCGGCGAGGTGGCGCGCGACTTCGGCATCGGCTATGCGCCGGACGACTGGCAGCTGCTCACCCGCACCCTGGGCACCAGCGAGGCCCGCCGCCGCCTGCTGGTGACGGCGGGCCTGAGCGTGCGCAAGGACGACGGCGGCCTCTACGACCGCTTCCGCCACCGGATCACCTTTCCCATCCGCGACCGGCGCGGCCGGGTCATCGCCTTCGGCGGACGCATCCTCGGCGACGGCAAGCCCAAGTACCTGAATTCCCCGGAAACCCCCCTGTTCCACAAGGGCCGGGCCCTGTACGGACTGTACGAGGCGCGCCAGGCCAACCGCCGGCTGGACAGGCTGCTGGTGGTGGAGGGCTACATGGACGTGGTGGCGCTGGCCCAGTTCGGCCTGCGCAACGCCGTGGCCACCCTGGGCACCGCCACCACGGCCCAGCACCTGGAGCAGCTGTTCCGGCTGGTGCCGACGGTGGTGTTCTGCTTCGACGGCGACCGGGCCGGGCGCGAGGCGGCCTGGCGTGCGCTGGAGAACATGCTGCCCATCATGCAGGAGGGACGGGAGGTCCGGTTCCTGTTCCTGCCCGAGGGCGAGGACCCGGACACCTGGGTCCGGCAGCGCGGGGCCGCCGCCTTCGAGGTGGAAATCGAGACCGCGCGCCCATTTTCGGACTTTTTTCTTGAAACCCTCTCGGCCCGGGTCGATACAGAGACCGTGGACGGACGCGCCCGCCTGGCCCGGGAGGCCGCCCCGCTGCTGGGGCGCATGCCGGACGGCGTGTTCCGGGACCTGATGCTGGAGCGGCTGGCCCAGCGCGTCGGCATCGACAGCGGGCGCCTGGCGGCACGCCTGCAGACACCGGCGCGGGCGCCGCGGGCCAATCCACCGCCCGCCCCGCCGCGGACCAGCGGCCGGCCGGTGCGGCGCGCCATCGCCCTGCTGCTGCATCATCCGGAACTCGCCGCCGGGGTGGACGATCCAAGGCGTTACGAGGACGAGGCCATCCCGGGCACGGCGCTGCTGGTGGAACTGCTTGAACGGCTGCGGGCCGAACCGCATATAGAGAACATCGGGCGCCTGCTGGAGGGCTTCCGCGGACGGCCGGAGGAACCGCATCTGTGGCGCCTCGCCGCCAGCCCGCCGGATGTGCCGGAGGCGGCCGTGGCGGAAGAATTCCGCGGGCTGCTGCGTCTCCTGCTCACCCAGGGACGGGAACGGCGCTGGCAGCAACTCCAGCACAAGCTGGAGACCACCGGGGAACTGACGGCGGAGGAACAGGCCGAATGGGCCGCGCTGCTGCAGCGGAAACCGGCAGACGCCCGGCCGGGCTGAACAGGCCCCGGTGGCGCAGCCCCGGACCAGGGTCTATAATGGCCGTTTGAGTTGGCCGGGCTGTTGGGTCCGGCCTTGACGTATGCAGGACTTGGAATCGACCAGACGTAATCATGAACCGTAGCCAGGAATCACAAATCAAGTTGTTGATCGCCAAGGGTAAGGAACAGGGGTTCCTGACCTACTCGGAGGTGAACGACCATCTGCCCGACGAAATCGTGGATCCCGAGCAGATCGAAGACATCATCAACATGATCAATGACATGGGTATCACCGTCCACGAGGAGACGCCGGACGCCGATACCCTGCTCCTGACCGGTGGCGCCGCCGTGCCGGACGAGGACGCCGCCGAGGCGGCGGCCGCGGCGCTGGCGACGGTGGATTCCGAGTTCGGCCAGACCACCGACCCGGTGCGCATGTACATGCGCGAGATGGGCACCGTGGAACTGCTCACCCGCGAGGGCGAGATCGAAATCGCCAAGCGCATCGAGGAGGGGCTGCGCCAGTCGCTGGCGGCCCTGGCCGAGTACCCGCGCTCGGTGGCCACCCTGCTGGAGGAGTACGACCGGGTCGAGGCCGGCGAGCAGCGCCTGACCGACGTCATCACCGGCTTCCTGGATGCCTCCGGCGAGCCCGAGATCCCGGTGCCCCCGCCGGCCAACAAGAGTGCCGGCGCCAGCGACGACGAGGACGAGGAGACCACCACCGTCGTCGACACCGGGCCTGACCCCGAGGATGCCCGCCGGCGCATCGAGGCCATCCGCGCCCTCTACCGCAAGGTCACCGGCAACCGCCGGATCAAGAACCCGGCCAAGTACCGCCAGGAGCTGGCCGAGCGGTTCATGGAGCTCAAGCTCACGCCCCGGCTGGTGGAGCAGCTCACCGAACAGCTGCGGGACACCGTGGACGGCATCCGGGCGCAGGAAAAGCTCATCATGGACATCTGCGTCAAGCAGGCGCGGATGCCGCGCAAGACCTTTATCACGGGGTTCCCCAAGAACGAGACCGCCCCCAAGTGGCTGGATCAGCAGATCGCGGCCAAGAAGGCCTACTCCAGCGTGCTGCGCGAGCACGAGGAGGAGATCCGCCGCGCCCAGCTCAAGCTCAAGCAGCTGTCCGAGGCGGCCGGCCTGAGCATCGCCGAAATCAAGGACATCAACCGGCGCATGTCCATCGGCGAGGCCAAGGCCCGGCGTGCCAAGAAGGAGATGGTGGAGGCCAACCTGCGCCTGGTGATCTCCATCGCCAAGAAATACACCAACCGCGGCCTGCAGTTCCTGGATCTCATCCAGGAGGGCAACATCGGCCTGATGAAGGCGGTGGACAAGTTCGAATACCGCCGCGGCTACAAGTTCTCGACCTACGCCACCTGGTGGATCCGCCAGGCCATCACCCGCTCCATCGCGGACCAGGCCCGGACCATCCGCATCCCGGTGCACATGATCGAGACCATCAACAAGCTCAACCGCGTCTCGCGGCAGATGCTGCAGGAACTGGGCCGCGAGGCCACCCCCGAGGAATTGGCGGAACGCATGGCCATGCCCGAGGACAAGGTGCGCAAGGTGCTGAAGATCGCGAAGGAACCCATCTCCATGGAAACCCCCATCGGCGACGACGAGGATTCCCACCTGGGCGACTTCATCGAGGACACCAGCATCCTCTCGCCGGTGGACGCGGCCGCCACCGAGGGCCTGCGCGAGGCCACCCAGATGGTGCTCTCCAGCCTGACCCCGCGTGAGGCCAAGGTACTGCGCATGCGCTTCGGTATCGACATGAACACCGACCACACCCTGGAGGAGGTCGGCAAGCAGTTCGACGTCACCCGCGAGCGCATCCGCCAGATCGAGGCCAAGGCCCTGCGCAAGCTGCGTCACCCGTCCCGCTCGGAACAGCTGCGGAGCTTCCTCGAAGCCGAGAACGGCTGACCGCGCACCGGCAGGCGCCATGGGACCGGCCCGGCGGCAGCCGCCCGGCCGGTGCCACCCTCGACCCGCGCCCACCCCATGGGCCTGTAGCTCAGTTGGTTAGAGCAGGGGACTCATAATCCCTTGGTCCCAGGTTCGAGTCCTGGCGGGCCCACCATAAATATTACCAGACGCAAACGACCGAGCGGCTCGACCGCACTCCCGGCGCAAGTGGGTTCTGGGGGTCGATCAGCGCGGTTGCCTTCACCCCTCGTATGCTGATGGTATGGCGAAACCACGCCGGGACGAGAGACCTGTGGGATCATGAAAAAGATACCGACAGGGTAGAAAACGACCTAATACAGGTACTGCCAACAGGTGCTACAATCAGTCCTGTTCACAGCACACGAGGAACGACCATGAACATCAAATTTTCCGAGGACGTGGTGCCGCTCACGGACCTCAAGACCAATCCGGGCCGGGTGGTGA
This sequence comes from Thiohalobacter sp., assembly GCA_026993645.1. Taxonomy (GTDB): domain Bacteria; phylum Pseudomonadota; class Gammaproteobacteria; order Thiohalobacterales; family Thiohalobacteraceae; genus JALWSQ01. Next base: position 6,914 of record JALWSQ010000209.1, read on the forward strand.
AACACACCGCCGAGACCCACCGGCCCGTGCTGGTCACCAGCCGCGGGCGGGGCGTGGCCGTGGTGCAGTCGGTAACGGACTTCGAGACCGCCGAGGAGGAACGCGCCTTCATGCGCGCCGTGGTGGAGGGCCTGGCCGATCTGGATGCGGGACGCGATGTCAGTCTGGCGGAGGCCCGGGCACGGCTCGGCCTGAAGTAGTTCCGTGCCGCCGCCCGCCGTCACCTTCGCCGAATCCGCGCTGGCGGATCTGGAGGCGATCCTGGCCTGGTACGCAGAACAGGACGTGCCGGAGGTCGGCCGGCGGCTGGTGGGGGAGATCCTCGACCGGGTGCAGGTGCTCAGGAATCATCCCGACATGGGGCGCGTGGTACCAGAGTTTGACCAGCCCTTTCTGCGGGAACTGATCCATCCCCCATTTCGCATCGTCTACCGGCGCGAACCGAAACGCATCCGCGTGGTACGGGTCTGGTGCAGCGAGCGCCTGCTGCGCCTGCCGGCCGACGAGCCCGACCAACCATGACCCCGGATTTTCTCCTCAGGCTTTCCTATGTATTGACGGCCCGAAGACACCAACTGGTTCGCTGAACGCTACCGCCCTTGCTTCCAACGAATCCCCGCGGCGATGCCCACGACCCAAGCCAGTGGAGAGCTTTGCCGGCAGAGCACAGCTATTACCGACAGGTCTTGTCGAAATAGTCAAACTGCATCTTCAGCCCGGTAAAAGAGGTCAAATGCTGGGTTTGACCTTCCCGGTATGAGACCGCAGCGTCCTGCCATTGGGGATGCGCCGCGAGCACTTGATGGGTGAGCGCTTTCAGTTCGCGGTGTCGGCTTTTCTGTTGGCACATGCATTCGGTTTGGTTTTTCCCCGATTTCCTGCAACTGGCAACTGCTTGGGATATTTCGTCGATCTTCGCATTGATCTGTTTCACGCCGGCAGGTACTTTTCCGGTTATGTCGATGGGCTGTGCCCCCTGTTGGGCGACTGAATAAGGGATTGCCAACAAAAGGGTTAGCCCCAGCGCTATCCGAATGTGTCTCATCTTTGCTGAGTTACTGGCCCGCTTTTCATGACCGATCGTCCAGTGAGCGCCCGCAATGGCTGCATATGATGGCCACCCCCTTTGCCAGGTTGTCTCTCACGATCAGCCAGTTGGTTCTTCCCAACAAAGGATCCAGCTCCTTCAAGTCCTTGGTCAGCGAAGCGCCACAGTGGGGGCAGACGAGCGCCTTTTTCATTGCAACGAGCCACACCAAGACACCCGCGATGGCAATGAGATATAACCATGCGGATTCGCGCAGGACACCGATGACCGCCAATAGGAGCACCAATCCCAACAGGACGAGCAAACGATGGATACGCCCGAGCAGATGTTTACGGTTCTGGCTAAGACGACGATGAGGTATTTTTCGGGTCCGTTGATACTGCCCTGTACGCGACAGCACCTTTTCGAGCCGGGATCGGGCGATGAAAAATAGATAAAGCGAGGCCATCAATCCCATCGCCGCGAAAACCAGCAAGGTCGTCGTGAAAGGATAGAGGTAATTGAAATGGTCGATGAACGCCCGACCATCCGGTAAGTACCATACCGGCACGGTGGCCCCGATGTTGTTCAGCGTCCCCCAGCTATCCCACACTGCCCGTGGAGTGACAATGCGCTTGCGCTGGCCATTGACCTGATATTCGATGATGATCTCATAAGGATCGCTGGTGGGTCCGACCATATGCGGTATTCGGCGCTTTGCAATGATATGCCCTATGGCTTCGGCACCATTTTGCACCTGCTGCTTCTCGATCATGAACGCCACGCCCGCGGCGACCAGGAACAGAAATACTACGGCAAAAGACCCGTTTCTCAGATGGTTGAGCCGCATGCCCATGGCCGATCCCTCTGGTTGTTGGCCGCGATGAAACGTGTGAGCCCCCAGCCGCACCACAACAGCCCTCCACTCCTCGGGCGGGGTTTTCCACAAAAATAGGCGGTTTTTCCATGCACTTCAACTTTGATGCCCCGGATTTTCCTGGAAGTGGAAATGCAGTGGCGGAGCTGAGTGCCAAATTACTCCCTAAATCCACCTCCGCAGCGTCAGCGTGGGGAATAAACCCATACTGGAATGCATCCTTCCACCAAGTCATCGTCACGATGACCTGACCATCCTGGAGGAGCAACCAATGAAATATAACCCGCGCCCCCGTCATATAACGCTGGCTGCCGCTGCTCTCAGCATAGCGGCGGTCTGGACGACACCCCTGCTGGCAGGCGCCGATGTGGCCAAGGGCCACGACCACCGGACCTTTTACGCGAATGGCAAGATCGACTACGGGCGAATACATGATTCCTATACCGCCGATCTCGTGATGTACCTGGCTGGAAACCAGTTCATGGTCATGAAGGATCTGATTGGTCGATTCCAACAACACAACCCCGATATTACGAGCATCTTCGTAGAAACCATTCCTCCAGGCCAGATCCTCAAGGGACAGATACTGAAGCAGGGCACCATCGCTGGACAGCCCATTGCCCGCAACCCGGACCTCTTCGCGAGTGTCAACGTCGACCACATCCGAAAGCTGCATGCCAAGCATCTGATGGACGACTACATGATTTACACCCATAACAAGCTTGCCCTGGAGGTACTCGAGGGCAACCCGAAACACATTGTCGGCCCCAGGGATCTGGCCCGCAAGGACGTCCGAGTGACCTTGCCCAACCCTGTTACCGAGGGGATCTTCAAATTCTACGGCTCGCGCATGCTGAGGATGCTTGGCATCTACGAAGAGGTGGCAGATCACAAAAAATGCCGCAGCTGTTGGGCGATTCCAGGCAAGACTTGGTTCACCTCGCGCCATCATCGGGAGACACCCCTCCGGCTGTTGGGTGGAAAGACTGACGTGGGAGTTGTTTGGGCGACGGAGATCATGTACCAGCGACAAATTGGCCGCAAGGTGGCAGGTATCGACATTCCTCCACCCTACAACATGGCAAATAAGGTTGCCTACGCCATCGGTGCACTGAGGTCTGGACGGAATCCCTACAATGCCATGCGATTCCTGGCCTTCCTTGCAACACCGGAAGCTCAGGCCATCTATGCCCGGCATGGGTTCATCCGGGCAACCACGGATGAACTCCGACTCAAGCCCATCCAATAATCCACCCCTACCACCAGCGAGGTCACACCATGTTGCGATTCAGGCTGCTACGATATATCCGCCTTCTTTCTGGAACCTTGGGCGGTCTTTTCCTGGCCGCGGCGCAGGCGGGCCACGGTTTGCCGGTGGGCGAGGTCCAGGGTCCATTGTCGGTCATGGTACTGGGATCCGGTGGGCCCATGGCGACACCCAGCGGGCGCGCCAGTGCCGGCTACCTGGTGTTTGTCGATGGGCGTCCCCGCATCCTCATGGATGCCGGTGGCGGCACATTTCAGCGCATTGCGGCCAGCGGCGCCAACCTGGCGGATCTGGACATCATCCTGTTGAGCCATCTCCATATCGATCACGTGGGCGACCTGACGCCGATCGTGAAGACGATCTACTTCCACGCCCGGCGTAAGAATATCGCCCGGCACATCCCCTTCCCGCCAGGACGTACCAGACCCATTCGTATCTTCGGTCCCGGGGCCAACGGCATCCTGTTTCCCGCTGGCACCGGCCTCCCCGAGGTACCCCAATATCCGGCCACCCACGACTTCGTCGGCGCACATTTCGATGCAGCGACGGGCACCGACCGATACCTGCACGTCTTCACCCGGGCCATCAGCGGTGGACTCTTCAAGTATGAGGCGAAGGATCTCTCGCCCGATTGGAAACACTATGCGCCACAGGTCATACTCGACGAAGGGGGGTTGGTGATCCGTTCCGTCGGAGTCAACCACGGCCCCGTCCCAGCGGTTGCTTTCCGCATCGAATACAAGGGTCATGCCATCGTCTACTCCGGGGACACCAGTTCCCGCGGCGACAACATGACGATGTTTGCCCGCAATGCCGACCTGCTGATCTACGATACCTCTATCACCGACACCCGGCCCGCTGCCACACCAAACGATCGGGTGTTCTTCGGTCTGCATACGACGCCCACGCGCATGGGCATGGTGGCGGCGGCAGCCCATCCGCGGCGCTTGCTACTCTCCCACCTCACCCCCATCACCGAGCCGCGTCTGGGCGAGGTGCGGCATCTGATCCGCCAGGCGGGCTACCGGGGCGAGATCGAGGTAGCCCATGACCTGGAGGTCTGCAACACGGTCGAGGACTGAAGGCGACGCAACGAGGGCTCAGGTATTCTTGCGCAGGATGTGCGTGGGCCTGCCGTCCAGACTGATCTGGTTGTGCTTGGCCCAGTAGCGCTCGATGCCCTCGGGGCCCTTCTTGCGCGCCCACTCCAGGAGCTGGGTACGCTCGCCGGCGTAATCGAACAGGGGTACGCCCATGCCGCAGGAAATCTGCACCCGCTCGATGTCCAGCTCGAACAGCTGCCGTGCCCCGGGCAGGGGATCGAAATGGGCGAAGAGTTCCGGCCAGTCCGGGTCCCGGCGGTGGATCGCCCGGGCCTGGCCGTAGACCCGAACGATCAGGGGCGGGCCTTCGAAGGCACAGAACATGAGGGTCATGCGCGGATCCTCCTGCACCTGGGCCGCGGTTTCGTTGCCGCTGCCGGTGAGGTTGAGCCAGAGGATGCGGTGCGGATCGAGGATGCGCAGGGAATCCACCCCCTTGGGCGAGAGGTTGATGTGCCCGCCGGGCGCGGCCGTGGCCACGAAGAAGATCCGCTGCGCGCGGATGAAGCGCTGCAGCGCCTCCGGCAGCTCCGGGTAGTGCCTGCCCATGCCGGGTCCTCCCTGTGACGCCGGGTCCGCGCCGGCTCAGCGCTGGTAGGTGCCGACCAGCTCGGCCCGGGCCAGGACGTGGCCCTTCATGGCCCGCTCGACCTCGGCCTTGGTCGGCCGGGAAAGGCCCTCCAGCCGGACATCCAGCGCATACAGCTTGAAGAAGTAACGGTGCCGGCCGATGGGCGGGCAGGGGCCGCCGTAGCCGGTGCGCTTCCAGTCGTTGATGCCCTGGCCGGTGCCGGCCGGCAACGAGGATGCGGGGACGGCCTCGTCCAGGCCCGTGCTGTCGGGTGGCAGGTTGAACAGCACCCAGTGCACCCAGGTCATGCGCGGTGCCGCCGGATCCGGGGCATCGGGATCGTCCACGATGAGGACCAGGCTGCGCGCCTGGGTCGGCACGCCGCTCCAGTGCAGCGGCGGTGAACGATCCTCGCCGTCGCAGGTGTAGCGGCGCGGGATCCCGCCCCCGTTCTCGAACACGCTCGATCCGATCTGCATGGTCATCGCTGCCTCCTTGCCCGCCATGGCGGGCCGCACCGGACCGGACAGCAGCACCAGGCCGAGGGCCAGGACCAGCCAGCCGATCCGGCTTCGTTCCCCGTTCATCGTTCAGCCGCCTCCCGCGGTCGGCCACCGTGCATCGACTGGATCAGCCCCGCCGTGTCGGCCGCCATCAGCGGGCGCATGGCGGACAGCAGGGCCCGGAACAACTGCGGGTTCCCCGCCTCCTCGGCAGCCAGCAGCTGCTTCATGTGCATGCGCCGGGTGGGCATGGCGAAGCAGGCCGGGCAGTTCTCCGGGATCACCGGCAGCCCGGCGCGGGTGGCGAAATCCCGCAGCTGGCGCTCGCGGGCGAACACCAGCGGGCGGATCACCCGCACGTCACCGGCATCGTTCAGGTAGCAGGCCTTCATGGTCTTCAGCCGGCCCCCGTGAAAGGCGGACATGAGAAAGCTCTCCGCCAGGTCGTCCAGGTGCTGGGCCAGTGCCAGCACGTTGTAGCCCAGGGCCCGGGCCCGGCTGTACATGGCGCCCCGTTTCATGCGGGCGCACCAGGCACAGTAGGAATCCCCCTCCATGTGGGCCTTGGCCCGTTCCAGGATGGGTTCCCGTACATAATGGTAGTCCAGCCCCAGGCCCGCCAGGTAGGGAATGAGCGGCGAGGGATCGAAGCTGTCGGACTCGGGATCGATGGTGATGGCGGCCAGCTCGAACCGGACCGGTGCAACCCGCTGCAGATGTGCCAGAATATGCAGCAGGGAGAGGGAGTCCTTGCCCCCGGACAGGCCGAGCAGGATGCGGTCGCCCGCCCGGATCATGCCGTACTCGGCGATGGCGCGGCCGGCCGCACGCAGCAGGCTGCGGGGCGGTTTCTGCCAGGCGGGCGCGACCGCGGCCGGCAGCGCGCCAGGGGCCGGGGCACTCATCCCCGCCCCTCCCCGGCCGGCGAGGGGCCGAACGAGCACAGGAGCGACATCTCCATGACGAAGCACAGGGATCCGATCCCTCTGAGCCCGCAGCAGGCCTGGGACAGGCTCCAGGCCGACCCCCGCGCCGTCCTGATCGACATCCGTTCCAGCATGGAATACCTCTTCGTGGGCCATCCCACCGGGGCCGTCCACGTACCCTGGATCGACGAACCGGACTGGGTACGCAACCCCCACTTCGTCACCGAGGTACGCAAGCTGCTGCTCGGCGGCATCTGTGAAAACGAGGACCAGGGCTGCGCGCCGGTCATCCTGATCTGCCGCAGCGGCAAGCGTTCCCTGGAGGCCGGCCG
>JALWSQ010000210.1 GCA_026993645.1 Thiohalobacter sp.
GACAGGAAGGGCTGGTTCGGCGGTTTCAGCGGATCCAGATGGTCTTGACGTTGACGAACTCGCGGATGCCTTCCAGGGACAGCTCGCGGCCGTAACCGGAGCGCTTGATGCCGCCGAAGGGCAGGCGGGGGTCGCTCTTGACCAGGCCGTTGACGAAGGCGCAGCCGCAGGCGAGCCGTCGCGCCAGGACCTCGCCGCGGGCACTGTCCCGGGTCCAGACGCTGCCGCCCAGGCCGAACGGGCTGCCGTTGGCGATGTCCAGGGCATGCGCCTCGTCCCGGGCCCGGATCACCACCGCCACCGGCCCGAACAACTCCTCGTCCCAGGCCCGCATGCCCGGCTCCACGCCATCGAGGATGGAGGGGGCATAGAAGGCGCCGGGACCCGGCAGGGGCTCGCAGCCGGTCACCGCCCGGGCCCCGGCCGCCAGGCTCTCCGTCACCTGGCCGTGCAGCTCGTCGCGCAGGTCGGCCCGCGCCATGGGGGCCAGGGTGGTGGCCGGGTCCAGCGGATCCCCCGGGCGCAGGGCCTCCACCGCGGTCCGGAACCGCTCCAGGAAGGCATCGGCCACCGCGTCCAGCAGGATGAAGCGCTTGGCGGCGATACAGCTCTGGCCGGCATTGAGGAAACGGGATGCCACGCCCTGGTCCACGGCCAGGGCCAGGTCCGCGTCCTCCAGCACGATGAAGGGGTCGGAACCGCCCAGTTCCAGCACCGACTTCTTGATCTCGCTGCCGGCGGTGGCCGCCACCGCCCGCCCCGCCGGCTCGCTGCCGGTCAGGGTCACCGCGTGCACCCGCGGATCCCGGATCACCCGCGCCACGTCGGCGGCCCGGATCAGCAGGGTACGGAAGGCCCCCTCGGGCACCCCGGCCTCGTGCACCACCTCCTCGATGGCCAGGGCGCACTGGGGCACGTTGGAGGCGTGCTTGAGCAGCCCGGTGTTGCCCGCCACCAGCGCCGGGGCCAGGAAACGGAACACCTGCCAGAAGGGGAAGTTCCAAGGCATGACCGCGAGCACGGTACCCAGCGGCTGGTACACCACCAGGCTGCGGCCGGCATCGGTAGCGATCTCGCGCTCCGCCAGCAGCGACGGGCCCTCCTCGGCGTAGTAGTCGCACACCCAGGCACACTTCTCGATCTCGGCCCGGGCCTCAGCCTGCAGCTTGCCCATCTCCAGGCTCATCAGGGTGGCCAGCTCGTCCTGGCGCCGGCGCAGCACCTCCCCCAGCCGACGTACCCGCTGGCAGCGCTCCGCCATGGGGGTCGCGGCCCAGACCGGGGCCGCCGCGGCCGCCTGCGCCAACGCCTCTTCCACCTGGGTGCCATCCCAGGCGCTGTAACTCTGCAACAACTGGCCCGTGGCCGGGTTGATGGACTGGAAGGTCATGACTGGATCACTCCCGCTTGTGCCGACCGCAGGGACGGGGCCTGTCAAGGTTTGTCGTCCCTGCGCATCTGGTGTTAACTATGGCCGATGTCCCGCCGCCTGTCGTTGTTCCTGCTCCTTGCCCTGACCCTGGCGAGCCTCGGCTCCCTGGCAGGCAAAGGGACCCAGGACAGCGACTGGCGCCGGCAGCGGGCCCTGTTCCTGCAGGCGCGCAGCCTGCTGTACCAGGGTCGGCGCAGCCGCTTCCGCCGCCTGGCGCGGCGGTTGCGCCATTACCCGCTGTATCCCTACCTGCGATACTGGGAGCTGCGCCGCTATTTGTCCAGCCGCAGTGACCGCGAGATCGACCGCTTCCTGGCCCGCTACCCGGACACGCCCCTGGCCGGCCGCCTGCGCCGGGCCTGGCTGCGTCACCTGGCGCGCCGCAGGGCCTGGCGCCGCTTCCTCCACGACTACCGGCCGGGCCTGTCGGTGGCCCTGGACTGCGCCGCCCTGCAGGCGCGCATGGGCCACCGTGATCGGGGCTGGCAGGAGGCGGCGCTGCGGCTGTGGAACCAGGGCCACTCCCAGCCCGATGCCTGCGACCCGGTATTCGAGGGCCTGGCGCGGGACGGCCTGCTCACCCCCGAACGCCGCTGGCAGCGCATCGCGCGGGCCATGGCCAGCGGCCACCTGTCCCTGGCCGGCTACCTGGCACGGGGCCTGGACGCCGCCGACCGGACCTGGGTGAAACGCTGGCAGCAGGCCCACCGCCACCCGGCGCGCAGCCTGCGCCTGGCCATCTACCGCCACGACGGCCCCCTGACCCGGCGTATCGTCGCCCATGCCCTGCAGCGCCTGGCACGACACGACGCCCGCACCGCGCAGCGGCTGTGGCGCCGCCGTTATGCCCGCTTCCACTGGCAACGGGCGGTCCGCGACCGCATCCTGCGCCGGATCGCCCTGGGCGCTGCCCTGCAGGGGCTGCCGGAGGCGGGCGCATGGCTGGACCGGCTGCCGGCGGCAGCGCACACCGCGCAGACCCGGGCTTGGCGCGTGCGCGTGGCCCTGGCCCGCGGCAACTGGAGCGCCGTGCGCGCAGCCATCGCCGCCATGCCGGCGAGCGAGCGCGGCCGGATCCAGTGGCGCTACTGGGCGGCCCGGGCCGAGATCGCCCGCCACCCGGACGACGAACCGGCCCGGTGGCTGGGCGAACTCGCCCACCGACGCCACTATTACGGTTTCCTGGCCGCCGACCGGCTGCACTGGCCCTACCGCTTCCATCACCGTCCCAGCCAGTATCCCGCGCGGACGCTGCAACGGCTGTTGCAGCGTCACCCCGCGCTGCTGCGGGCGCGGGAACTGTTCCGCCTGGATCTGCTGGCCGCCGCCCGTCGCGAGTGGACCCTCGCCCTGCCACGGCTGACGCCAGCGGAACGGGCCCAGGCCGCGGTACTGGCCCACCGCTGGGGCTGGCACGATCGCGCCATCGCCGCGGCGGCCGCGGCCGGCCGGCTGGACGACCTGGAGATCCGCTTCCCCACGCCCCACCGTGCCATCATCGAGACCCTGGCCCGCCGCCAGCGGCTGGACCCCGCCTGGATCTTCGGCATCCTGCGCCAGGAGAGCGCCTTCATGGTGGACGCGCGCTCCGATGCCGGTGCCCTGGGGCTGATGCAGCTCACCCCGGCCACCGGCCGCTATTCGGCCCGGCTGCTGCGGCTGGCCCGGCCGTCGCGGCGCAAGCTGCTCCACGCCGAGCACAACCTGCGTCTGGGCACCGCCTACCTGCGCCGCATGCTGGAGCGCTTCGACCACAATGCCGTGCTGGCCACCGCGGCCTACAATGCCGGCCCCCAGCCGGTGGAACGCTGGCGGCCCCGAGGCCGCCCGCTGGAGGCCGCCCGCTGGGTGGAGACCCTGCCCTATGCCGAGACCCGCGGCTACGTGCGCAGCGTGCTGGCCTTCACCACCGTCTACCGCCAGCGCCTGGGCCTGCCGCTCGTGCGGCTCGCCGCCCGCATGCCGCCGGTGCCGCCCGCCGCAAGCCCCTGAGCCCGGCGGCCCCGCCC
>JALWSQ010000211.1 GCA_026993645.1 Thiohalobacter sp.
TCCATGCCGGTGCTGCCGGCCGACATCATCATGGAATGCGACATGGACTACGATTCCCTGGCCCAGGCGGGCTCGGCGCTGGGGTCCGGCGGCATGATCGTCATGGACGATTCCACCTGCATGGTGAGGGCGCTGATGCGCATCGCGCGTTTCTACTACGCCGAGTCCTGCGGCCAGTGCACCCCCTGCCGCGAGGGGACCGGCTGGATGTATCGCGTGATCCGGCGCATCGAGGAGGGCCGCGGCCGGCCCGAGGATCTGGACCTGCTGGTCAGCGCCGCCGGCCAGATCGAGGGCCACACCATCTGTGCCTTCGGCGATGCCGCCGCTTGGCCGGTGCAGAGCTTCCTGCGCCACTTCCGCCACGAGTTCGAATACCACATCGAGCACGGTCGCTGCATGGTTCCCGGCACCGCGCCGGCGGGGGCGGCGGCATGAGCACCGAGGCCACCGCCACCCGCGAGGACCTGGTCACGGTCGAGATCGACGGCCAGGCCTACCAGGCACGCAAGGGCCAGATGATCATCGAGGTCACCGATGCCAACGGCATCGAGGTGCCGCGCTTCTGTTATCACCCCAAGCTGCCGGTGGCGGCCAACTGCCGCATGTGCCTGGTGCAGGTGGAGAACGTGCCCAAGCCGCTGCCCGCCTGCGCCACCCCGGTGGCGGACGGCATGAAGATCTTCACGCGCTCGGATTTCGCCCGCGACGCCCAGCGCTCGGTGATGGAATTCCTGCTCATCAACCATCCCCTGGACTGTCCCATCTGCGACCAGGGCGGCGAGTGCGAGCTGCAGGACCTGTCCCTCGGCTATGGCCGCGATGTCTCCCGCTTCGCCGAGACCAAGCGGGTGGTGCCGGATCCGGACATCGGGCCGCTCATCGCCACCGGCATGACCCGCTGCATCCACTGCACCCGCTGCGTGCGCTTCCTGGAGCACGTCGCGGGCGAAAAGGAACTGGGCGGCATCGGCCGCGGCGAGCACACCCGCATCGCCGCCTACATCGGCGCCACCATCGGCTCGGAGCTGTCTGGCAACGTGATCGACGTCTGCCCGGTGGGGGCGCTCACCTCCAAGCCGTTCCGTTTCCGCGCCCGCGCCTGGGAGCTGGTGCGCCACCCGGCGGTGGCCCCGCACGACTGCCTGGGCTCCAACCTGATGCTGCACAGCCGGGGCGGCCAGGTGCTGCGGGCGGTGCCGGCCGAGAACGAGGAGGTCAACGAGGTCTGGTTGTCGGACCGGGACCGGTTCAGCTACGAGGGCTGCAACAGCGACGACCGGCTGCTCAGCCCCTGGGTGCGCGACGACGCCGGCGAGTGGCACGAGGCCAGCTGGGAGGACGCCCTCAAGCGGGTCGGCACCGGCCTGCGCACCGCGCTCGGCAATGGGGGTGGCGATGCCCTGGGCATCCTGGCCTCGCCCTCGGTCACCCTGGAAGAGCACTTCCTGCTCGCCGCCCTGGCCGAGGGGCTGGACTGCCCCAACCTGGATCACCGCCTGCGCCAGCTGGATTTCAGCGACCAGGAACGCACCCCCCTGTTCCCCTGGCTGGGCTGCGCCATCGCCGAGGTCGAGGCCGCGGACGCCATCCTCCTGGTGGGCAGCAACATCCGCAAGGAACAACCGCTGCTGGGGCTGCGGGTGCGCAAGGCCGCCCGGGCCGGTGCCGCGGTGATGGCGGTGAACCCGGTGGACTATCCCTTCGCCTTCCCCCTGGCGGCGCGGCGCATCGTGCGGCCCTCGGCCATGGCGACGGAGCTGGCCGGTATCCTGGCGGCCCTGTTCGCGACCCGCGGGGAGACGCCGCCACCCGAGGTCCAGGGCCTGCTGGCGGACATCCGGCCGACGCCGGAACAGGAGGCGATGGCCGCGCGGCTGGCGCGCGCCGAGCGGCCGCTGCTGTTCCTGGGCATGGGCGCCCTGAGCAGTCCCTGGCTGGCGACCCTGCGCCTCCTGGTGGCCCTGCTGGCGGAGGGCGCCGGCGGCCGCTGGGGGCAGCTGCCGGATGGCGGTGACGCCGCCGGGGCCTGGCTCGCCGGCGTGCTGCCGCACCGGGTCGCCGGCGGGGTGGGGCGCGAGCGGGTGGGGCTCGATGCCCGCGCCATGCTGGCCGCGCCGCGCCGCGCCTATCTGCTCTATGGCTGCGAGCCGGACGAGGATTTCGCCGATCCCCTGCTCACCCGGACCGCGCTCGGGGCGGCGGATTTCGTGGCGGCCTGCACCGCCTTCGAGTCACCGCGGCTGCGCGAGCTGTGCCAGGTGCTGCTGCCGATCGTCCCCTTCACCGAGACCGCGGGCACCCTGGTCAACTGCGAGGGCCGGTGGCAGGAGTTCCGCGCCGCGGTGGATCCCGCCGGCGACAGCCGGCCGGGCTGGAAGGTGCTGCGGGTGCTGGCCAACCGGCTGGAGCTGCCCGGCTTCGACTACCTCTCGGCGGACGAGGTGCGGGAGGCAGTGCGGGCCCGGGTGGGCGACCGCACCCCGCGCAACGAGCTGGCCCCGGGGGCGGTGGACATGCCGGCGCCGGGGACCGGGCTGGAACGGGTGGGGGACGTGCCCATCCACGCGGTGGATGCCCTGGTGCGGCGGGCGCGCTCGCTGCAGGCCACGCCGGACGGTCAGTGGCCGCGGGTGGTGCGGCTGGCGCCGGAGGATGCCCGCCGCCTGGGTCTCGAGCACGCCGAACGGGTGCAGGTGGTGCAGGGCGAGGGCAGTGCCCTGCTGCCCCTGGTGGTGGACGCAACGGTGGCCCCGGGCGCGGTCTGGATCCCGGCGGCGCTGCCGGAGACGGCGGGCCTGGGGCCGCTGCAGGGCGCGGTGCGCCTGGAAGCGGCGGATTGAGCCGGGCATGGGATGCGACGGAAGGATGAGGCATGGTTGAAACCATCTGGCAGGTCCTGCTGATCCTGATCAAGATCGTGGTGATCCTGGTGCCGCTGATGCTGGGCGTCGCCTACCTGACCTATGCCGAGCGCAAGATCATCGGTTACATGCAGGTGCGCATCGGGCCCAACCGGGTCGGGCCGCGGGGTTGGCTGCAACCCATCGCCGACGCCATGAAGCTCCTGATGAAGGAGATCATCGTCCCCAGCAACGCCAACCGCTTCCTGTTCGTGATCGCTCCCATGCTCTCGCTGGGACCGGCGCTGGCGGCCTGGGCGGTGATCCCCTTCGGCGACGGCATGGTGCTGGCCGACATCGATGCCGGCCTGCTGTACGTGCTGGCGCTGAGTTCGCTCGGGGTCTACGGCGTCATCATCGCCGGCTGGGCGGCCAACTCGAAATACGGCCTGCTGGGGGCCATGCGCTCGGCGGCGCAGATGGTGGCCTACGAGATCGCCATGGGCTTCGCCCTGGTGGGCGTGCTGATGGCCGCCGGCAGCCTCAACCTCGGCGCCATCGTCCGGGCCCAGGCCGGTGGCGTGCTGCACTGGTTCTGGCTGCCGCTGCTGCCGCTGTTCCTGGTCTACTTCATCTCCGGCGTGGCCGAGACCAACCGCGCGCCCTTCGACGTGGCCGAGGGGGAATCCGAGATTGTGGCCGGCTTCCACGTGGAATACTCGGGCATGGCCTTCGCCGTGTTCTTCCTGGCCGAGTACGCCAACATGATCCTGATCGCGGCCCTGACCGCGATCATGTTCGCCGGCGGCTGGCTGTCGCCGTTCGCGGGCATCCCGGTGCTGGGCGCGCCGAGCCTGCTGTGGCTGCTGGCCAAGACCGCCTTCTTCCTGTTCTTCTTCCTCTGGTTCCGGGCCACCTTCCCGCGCTACCGTTACGACCAGATCATGCGCCTGGGCTGGAAGGTGTTCATCCCCCTGACCATCGTCTGGCTGCTGGTGGAAGGGGTGGCGATCATGGCCCGGGTCGGACCCTGGTTCGACCACGCGGCGGCAGCGGCCGGGAGTTGACATCATGGGCAGGCTCAAGGCGTACCTGAAGAGCTTCATGCTGTGGGAACTGTTGCTCGGCCTGCGGCTGACCGGGCGCTACCTGTTCGCGCCCAAGATCACGGTCCAGTACCCGGACGAGAAGACGCCGCAGTCGTTCCGCTTCCGCGGCCTGCATGCCCTGCGCCGCTACCCCAACGGCGAGGAGCGCTGCATCGCCTGCAAGCTGTGCGAGGCGGTCTGCCCCGCCCTGGCCATTACCATCGAGGCGGCGCCGCGGGCCGACGGCACGCGCCGCACCACGCGTTACGAGATCGACCTGTTCAAGTGCATCTTCTGCGGTTTCTGCGAGGAATCCTGCCCGGTGGACTCCATCGTCGAGACCCGGGTCTACGAGTATCACTTCGAACAACGCGGCGAGCAGATCATGACCAAGGACAAGCTGCTCGCCATGGGGGACAAGTACGAGGCGCAGATCGCCGCCGACCGGGCGGCGGACGCGCCCTACCGCTGACACCGGCACCCGCGGTCGCCGCCGCCGAGGCATTGGGAACATGACATTCGAGAAGTTCGTTTTCTATGTGTTCGCCCTGATCACGGTCTACGCCGCGTTCCGGGTGATCACCGTGCGCAACCCGGTGCACGCCGTGCTGCACCTGGTCCTGGCCTTCTTCTCCAGCGCCGGCATCTGGCTGCTGGCCGAAGCCGAGTTCCTCGGTATCACCCTGGTGCTGGTCTACGTCGGCGCCGTCATGGTGCTGTTCCTGTTCGTGGTCATGATGCTGGACGTCAACCTGGCGCCGCTGCGCGAGGGCTTCGTCCGCTACCTGCCGGTGGGGGGCGCCATCGGCGGCCTGATGATCCTGGAGATGAGCCTGATCCTGGCCTCGCGCCATTTCGCCGCCGCGAAGGCGCTGCCCCCGCACGGCCCGCACTACAGCAACACCCGCGAGCTGGGGGCGCTGCTCTACACGGATTACGCCTACCCGTTCGAGATCGCCGCCTTCATCCTGCTGGTGGCCATCGTCGCCGCCATCGCCCTGACCCTGCGCCGGCGGCCGGATGCCCGGCGCCAGCAGGTCGGCGAGCAGGTGCGGGTCCGGCGCCAGGACCGGGTGCGCCTGGTGGCCATGGCGGCCGAGTCCCGCTCCGCGGGGCCGGCGGAGGAGGAGGGATCGTGATCGGGCTCAGCGACTACCTGGTGCTGGCGGCCATCCTGTTCGGCCTCGGCGTGGCGGGGATCTTCATCAACCGCAAGAACGTCATCGTGCTGCTGATGGCGGTGGAGCTCATGCTGCTGGCGGTGAACACCAACTTCATTGCCTTCTCCCATTTCCTGGGGGACACCGCGGGCCAGGTGTTCGTGTTCTTCATCCTCACCGTGGCGGCGGCCGAGGCGGCCATCGGGCTGGCCATCCTGGTGGTGCTGTTCCGCAACCGGGCCAGCATCAACGTGGAAGACATGGACGATCTGAGGGGATAACCGGTGCACTACATCTATCTGGCGATCGTTCTCGCGCCCCTGGCCGGGGCCGTGGTGGCCGGCCTCTTCGGCCGCTGGGTCAGCCGCAGCGTCGCCCACAGCGTGGCCATCGGCGGCGTGGCCGTCTCCTTCCTGCTGTCGCTGGTGGCGCTCAAGCACAGCCTGGTGGACGGGGCGCCGGCCTTCAACGGCACCGTCTACACCTGGATGGTGGCGGGCGGGGTCCACTTCGAGATCGGCTTCCTCATCGACCGCCTCAGCGTGCTGATGATGACCGTGGTCAGCTTCGTGTCCCTGATGGTGCACATCTACACCATCGGCTACATGCACGACGACCCGGGCTACAAGCGCTTCTTCAGCTACATCGCCCTGTTCACCTTCTCCATGCTGATGCTGGTGATGTCCAACAACTTCCTGCAGCTGTTCTTCGGCTGGGAGGCGGTGGGCCTGGTGTCCTACCTGCTGATCGGTTTCTGGTACACGCGGCCGACCGCGACCTTCGCCGCGCTCAAGGCATTCCTGGTCAACCGGGTGGGCGACTTCGGCTTCATGCTGGGCATCGCCGCCATCCTCATGTACTTCCACAGCCTCGACTACGCCGACGTGTTCGCCGCCGCGGACCGCATGAGCGGCCTGCAGCTGGAGATCTTCGCCGGCCACGGCTGGTCGGTGCTGACCCTGATCTGCATCCTGCTGTTCGTCGGCGCCATGGGCAAGTCGGCCCAGGTGCCGTTGCACGTCTGGCTGCCGGACTCCATGGAGGGCCCGACGCCCATCTCCGCCCTGATCCATGCCGCGACCATGGTGACCGCCGGCATCTTCATGGTGGCGCGCATGTCGCCGCTGTACGAGCTGTCGGACACGGCGCTCAGCTTCGTCATGGTCATCGGCGCCATCACCGCCTTCTTCATGGGCCTGCTGGGGCTGGTGCAGAACGACATCAAGCGGGTGATCGCCTATTCCACCCTGTCCCAGCTCGGCTACATGACCGTGGCCCTGGGCGCCTCGGCCTACTCGGTGGCCATCTTCCACCTGATGACCCACGCCTTCTTCAAGGCGCTGCTGTTCCTGGCCGCCGGCTCGGTCATCATCGCCATGCACCACGAGCAGGACATGCGCAAGATGGGCGGGCTGAAGAAATACATGCCCGTCACCTACTGGACCTCGCTGATCGGCTCCCTGGCGCTGATCGGTTTCCCCGGCTTCTCCGGCTTCTTCTCCAAGGATTCCATCATCGAGGCGGTGGCGGCCTCCCACCTCCCCGGAGCCGGCTTCGCCTACTGGTCGGTGCTGCTGGGCGTGTTCGTCACCGCGCTGTACAGCTTCCGCCTGTTCTTCCTGGTGTTCCACGGCGAGGGCCGCATGGACGCCCACACCCGCGCCCACCTGCGGGAGTCGCCGGCGGTGGTGACCGTGCCGCTGGTGCTGCTGGCCATCCCCTCGGTGGTGGCCGGTTACCTGATCGGGCCGCTGCTCTATGGCGAGTATTTCGGCGACGCCATCCACATCACCGCGGCCCATCCCGCCATGGAACGGCTGGCAGAGGAATTCGACGGGCCCTGGGCCATGATCGTCCACGGCCTCACCGCCACCCCCTTCCTGCTGGCCATGGCCGGGCTGTTCACCGCCTGGTACGTCTACATGCGGCGCCCGGCGCTGGCCGACCTGGCGCGGCGGCGGGCCGGCTGGCTCTATGGCCTGCTGGTCAACAAGTACGGCTTCGACGATTTCAACCAGATCGTGCTGGCGGGCGGTGCCCGCGGCATCGGCCGCCTGCTGTGGCGGGTGGGGGATGCCGTGCTCATCGACGGCCTGGTGGTGAACGGCAGCGCCCGGGTGGTGGGCTGGATGGCGACGGTGGTGCGCCGGGTGCAGACCGGCTACCTCTACCATTACGCCTTCGCCATGATCGTCGGCCTGCTGCTGCTCATGACCTGGGTGGTGTTCCTGCGCTGATGGCGGCCGCGATCGAGAGAACAACATAGGGGAACCCGATGTCGCTCCACATACCTCTGCTCAGCCTGCTGATCTTCGTGCCCATCCTCGGTGGGGCCGCAGTGCTCGCGGCGGGTGACCAGGGCCCCTGGAACGCGCGCCCGGTGGCGCTGCTGGTGTCGCTGGCGACCTTCCTGCTGAGCCTGCCGCTGTACTTCCTGTTCGACACCCATACGGCGGCCATGCAGTTCGTGGAACGCAGCCCCTGGGTGCCGTCCTTCCATGTCGAGTACTACCTGGGCGTGGACGGCATCTCCATGCCCCTGATCATCCTCACCACCTTCACCACGGTGCTGGTGGTGATCGCCGGCTGGGAGGTGATCAAGCAGCGGGTGGCGCAGTACATGGCCGCCTTCCTGATCATGGAGGGGGTGATGATCGGCGTCTTCTGCGCCCTGGACGCCATGCTGTTCTACGTCTTCTGGGAGGCCATGCTGGTGCCCATGTTCCTGATCATCGGCATCTGGGGCGGGCCGCGGCGCATCTATGCCACCATCAAGTTCTTCCTCTACACCTTCCTCGGGTCGGTGCTCATGCTGGTGGCCCTGATCTACATGCACTACCAGTCGGGCAGCTTCAGCATCCTCGATTTCCAGGCCCTCCGGCTGGGCATGACCGAGCAGGTGCTCATCTTCCTGGCCTTCCTGCTGGCCTTTGCGGTAAAGGTGCCCATGTGGCCGGTGCACACCTGGCTCCCCGACGCCCACGTCGAGGCCCCCACCGGCGGCTCGGTGATCCTGGCGGCCATCATGCTCAAGATCGGCGCCTACGGTTTTCTCCGCTTCAGCCTGCCCATCACCCCCGACGCCAGCGCCTCGCTGGACTGGCTGATCATCGCCATGTCCCTGATCGCCGTGGTCTACATCGGCCTGGTGGCCATCGTGCAGGAGGACATGAAGAAGCTCATCGCCTATTCCTCCATCGCCCACATGGGCTTCGTCACCCTGGGCTTCTTCATCGTGTTCGCCATCAGCCAGCGCGGCGGGGGGCTGCAGGGCGCGGCGCTGGGCGTGGAGGGCGGCATGGTGCAGATGGTCTCCCATGGCTTCGTCTCCGCCGCCCTGTTCCTGTGCGTGGGGGTGCTCTACGACCGGCTGCACACCCGCCTCATCGGTGACTATGGCGGCGTGGTCAACCGCATGCCGGTGTTCGGCGCCCTGATGGTGTTCTTCGCCATGGCCAACTCCGGCCTGCCGGGCACCTCCGGCTTCGTCGGCGAGTTCATGGTCCTCCTGGCCAGCTTCAAGGCCAACTTCTGGTTCGCCTTCCTGGCCGGCCTGACCCTGATCCTGGGCGCCGCCTACAGCCTGTGGCTGGTGAAACGGGTGATCTTCGGCGCCGTGGCCAACGACCGGGTGGCGGAGCTGCAGGATCTCGACAAGCGCGAACTGCTGGTGCTGGGCAGCCTGGCCGCCGTGGTGCTGGTGCTGGGGATCTGGCCGGCACCGCTGCTGGACGTGATGCACGCCAGCGTGAACCACCTGCTGCACCAGGTGGCCCTGTCCAAGCTGTAGGTTGTGACGACGGAGTGGGTGACCCATGAGTTCCGAACTGAGCGACGTCCTGGTACCGCTGCCCGAGATCGTGCTGGCCGGCCTGGCCTCCCTGGTGCTGATCGTGGACGTCTTCCAGCGCTCGCGCCAGCGGCCCGCGACCTATTACCTGGCCCAGCTGAGCCTGCTGGCGACCATGGTCACGGTCTGGGCGACGGCCCCGGACCAGCCGGTGGTGGCCCTGCACGGCACCTACATCGCCGATACCATGGCCGTGGTGCTGAAGCTGTTCCTCCTGCTCATGGTGCTGGGGGTGTTCGTCTACGGCCGCCGTTACCTGGACCAGCGCGGGGTCGCGCCCGGGGAGTTCCACGTGCTGGGGCTGTTCGGCGCCCTGGGCATGATGATCCTGGTTTCGGCCCACAGCTTCCTGACCCTCTACCTGGGCCTGGAGCTGATGGCCCTGTCCATCTACGCCATGGTGGCCCTGCACCGGGATTCCCGTGCCGCCTCCGAGGCGGCCATGAAGTATTTCGTCCTGGGCGCCCTGGCCTCGGGCATGCTGCTGTACGGCATCTCCATCCTCTACGGGGCCACCGGCAGCCTGGACATCGCCACCGTGGGGGCGCGGATCGGGGACCAGGCGCAGCTCGGCGTGCCGGTGGCCTTCGCCCTGACCTTCATCGTCGTGGGCCTGGCCTTCAAGTTCGGTGCCGTGCCCTTCCACATGTGGGTGCCGGACATCTACGACGGCGCGCCCACCGCCGTGACCCTCTACCTGGGCAGTGCCCCCAAGATCGCCGCCTTCGGCATGGCCATCCGCCTGTTGGCCGATGCCATGGGGAGCAGCCTCGCCGACTGGAGCGGCATGCTGGTCATCCTCTCGGTGCTGTCCATGGGGCTGGGTAACCTGGTGGCCATCGCCCAGACCAACATCAAGCGCATGCTGGCCTATTCCACCATCTCCCACGTGGGTTTCATCTTCCTCGGCATCCTGGCCGGGACGGCGGAGGGCTATGGGTCGGCCATGTTCTACGCCCTGACCTACGCCCTGATGTCCCTGGGCAGCTTCGGCATGATCATCCTGCTCAGCCGCCGGGGCTTCGAGGCGGACCGGCTGGACGACTTCAAGGGTCTGAACGCCCGCCATCCCTGGTTCGCCGCCATGATGCTCATTCTCATGTTCTCGCTGGCGGGAGTGCCGCCCCTGGTGGGCTTCTATGCCAAGCTGGCGGTGCTGCAGGCCGTGGTCCACGTGGGCCAGGTCTGGCTGGCGGCCGTGGCGGTGCTGTTCTCGGTGATCGGCGCCTTCTACTACCTGCGGGTGGTGAAACTGATGTATTTCGACGCCCCGGAGGGGGAGGTGGGCGTCGCCGGCCAGGGCCTCGACGTCCGGGTCCTGCTCAGCCTCAATGCCCTGGCCGTGCTCGGCCTGGGGCTGTTCCCGGGGGCCCTCCTGGGCTGGTGCATGGCGGCCTTCGGCTGAGCCGCCACCCCCCTTGCCAGCGGGCCGGTCAATCCGTAGAATAGCGCCTCGCTGATGCGGGGTGGAGCAGTCTGGCAGCTCGTCGGGCTCATAACCCGAAGGTCGCAGGTTCAAATCCTGCCCCCGCTACCAACTCAATCCCATACGCCCAAACGCCTTGCTTTCAGCGGGCGTTTTTTTGTTGCCTGGTGGCCATGCGCCCGACCTTTGTACCGTTTTCGGAGCGGTCATGCCCTGGCTGCGATCCGGGCGGCCGTGGGCCTGTAAAGCCCTTATACACTGTGCCCTTCGTCATTTAATTCTCTGATCCCATTGATTCATCAAGGGTTGCGGAATGGCAGGGGCTTCGTATGCCCCTGGCGCTTCTCAGGATTTTTTACAATCTTGCTGGGCGGTTTTTGTGCGCGGCGCACAACCCAATGTTTTTCAAATAAAAATATTCCTGGTATGGCGGTTGCTATGGTTTTCCCTGGATGCGCGGACCAAGCAAATTAGGGAGGCCCGTGCGATCGGGCATGGCTGGCCGGGGTTTCCAGGATCGGTCGTGCCGACAGCGTACGGAGGGTAGCAACATGATTACGAAAAATTTGGGGAAGCTGCTTGCCGCGATGGCAAGCCTGGTCATCCTGGTGCCATTGAATGCCGATGCACTCTGGTTCAACCCGACGTCCGGGAACATCTTCGGTGCGCCCGGTGCGGTATTCACCTTGCCGGACGACAGTCACTTCGGTCCCATCAACATGGGCATGCCGTTTCAGTTCTTCGGCAACACCTACACCCAGATCTATTTCAATGCCAACGGGACCCTGACCTTCACCGCCGGTCGGGACAGCTGGGACAACTATCCGTTCCCGCGGTCGGGGCCGGACCAGTTCGGAGATACCATCGTTCCCACCATTGCCCCCATGTTCGATGACCACGACAACAGCCAGGGTGGTGTACTGTCGTTCATCAACAGCATTCCGGGCATCTTCGTGGGTACCTGGAGCGACGTGCCGCTCTTTGGCCGCACCGAGACCAATGCCTTTCAGGCGGTGCTGTTCGGTGACGGTAACCCCTTCAACTGGCCGAGCGGCCGCATCCTGTTCAATTACGGGGACCTGCAGGGTACGGGCGGAGCCTGTGACAATGATTGCGGGGACGGCGGCTGGGAGAGTTCCATCGGCACGGCCACCATTGGCCTGAATGCGGGCGATGGGGTCGCCTATGCGACGCTGTACGGGCTGGGTATCGGCAGCCCGGGCGGGTTGATCACGCCGGCCGATTTTGCTGCCCTGGAAAACCCCTCGCTGGATCCGTTCATCTTCGATCCCGATGGCAACGGTGGTTACAACGTTTCCTTCATGCCGCAGTCTGCGCTGCCGAGCTTGACGGGTTACACGACGCCCAGGGGCGTTCCGGAACCCGCCACCTGGATGCTCCTGGGCATGGGGCTGCTGGGTCTGGTCTACAAGAGGCGGTATGGTTGAGGGTCCGGAAGGCAGGGTGCATGGACCCTGATGGGGCCGGTGCCCCTGACAGGGAGCAGCGTCGCTTGTAGAATCCCCGGGTCTGGGCAGGATGTCGGGATGGGCCGTCCCCGGCCTGTTCGGACCGCCTGTTGGGGTCGTGTGACCGGCCGCGACCCCTATGGACCCAGGGGAGATCCTTCATGGCAGAGCAGGCACAGGCATCCACCGTCGAACCGCGCCGTTTCCGCCAGCGCCGTTATCGCCGGCGGCGGCTCTATGGTCTGCTGGCCCTGCCCTTGCTCCCGGCCATCCCGGCCGCCTGGCTGGGCGGCGGGCCGGTGCCGGGGCTGCTGGTGCTCATCGCCTGTTACCTCGCGATGCTGGTCGCCTTCCTGCGCGATGCCCTGGACCGGCTGGGGTTCATCGGCAGCCTCCTGGCCGAGGCGGCGGCCCGCGCCGGGGTGGGCGGTGACGAGGATCCATGACGGAAGGCCCGGTGCCGGCGCCGCCGGCGGCCTTCGTCCGGCGGCTCGCCCGGATCCTCGCGCCGGGCGATTTCGCCGACTGGCAGCGGGCCTTCACCGAGCCGCGCCCGGTCCATTTCCGTATCAACCCCCTGCTGGCGCCATCACCGGCGGTCGTCCTGGCGGCCCTGGCCGAGGCGGGGTTGCGGCCCCGGCCACTGGAGGGTCTGCCGGATGCCTATGGGCTCTCGCCCGGCGAGCGGGAACGGCTGGTGCGCAGCATGCCCGCACGGGCGGGGTGGATCTATGTCCAGAACCCGGCCAGCATGTTGCCGCCGCTGGTGCTGGCGCCGGAGCCGGGCGAGGAGATACTGGACCTGGCCGCGGCCCCGGGCAGCAAGACGCTGCAGCTCTGCGGGCTGATGGGCAACCGTGGCCGCATCGCGGCGGTGGAGGTGGTTCGGTCGCGCTATCATCGCCTGCGGGCCAATCTCGAACGGCATGGTGCCCGCTGCGTGCAGACCTATCTCGCCGATGGGCGTGGCGTGGGGCGCAAGACGCCGGAGCGTTTCGACCGGGTGCTGCTGGATGCGCCGTGCAGCAGTGAGGGACGTTTCCATGCCGCGGACCCGGCGAGCTGGGTCTGCTGGAGCGAGCGCAAGGTACGGGAGATGGCGCACAAGCAGCGGCGGTTGCTGTGGTCGGCGGCGCAGGCCCTGCGACCGGGCGGGTGGCTGGTCTATGCCACCTGCACCTTCGCCCCGGAGGAGAACGAGGGGGCGATCCAGTGGCTGCTCGACCGCGCCGGCGGTGCCCTGGAGCCGGAGCCGGTCCGGTGCCGACTGGCCGGGGTGCGGCCGGGCCTGACCGGCTGGGAAGGCCGGACCTGGTCCGAGGTGCTGCGGCACGGCCTGCGGGTGCTGCCGCGGGCGGGGCGCGAGGCCTTCTTCGTCTGCCGCCTGCGCAAGGTTCAGTCTTTGGCC
>JALWSQ010000212.1 GCA_026993645.1 Thiohalobacter sp.
ACCTCGGCCTCCCGCACCTCGCCCCCGCCGTAGGCGATGGCCTGGTCCAGCAGGCTGAGGGCATCGCGCATGCTGCCATCCGCCTCGCGGGCGATGAGCGCCAGGGCGCCCCGGTCCGCGGCCACCGACTCCCGCTCCATGAGCGCCTGCAGGTGGCCGGCGATGAGATCCGGTGGCAGCCGCTTGAGATTGAACTGGAGGCAGCGGGACAGGATGGTGACCGGAAGCTTCTGCGGATCCGTGGTGGCCAGCAGGAACTTCACGTGCGGCGGCGGCTCCTCCAGGGTCTTGAGCAGGGCATTGAAGCTGTGGGCGGAGAACATGTGCACCTCGTCGATGAGGTACACCTTGAACCGGCCACGGGTGGGCGCGTACTGCACGTTGTCCAGCAGCTCCCGGGTCTCGTCCACCTTGGTGCGGGAGGCCGCGTCCACCTCGATGAGATCGACGAAGCGCCCCTGGTCGATCTCGCGACAGGCACTGCATTCGCCACAGGGGCGGGAACCGACGCCCTGCTCGCAGTTCAGGGACTTGGCCAGGATCCGCGCCAGGGTGGTCTTGCCCACGCCCCGGGTGCCGGTGAACAGGTAGGCGTGGTGCAGCCAGTCGTTGTCGAGGGCATTGACCAGGGCCCGCACCACGTGCTCCTGCCCCACCATCTCGTGGAAGGTGCGGGGACGCCACTTGCGGGCAAGGACCTGGTAGGACATGGGCTGATCGCGTCGTCGAAAATCCGCCCCGGGCGGGGGCCGCTCAGGGGGTGATGAGGGAGGCGGCCTGTACCAGCCACACCCCGGCACCCGAGTCCACTGCTGCCGCTGCTCCCTTCCGGGCCTGACGGGGTTCACAGCTTATCGTTGCGAGGGGACCGGTACAAGCCACCATCGAACCCGGGCCGGTGGCCGGAACGGACCGGCCGGGAGCCGGATCATACCGCCTGCCGGCCACCGGCGCCACCGCCCCTCAGGCCTTGGGCAGGGTCACGCCCCGCTGTCCCTGGTACTTGCCGCCGCGGTCGCGGTAGGAGGTGGTGCAGACCTCGTCCGACTCCAGGAACAGCACCTGGGCCACACCCTCGTTGGCGTAGATCTTGGCCGGCAGCGGGGTGGTGTTGGAGAACTCCAGGGTCACGTGGCCCTCCCACTCGGGTTCCAGCGGGGTCACGTTGACGATGATGCCGCAGCGGGCATAGGTGCTCTTGCCGAGGCAGATGGTGAGCACGTTGCGCGGGATACGGAAGTACTCCACGGTACGGGCCAGGGCGAAGGAATTGGGCGGAATGATGCAGACGTCGGACTTGACGTCGACGAAGCTGTCGGCGTCGAAGTTCTTGGGATCGACGATGGCCGAGTTGATGTTGGTGAAGATCTTGAATTCGTCGGCGCAGCGAATGTCGTAGCCATAGCTGGAGGTGCCGTAGGAGATGACCCGCGCGCCATCCACCTCCCGCACCTGCCCGCTCTCGAAGGGTTCGATCATCCCCCCGGCCGCCATGCGGCGGATCCACTTGTCCGACTTGATGCTCAATTGTTCTCGATGACGATCTTCGGGAACTTGGCCGCATAGTTCTTGCTGTGCAGCGACAGCTTGGCCGCCGCACGCCGGGCGATCTCGCGGTAGATCTCGGCGATGCGGCTGTCCGGCTCGGCCACCACCGTCGGCTTGCCGCTGTCCGTCTCCTCGCGGATGCGGATGTCCAGCGGCAGGGCGCCGAGGAAATCGACGTCGTAGTCCTCGGACATGCGCTGGCCGCCGCCCTGGCCGAAGATGTGCTCCTCGTGCCCGCACTGGCTGCAGATGTGGATGCTCATGTTCTCGACGATGCCCAGCACCGGCACCTCGACCTTCTCGAACATCTTGAGGCCCTTGCGGGCATCCAGCAGGGCGATGTCCTGGGGCGTGGTGACGATGATGGCACCGCTCACCGGCACCTGCTGGGCCAGGGTGAGCTGGGTGTCGCCGGTGCCCGGCGGCAGATCCACCACCAGGTAGTCCAGGTTGTCCCAGTTGGTGTCGTTCAGCAGCTGCTGCAGGGCCTGGGTGACCATGGGACCGCGCCAGATCATGGGGGTCTCCTCGTCCACCAGGAAGCCGATGGACATGGCCTGGAGGTGATAGCTGGTCAGCGGCTCCAGGGTGCGGCCGTCCTTGGACTCCGGCTGTCCCTTGACCCCCAGCATGCGCGGCTGGCTGGGCCCGTAGATGTCGGCATCCAGCACGCCCACCCGGGCGCCCTCGGCGGACAGGGCCAGGGCCAGGTTGACCGCCGTGGTGGACTTGCCCACCCCGCCCTTGCCGGAGGCCACGGCGATGATGTTCTTGATGCCCTTGACGGGCTCCACGCCCTTCTGCACCTCGTGGGCGGCGATCTCCCAGCCGACGTCGATGTCGGCGTCGGAGACGCCCTCCACCCCCGTCACCGCCTCCGCCAGCCGGCCGGCGAGCTGGTCCGCGTAGCCGCCGGCGGGGAAGCCCAGCACCACCTTCACCCGGGCCTTGCCGTCCTCCACCTGGATGTCCTTGACGCACTTGGCGCTCACCAGGTCCTTCTCCAGGTAGGGATCGATGTAACCCTTGATCGCGTTCTCGACCGCCGAAATCACTGCTTCACTCATGCTGTCCACCTCCGGGCGCCGCCGGGCCGGGCCCGCGGTCGCCGTCTCGAACCGTTTTCGCTGGCCGCGCATTTTACACCAAATGGCGGCGCCTGCAGGGCCTGTCCCCGCAGGGGGCGGACAATATGGCATAATTCCGGGCTTATTGCCGTTTCACGCAGAGAGCCCGCGGTTTTGGAGCCCGGAGAACCGACCACGCCATGAGCACCCGACCCCGCACCCTGCTCGTCACCAGCGCCCTGCCCTATGCCAACGGCCCCATCCACCTGGGGCACCTGGTGGAATACATCCAGACCGACATCTGGGTCCGGTTCCAGCGGATGCGGGGCCACCGCTGCTACTACGTCTGCGCCGACGATGCCCATGGCACCCCCATCATGCTGCGCGCCGACCAGGAGGGGACGACGCCGGAGGCCCTGATCGAGGCCGTGGGCCGGGAGCACCGGGCGGATTTCGCCGATTTCCTCATCGGGTTCGACAACTACTACAGCACGCACTCGCCGGAGAACCGCGAACTGGCGTCCCTGGTCTACCAGCGCAACCAGGCCGCGGGCCACATCGTCACCCGCACCATCACCCAGGCCTACGACCCGGAAAAGGGCATGTTCCTGCCGGACCGCTTCATCAAGGGCGAATGCCCGCGCTGCGGCGCGCCGGACCAGTACGGCGACAGCTGCGAGGTCTGCGGCGCCACCTACAGCCCCACCGACCTCCGCCACCCGGTGTCGGCCATCTCCGGCGCCACGCCGGTGGAGCGGGAATCGCTGCACTACTTCTTCAAGCTGGCGGACTTCGAGCCCATGCT
>JALWSQ010000213.1 GCA_026993645.1 Thiohalobacter sp.
CCGGCGACGACTGGCTGCGGGGCGACGACCCGGACGGCCCCCAGCGGGATCTACCCGCCAATCGCCAGGGGCGGGACTGGCTGAGTGGGGGCGCCGGCAACGACCGCCTGTCCGGCGGGTTCGGTGATGACCGGATCGAGGGTGGCAGCGGCGATGACGTGATCCATGGCGACTTCGCCGGCATCGCCACCGACAACGGCAACGACCTCCTGTTCGGTGGCGATGGCCGGGACGAGATCGCCGGCGACGGTGGCAACGATCTCATCTTCGGCGACGCCGGTGACGACATCGCCCTGGCGGGTGGGCCCGGCGATGACAGCGTCTCCGGTGGTACCGGCGACGACGTCCTCTATGGGGGCCCCGGGGATGACCGGCTCCAGGGCGATGCCGGTTCCGACCAGCTCTACGGCAACGACGGCAACGACCTGCTCTATGCCGGGGCGCTCGATGGACCCAGCGACCACAACCAGCTGAGCGGTGATGCGGGTGACGACCGGCTCTACGGGGGGGCCGGCCAGGATCTGCTCGATGGCGGTACCGGGGCCGACCGCCTCTGGGGCGGTGCCGGTGACGACCAGCTGCAAGGGGGCGGTGGCGACGATCGGCTGGACGGGGGGCAGGGCAACGATGTCCTGTTCGGCCAGGACGGGGCCGACGACCTCCAGGGCGGGCCCGGCGCCGATGCCCTGGATGGCGGTCTGGGGGACGACCGGCTGGCCGGTGGCCCGGGGGACGACAACCTGTTCGGCGGCGACGGCAACGATGTCCTCGATGGTGGCCCCGGCGCCGACCAGATGCAAGGTGGCCTGGGTGACGACCGGTACCACATCGACGATTCCGGCGATGTCATCCTCGACAACGGTGGTCGTGACCGGGTGGTCGCCGCCATCGACTATGCCTTGCCCGACGGACTGGAGGACCTGCAGCTGGCGCCGGGCGTCACCCTGGGTCAGGGCAATGCCGCCGCCAACGCCCTCGAGGGCAACAGCGACAGCAACCTGCTGCAAGGCCTGGCCGGCGACGACCTGCTGCTCGGCCGTGGCGGCGCGGATCGGCTGGAAGGCGGGGCCGGCAGCGACCACCTGCTGGGCCAGTTCGGCAACGACATCCTCATCGGTGGCCCGGGCGATGACCTGCTGCAAGGGGGGTCCGGGGACGACAGCTACGAGTTCGCGCTGGGGGATGGGCAGGACCGGATCATCGACAGCGGCGGCCGTGACCGCCTGCGGTTCGGCCCTGGCATCCAGCCCGACGACCTGCGCTTCGATCACTTCCAGGCCGACGATGGCGCCGACTGGCTACGCATCGCCTACAGCCCCACCGACCTCGTCCTGGTGCGCGACGGCCTCAGCGGTGTCATCGAGGACCTGTTGTTCGATGATGGCACCCTGCAATCGCTGGACGACCGGATCGCCGCGGCCACCACACCCTTGCAGGTGAACGGCACCCCCGGCCCGGATCGCATCAGGGGCACCGGCGGGGCGGATCGACTGGCGGGCGCAGCGGGCGATGACGACCTGGCCGGTGGCGCCGGCGACGATCGGCTGGATGGCGGTCCCGGCAACGACCGCCTGCAGGGCGGCCCGGGCGACGACCGCTACCTGCTGCAATGGAACATGGGCCAGGACCAGATCCTCGATGCCCAGCCGGGCGACCACAACGTTCTGGTGCTGGATGGTGCCCTCGATCCCGGCCAGCTCCGGTTTCAGGTCCAAGGTGATGACCTGGATGTTCGGCTCGGCACCAGCAGCCAGGGCGTGCACATCCAGGACTGGCAGGCCGCCGACTGGGTGGTGGAACAGGCCGATGGCACCCGGCTGTCGCTCACCAGCCTGGTGGCCGCCCCGGTTCCCGGAGGCCTGGACGGCGCCATCACAGCCTACCGCCAGCACGTCCGCACCCTGTGGCAGTCCACCCTGGCCAGCCTGGGCTACCAGGGCACCCCAAGCCTGCTGCAGCGCGATACGGCGGACATCGGTAACGATCGCATCGTGACCACCCACTACCAGGCGCGCCTGGAGACACCGACGACCCACAGCGACGATGCCCTCATACAGTCCACCGGGCCCGGGTTCCAGCGTACCGCTGCCACCCTGGCGGAGACCACCAGCTACCGCGCCGACTATCGGGTGGAGGCGGCCGGCATGGGCGCACTGGGGTCCTTGGGCCAGGCCCGGTTCTACCCCGCCGGCAGCACGCACATGGCGTTGCCGCCGGGCTCGGCCTTCGTCATGGTCTCCAGCGCCGAACCCCGGAGCGCCGATGCCGACAGCCTGGGGCTCGCCGGCTACGACGCGACGACCACCGCCGGTACGCCGCTGGGCACCTGGGTGTTCCCGCCCCAGGCAGGCGGCCCTGCCTTGCCCGTCAGGGCCCTGACCCAGCGCCAGGACCAGGTCGAGGACCGGCTGCGCATCGACGACCTGGAAGGCGGTCCTGGCGACAACCGCATCGAACTCGATGGCTATGGCGTGGCCCGGGGTGGTGCGGGGGACGACCGCCTGCTGGCATTGCCACCCAGCGGCACTCGCTGGACCGATGCCCTCGGCGTGCCCGGCCTGGGCGACGACCGTTACACCTGGAGCCGGCCCTTTAACCCGGACAACCTGGGCGCCTTCCTGGCCGGGGACGGGGGTGACGACATCGCCACCGGTGGCGAGGCCCGGGACGGTCTTACCGGCGGCAGCGGCCACGACTACCTCGACGGGGGCGCCGGTGGCGATACCTACTACGTGGACCCCGCTACCCCCGGCACCACCGTCATCGCCGATTCCGCGGTCATGCCCTTTCGCACCGAGGGCCTGATGTCACGCTACCGCGACTGGTACTACCGCACCCACGGCCTGCCCGACTGGCAGCAGCGTCTGGCGGCAGGAGAATCGCTGCCCCAGCCGCCCGACCTGAAACCCAACGACTACGCCAGCCTGGCGCCGCTGGTGGATGCCGGCGTCATCGAGAAGGACGTCCTCGAGTTCGGCCCCGGCATCGGCCCCGACGACCTGCAGCTGTCCTGGGGTACGTTCGATCCGGCCACGGCCCTCGCCGGACAGGATCCGGCCGTGGCCAGCCAATGGGCGGCACGGGACGGCCAGAGTGTCACCCTGGACATCCGCTGGGGTGGGGAGGGCAGCGTGCGCTTGCTCATCCCCCGGGCCGACAGTACCGGTCTGCCGCCAGCGCCCGGTTCCGGCCCCGGCGGGTACCCGGTGCCTCCACGCACGGGTGCCACGCCGAGCCTGGTTGCACCCGCCCTCGGTGCCGGCATCGAGGCCGTCCGGTTCGCCGATGGCAGCGAATGGCACCTGGCCGACCTGCTCGCCCGAGCCCCCGCGGCCCCGGACTTCGACCAGCCGCCCGGCCAGGTCGTCGCCAGCGGCGAGGCCACGGACGACTGGTTGAGTGGC
>JALWSQ010000214.1 GCA_026993645.1 Thiohalobacter sp.
CTCGTACTCGACGCGGTAGCCCAGCCCGCAGGTCAGCTTCAGCCAGCGCAGGTTGAGGCGTGCCCAGCCGGTGGCAAAGGGGTAACGCCAGCGGTAGGGCAGGGGATAGCTGAGCACCACCAGGGGGGCGTAGACCAGGATGCTGGTCACGAAGAACAGCCAGAACAGGGTGGAACCGAGGAGCTGCCGCATCAGTGGGCGGGTCCGGGCCGGCGCCGCAGCAGGGCGTCCGCCGCCCCGGCGAGATCGGAGAAGACCGGGACGCCCGCGAGTTCGTCACTGCCGCTGGCCAGGGTGCGATTGCCCTTGCCGGTACGGACCAGGATGGGGAAGGCGCCCGCCGCCCGTGCCGCCTGCACGTCACGCAGGGAGTCGCCGATGGCGGGGACGCCGGCCAGCCGGATCTGCAGCCGTTCGGCGATGTCGAGCAACAGGCCGGGACGGGGCTTGCGGCAGGCGCACTCGTCGTCCGGGCCGTGGGGACAGAAGAACACGGCCTCGATCAGGCCGCCCTGCTCCACCAGGGCCCGGTGCATCTTCTCGTGGATGGCGGTCAGGGTGGGCAGGTCGAACAGGCCACGGGCGATGCCGGACTGGTTGGTCGCCACCACCACGCGGTAGCCGTTGCGGTTGAGCCGGGCGATGGCCTCCAGGCTGCCGGGCAGGGGACGCCATTCGGCGGGCGACTTGATGTAGTCGTCCGAGTCCTCGTTGATGACCCCGTCGCGATCCAGTATGACCAGGCGCATGGCAATCAGTCGTCGCGGAATTCGGATACCCGGATGCGCCCGTCGATCATCCGCGACTCGCGCTGCATCAGCCGCTCCATCTTGTGCCAGAAGGCGTCGGCCAGGTCGAAGTCGGCGGCGATGGCGGTGCCCAGCAGCAGAATGAAGAGATCCGCGCATTCCTCCGCCAGTTCGCCGAGCGGCCGGCCCTTGGTCACGCAGGCAGAGATCTCGCCCAGCTCTTCGGCCATGAGGGCGATGCGGTAGGTGAGTTCCTCGCCGCCGGTGTGGCGAAAGTCGTGCTTGTCGTGGAAGGCCTGGACCGCGGCCAGCATGGCCCGGTAGGAATCCTTGTCTGCCATGGTTTCGTTCCTTCCCCTGCCGATGGAAATTAAGGGTGGCCGTCCCTGGCCGGGGTGACCTTCCCTGCTAACCCGGTAGCCGGGAGAGATCGGCGACCCGGAGGAACAGCCGCTGCAGATCCCGCAGCAGGGCCAGTCGATTATGCCGCAGCGATTCGTTTTCCACCATCACCATGACATCGTCGAAGAAGCGGTCGACGGGTGCCCTCAGCCGGGCCATGCGCTGCAGCGCTTCGGTGTAGTCACCCCCTTCCAGCAGGGGTTCCACCTCCACCGCCACCGACCGCAGGGTGTCGGCCAGGTCCCGTTCCGCCGGCAGTTCCAGCCGCTCCGGCTGCCAGTCGCTGGGCAGGGGTTCCCCGGCCTTGCGCAGGATGTTGCCGATGCGCTTGTTGGCCGCCGCCAGGGCCTCGGCCTCCGGCAGAGTGCGGAAACGGTCCACCGCGCGGATGCGGCGGTCGAAGTCCAGCGGGCGCACGGGCTGGCGGGCGCGCACCGCCTCGAACACCTGGACCGGGATGCCGGCATCCAGGTAGTAGGCCCGCAGCCGGTCGAGAATGAACTCGAACACCGGCATCACGGCCGCCTCGGCATCGATCTCGGCGCCGAAGCGGGCCGCCACCCGCCGCAGCAGCTCGAGCAGGTCCAGGTCCAGCGCCCCTTCGATCAGGATGCGCAGCACACCGAGGGCCGCCCGCCGCAGGGCGAAGGGATCCTTGTCCCCGGTCGGCACCTGGCCGATGGCGAAGATGCCCACCAGGGTGTCGAGCCGGTCGGCGATGC
The DNA here is from genome assembly GCA_026993645.1 of Thiohalobacter sp. GTDB lineage: Bacteria > Pseudomonadota > Gammaproteobacteria > Thiohalobacterales > Thiohalobacteraceae > JALWSQ01. The sequence goes on from JALWSQ010000214.1 coordinate 1,874, forward strand.
CCAGGGACTGGCCGGTGAGGCTGGCGGGCAGCGCGTCCCCGGCATGGCGGGGACGGTAGTGTTCCTCGATGGCCTGGGCCACCTCCTCCGGCTCGCCATCATGCAGCGCGTAGTAGCGCCCCATGGTGCCCTGCAGCTCCGGGAACTCGTATACCATGTGGGTCAGCAGGTCGCACTTGGCCAGCAGGGCGGCCCGTTCCGCCAGCCGGGGATCGCCGTCCAGGGCCTCGTTGATCTCGGCCGCGATCACCGCCGATCGCTGGGCCTTGTCCAGCAGGGTGCCCAGCCGGTGCTGGAACACCACCTGGGCCAGGCCGTCGATGCGGGCGGCCAGGGGCGTCTTGCGGTCCTGTTCCCAGAAGAAGGCGGCATCGCTCAAACGGGGCCGGATGACACGCTCGTTGCCGGCCCGGACCAGGGCGGGCTCCCGGCTCTCGATGTTGGCGACGGTCACGAAATGGGGCAAGAGTCGCCCCTGGGTATCCACCACGGGGAAGTACTTCTGGTGGTCCTGCATGGTGGAGATCAGCACCTCCGGCGGCAGTTCCAGGAAGCGTGCCTCGAACCCCCCGGTCACGGCCACGGGCCATTCCACCAGCGCCGTCACCTCCTCCAGCAGGTCCTCGTCGATCAGCGCCTCTCCGCCCAGGCGGCGTGCGGCCTCCACCACCTGGCCGCGAATGGCCTCGCGGCGGCCGGCCAGGTCCGGCAGTACGTGCCCCTCGGTCTCCAGGAGGGGGGCATAGGCGGCGGGTTCGGCGACATAGATGGGCTCGGGGTGATGGAAACGGTGGCCACGGGTCTCGCGGCCGGTGCGGACCCCCATGAGTTCCATCGACACCACCTGGTCTCCGAGCAGCAGCACCGCCCAGTGGACCGGGCGGATGAAGAGATCGCTGCCATCGCCCCAACGCATGCGGCGGGGGATGGGCAGGCGGTCCAGCGCCTGGCGCAGGATGTCCGGCAACAGGCTGGCGGCGGGCTGGCCGGGCTCCCTGTGGCGATGGGCCAGCCAGATCCCCTTGGGCGTCTCCAGCCGTTCCAGATCCTCCACCGCCAGGCCGCAGGCGCGGGCAAATCCCAGCGCCGCCGGGGTGGGACAGCCCTCGTCGTCGAAGGCCGCGGCCAGGGCCGGACCGCGCCGCACCTGTTCCCGGTCGGGCTGACGCAGGCTCAGGGCCTCCACCAGGACCGCCAGTCGCCGCGGGGTGGCATAGGTGGTGAGCCCGGCGAAGGCGAGCGCCTGGCCTTCCAGGCCTTCGCCCAGGGCCCGGCCCAGGGCCTCGGCCAGGCTGCGCAGGGCCCGGGGCGGCAGTTCCTCGGTGCCGATCTCGACCAGCAGGTCAGCGGTGTTCATTCCGCCACCTCCCGTTGCAGCAGGGGGAAGCCAAGCGTTTCCCGGCGCTCGTAGTAGGCCTGGGCCACCGCCCGGGCCAGTTCGCGCACCCGCAGGATGTAGCGTTGACGCTCGGTCACCGAAATGGCGCTGCGGGCATCCAGCAGGTTGAAGGTATGGGACGC
>JALWSQ010000215.1 GCA_026993645.1 Thiohalobacter sp.
GTGTAGAAGATGTTGACCCGGTGCTTGTCCACCACCTGCCAGAAACGGGAGGCATCGGGATAGGTGGGCACCCCCTCGAACAGGAGACTGATCGCCCCGTTGGCCAGGGGGCCGTAGACGATGTAGGAATGACCGGTGATCCAGCCGACATCGGCGGTACACCAGTACACGTCGCCATCGTGGTAGTCGAACACGTACTTGTGGGTGATGGCCGCGTACAGCAGGTAGCCGCCGGTGGTGTGCAGCACGCCCTTCGGTTTGCCGGTGGAACCCGAGGTGTAGAGGATGAACAGGGGATCCTCGGCATCCATGATCTCCGGCTCACATTCGGCGGGCACCTGCTTCATGGCCTCGTCGTAGGCCAGGTCCCGGTCCGCCACCCAGTCGATGTCGGCGCCGGTATGGCGAACCACGATGACGCTGTGCACCTCGGGGCAGTGGACCAGGGCGGCATCGGTATTGGCCTTGAGCGGTACCGGCTTACCGCCGCGCAGGCCCTGGTCGGCGGTGATCACCAGGCGGCAGTCGGCATCGAGGATACGGTCCTTGAGCGATTCCGGCGAAAAGCCGCCGAAGACCACCGAGTGCACGGCCCCGATGCGGGCGCAGGCCAGCATGGCCACCACCGCCTCGGGGATCATGGGCATGTAGATGCAGACGCGATCCCCCTTGCTCACACCGCGGGACTTGAGCACGTTGGCGAAACGGCAGACCTCGGCGTGCAGCTCGCGATAGGTGATGCGGCGGTCGACGAGGGGATCATCGGATTCCCAGATCAGGGCAACCTGGTCCCCGCGCTGGTCCAGGTGCCGGTCCAGGCAGTTGTAGCAGGCGTTGAGCCGGGCCCCCTCGAACCAGCGGATGTGGCCACGCTGGAAATCCCAGTCCAGCACCCGGTCCCAGGGTCGGTCCCAGTGGAGGAAGGCCTCGGCCTGTTCCGCCCAGAAGCCCTCGGGATCGTCCACCGAACGCTGGTACATGGCCTGGTAGTCCGCCTCCCGGACCCAGGCATGGGCGGCGAACGCCGCTGGGACATCGTAGATCTTTTCTTCGGGCATGGCCGGAACTCCTTCTCTGTGGTAGCTGACGGGCCGGGCCATTGCCCGGCCCGGCCGCGCCATTCTAGCAGCTGCCCGGCAGCTGGCCGAGGGGTCCCGTCACCCTCCCGGCCGGGCCGCGGTGCGGGCTCAAGGTGGAATCTTGCCGGCCCGTGCCAGTCGCCGGCGCCAGGCCGGTATGGCCCAGGCCCAGAGTTCGGCCGGGGCTGCTCCATGCAGGGCTGCCGGTGGCGCCAGCCCGAGGAAGGTCAGGGCCTCAGCGATGAGCTGCGGGGCCCGCCGCGGGTCCAGCGGGCGGGCCCCGGTCTGCTTGCTGAGTTTCTGGCCCCGGGCATTGGTCACCACCGGGTGGTGCAGGTAGGTAGGCGTCGGCAGGCCGAGACATCGCTGCAGGTAGATCTGGCGCGGCGTGTTGGCGAGCAGGTCGGTGCCACGTACCACATGGGTGATGCCCTGCCAGGCATCGTCCACCACCACCGCCAGTTGGTAGGCATGGACCCCGTCGGCTCGGAACAGGACGAAGTCGCCACAGTCACGTTCCAGGTGCTGGCGAATCTCACCCTGTGCCCGGTCCCGGAAGGTCAGGACCTGGGCCGGTACCCGCAGCCGGATGGCGCGGGCCGCCCGCCCCGGCCGGGGTCCGCCGCGGCAGGTACCGGGGTAGACGGGCCCGGCCGGCCCGGGGGTGCAGAGACGGGCCAGTTCACGCCGGTTGCAGCTGCATGCATAGGTGAGTCCCGCCTGCTGCAGCTGGTCCAGTGCCGCCTGGTAGGCCTCCAGGCGCTGCGATTGCCGGACCACCGCCTCGTCCCAGTACAGGCCGAAGGCCTCCAGGTCGTGCTGGATGCGGTCATCCAGCCCCGGGCGGGCACGGTAGTGGTCCAGGTCCTCGATGCGCAGCAGCCAGCGGCCTTGATGGGCCCGGGCATCCAGGAAGCCGGCCGCAGCGGAGACCAGGGAACCGAAATGAAGGGGTCCGGTGGGGGAAGGAGCGAAACGGCCGCGATAGGCGGGGACAGGCGTCGGCCCCGGGCCGGCCGGTTGCGAGGCCGGCCGCGTCAGCCGCCCATCTGGCGTTCGCGAATCTCGTCCAGGGTCTTGCAATCGATGCACAGAGTGGCGGTCGGGCGGGCCTCCAGGCGGCGGATACCGATCTCCACACCACAGCTGTCACAGTAGCCGTAGTCGTCGTTCTCCAACCGCTGCAGGGTCTCGTCGATCTTCTTGATGAGCTTGCGCTCCCGGTCCCGGGTACGGAGTTCCATGCTGAATTCCGATTCCTGGGTGGCGCGGTCGTTGGGGTCGGGGAAGTTGGCCGCCTCGTCCTGCATGTGATGGACGGTGCGGTCCACCTCCAACATGAGTTCCCGCTTCCAGGCCAGGAGGATGTTGCGGAAGTGGGCCTTCTGGGCCTCGTTCATGTACTCCTCGCCCTTGCGCGGCTGGTAGGGCGCGATGCCTTCCACCACGGTGGTCGTGATGGGGCCGGCACCCGTTCCCGGCTTGCGTGGCGATGTCTTCCTGCGACTGGCGGACTGAGTGCTCACCTTTCTGCTGCTGCCCCCGACTGTACTGCTGCGTGAGGTTCCGGTCGTCGTCTTCCTGGTCGCGGTCTTCTTCGCGGATGTCTTTCTGGTCGCTGCCTTCTTCTTCGCCGTGGTCTTCTTCGGTGCCGTTTTCTTCGTCGTCCCCTTCTTCGCCGCCGTCTTCTTCTGGGTGGGCTTCCTGGTTGCCGCCTCCTTTTTCGACTTCTTCTTCGCCGTGGTCTTTTTTGCCGTGGCCTTCTTCACCGGCGTTTTCTTCGCTGCGGCCTTCTTCACGGTCTTCTTGCCCACCGCACTCTTCTTGGCCACCTTCTTGCGGGCCGGCGTCTTCCTGGCCGTGGCGGCCTTGCGGGTGCTGGTCTTCCGGGCCGGCGCCTTTTTGCCGGCGGCGGCCTTCTTCTTGCTGGCCATTCGGTTCTCCTGCGGCTCCTGTGGCATCAGCCGGCGGGTTCTGTTGCCTCCTGTGAGGGGCCCCGCCTGTTCAAGCGGCCTAGTTTCTTTGTCCGGCCGGTTCGAGTCAAGCCCTGATTTCCGGGCCGGCGGGAGGGGTGCCATTTCCCGGCGGCGCCGGTAAGCTTTCCCCATGTGCAGCCTGCAGGCCCTGTTGTTCGATGTGGACGGTACCCTGGCGGAGACGGAGGAGGGTCACCGCCGGGCCTTCAATGCCGCCTTTGCCGCGGCCGGGCTGGACTGGCACTGGTCACCACGGCAATACCGCGAACTGCTGGCGGTGACGGGTGGCAAGGAGCGCATCCGCCATTACATCGACACGGCGGGCCTGGCGGCCGGTCTGCCAACCGACCTCGACCGGTTCATCGCCGAGCTCCATGCGCTCAAGACCCGCTACTACACAGAGGCGGTGCGCACGGGGAACATGGGCCTGCGCCCGGGGGTGGCCCGCCTCATCGGCGAGGCAAGGGCGGCCGGGTTGCGGCTGGCCGTGGCGACCACCACCAGCCCGGCGAACGTCGAGGCGCTGCTGCAGGCCACGCTGGGACCGGAGGCCATCGGCTGGTTCGATGCCATCGCCGCCGGTGGTGTGGTGCCGGCCAAGAAACCGGCGCCGGACATCTATCACCATGCGCTGGACCGACTGGGGTTGCCTCCCGATGCATGCCTGGCGCTGGAGGATTCCCGTAACGGCCTGCGTGCGGCCAGGGCGGCGGGCGTACCCTGCCTGGTGACCCCGAGTTTCTATACCGATCACGAGCATTTCGATGGCGCGGTGCTGGTGGTGAGTGACCTGGGGGAGCCGGACCGACCGTTCCGCCTGATCCAGGGGGATGCCCAGGGCCACGCCTGGGTGGACCTGGCTCTGCTGCGGCAACTGCATGCGGCGGCCCGGGCGCCGGGGGCCGCATGACCGCCGCCTGCCCCATGTTCCGGGTACAGCCGTGGCGGTGCACGGGTCCATGACGGAGACTGATCCCAAGCGCTCGCCCTGGCCGCGCGCCGGGCGGCTGTCCCGGATCCGGCCGTTCCTGGTCATGGCCCTGCTGGCCCGGACCCGGGCGCTGGAGGCGGCTGGCCGTTCCATCGTCCACATGGAGATCGGAGAGCCCGATTTCACCACGCCGGAACCCATCATCGCGGCGGGCCGCCGCGCCCTGGCGGAGGGGCGGACCCACTACACGCCGGCGGCGGGCCTGCCCCGGCTGCGCGAGGCCATCGCCGCGCACTACCATGCCCGCTACGGGCTGGCCCTGGATCCGGCCCGGATCCTGGTGACACCCGGTGGCTCGGGGGCCCTGCTGCTGGTGATGGCGGCCCTGGTGGAGCCGGGGCGGGAGGTCTTGCTGGCGGACCCGGGCTATCCCTGCAACCGGAATTTCGTCGAGCTGTTCGGGGGTCGGGCCCGGGGCGTCCCGGTGGGGCCGGAGGACCGCTTCCAGCTCCGGGCCGAACGCCTGGAGGCTGTGCTGGCGGCGGAAACGGCGGCGGTCATGGTCGCCACGCCCTCCAACCCCACCGGCACCCTGCTGTCCGGGGCGGAGCTGGCGGCACTGCATGCCCGCTGCGTGGCTGCGCGCACGGCGCTGGTGGTGGACGAGATCTATCACGGCCTCAGCTACCTGGACCGGCCCTTGCCCACGGCGGCGGCGCTGGATCCAGCCCCCTTCGTGGTCAACAGCTTCTCCAAGTACTACGGCATGACCGGCTGGCGGCTGGGGTGGCTGGTGGCGCCGCCGGACTACGTCGAGGCCCTGGACAACCTGGCGCAGAATCTCTTTCTGGCCGCTCCCACGCCAGCCCAGTGGGCGGCCCTCGCCGCCTTTGCGCCGGAGACCCAGGCCGAACTGGAGCGGCGTCGGGCGCGGTTTCGCCGGCGGCGCGATTTCCTGGTACCGGCCCTGCGCGAACTGGGGTTCGGCATCCCCTGCGAGCCGGAGGGGGCCTTCTACGTCTACGCCGACTGTTCCGGGCTCGCCGACGACAGCCTGACCCTGGCGCACGAGCTGCTGGAGCGGGCCGGCGTGGCAGTCACCCCGGGCTTGGATTTCGGCCGTCATGCCCCCGAGCGCTATCTCCGCTTCGCCTACACCACCAGTCTGGCCCAGCTGGAGGCAGGGGTGGAGCGCATGCGCCGCTTCCTTTCCTGAGCGGAGGTCGGACCAGGCCGCCTCCGGCCCACGTCGTTCACCCCGTCGGAGCCGACTTCTGGCCGGCCGCCGTGTCCCGGAAGCGACGTACCCAGAGCACGGTGGCCCCGGCCACGCCGGCGGGCATGGCCACGAAGTTGATCACCGGCACCAGGGTCAGCAGCAGGATGGCGCTGCCCAGCCCCAGCGCCAGCAGCCGCCGTGCGCGCAGCCGCTGGCGCTGGGCGGGGAACAACAGGCCGTGGTTGGCCATGGGGTAGTCCATGTACTCCAGGGCCAGCATCCAGGCACTGAACAGCCCCCACAGGACGGGTGCGGCCAGGTTGAGGCCGGGTACCAGGAACAACAGCAGGAAGGGCAGGCTCCAGCCGACGAAATAGAGCAGCTTGCGCAGCTCGGCCAGCATCGTGGGGAGCAGTTCGGCCAACAGCCGTTTCCAGCTGCTCGGCGGTGGTGGCTGGCCGGTCAGGTGGCGTTCGACCGCCTCCGCCAGCAGGCCGTTGAAGGGGGCGGCGATCAGGTTGGCGACCAGGCTGAACCCGTAGAAGAAGACCAGCAGCAGGCTGAGAGCGAACAGGGGCCAGAGCAGGTACTGCAGCCAGCTCAGCCAGCCGGGCAGATAGCCCAGCAGCCAGTCCATCAGGTGGTGGAACTCGGTGGCACCCCAGTAGGCGAGCCCGCCAAAGATGGCCAGGTTGCATGCCAGCGGCAGCAGCACGAACCGACGCAGGCGCGGCCTGCGGATGAGCTGCAGCCCCTCCAGCAGGCAACCGACGCCGATACCGAAGTCACGCATGGGACGGTGATCCAGGACCGTTCAGGGCAGGGCCACCGGCGGTGCCGGTGTCCAGCCGCTGGCACGGTGTTCCGCCACCACCGTGGTGTAGATGCCACCCCGGACGTTGAATTCCGCCGTGACCCGCATGAAGCGGGGTGCGCAGGCCGCCACCAGGTCGGCCAGGATGCGGTTGGTGACGGCCTCGTGGAAGGCGCCCTCCTCGCGGAAGGACCAGACATAGAGCTTCAGGGACTTGAGCTCGATGCAGGTCTGGTCCGGGACGTAGTCGATGTGCAGGGTGGCGAAATCCGGCTGGCCCGTCTTGGGGCACAGGCAGGTGAATTCCGGCACCCGGATGCGGACGTGGTAGTCCCGCCCGGGTTCGGGGTTGGGAAAGGTCTCCAGCTGGCGGCTCGGTCGCGTGCCCATGGCGGGCAAAGATACCCCAGCCGGCGGGGCGGGTACAGGGGTGCGTGCGGTGCTTGTGTCCGGCGGTGAGACTCTTGTATCTTGCGTCCATGCGCCTCACCAAGATCAAGCTGGCCGGGTTCAAGTCGTTCGTGGATCCCACCACCATCCGTCTCACCAGCCCCCTGACCGGCATCGTGGGACCCAACGGCTGTGGCAAGTCCAACATCATCGATGCGGTGCGCTGGGTCATGGGCGAGAGTTCGGCCAAGTTCCTGCGCGGCGATTCCATGGCGGACGTGATCTTCAACGGTTCCAGCGCGCGCAAGCCGGTGGGGCACGCCAGCATCGAGCTGGTGTTCGACAACAGCGATGGCACCATCAAGGGCCAGTACGCGGGGTTCAGCGAGATCTCGGTGCGGCGCCAGGTGTCCCGTGACGGCCAGTCGCAGTATTTCCTCAACGGCAGCCGGTGCCGGCGCCGCGACATCACCGACATCTTCCTGGGTACCGGCCTGGGGCCGCGCAGCTATTCCATCATCGAGCAGGGCATGATCACCCGGGTGATCGACGCCAAGCCCGAGGAGCTGCGCATGTACCTGGAGGAGGCCGCCGGCATATCCAAGTACAAGGAGCGGCGCCGGGAAACCGAGAACCGGATTCGTCACACGGAAGAGAATCTCAGTCGTCTTAATGACTTGAGAGAAGAACTTTCCAAGCAACTTGAGAAACTGAAGCGACAGGCGCGGACGGCGGAGCGTTACCAGGAACTCAAGGCGCGCGAACGGCGGGTGCGGGCCGAATTGATCGCCCTGCGTTACCGGGAACAGGGCGAACAGGCCGCGGCGCAGGCCCGGGAGATCGGGCAGCAGGAGACGGTGCTGGAGGGCCTGGTGGCGGACCAGCGGCGGCTGGAGGCCCGGATCGAACAGTTGCGGGCCGAGCTGGCCGAGGCCAACGAGGCCCTGGGCGAGGTCCAGGGACGCTATTACGGGGCCGGTGCGGAGATCGGGCGCGTGGAGCAGGCGATCCAGCATGCCCGCGACACCCGGGCCCGGCAGGCGCAGGAACTCGAGGCGGCCGAGGATGCCTGGAACGAGGCCGCGGTCCACATCCGGGGGGACGAGGAACGGCTCGCCGAGCTGGAGGAGGCCCTGGCGGCGGCGGAACCCCGCTCGCGGGAGGCCCAGGTGGCAGCGGAAGCCGCCGCGGAACGGCTGCGGGAGGCGGAGGCGGCCATGGCCGACTGGCGCAACCAGTGGGCCGGGCATCTGGCCCAGCGCAACGAGCTGCAGAAGACGGGGGAGGTGGAACGGACCCGGATCAACCACCTGGAACAACAGATGGAACGCTCGCGGCAGCGGCTCGAGCGCCTGGCCGAGGAGCGCGGCGGTCTCGACCCTTCGGCATTGGAGGTGGAGCTGGCGGCCCTGGCGGAACAAGAGGCGGTGCAGGGCGAGCAGGTGGCGGAACAGGAACGGTCCCTGGCTGCCCGGGTGGAAGAGCTGGATGGCCTGGCCCGGGACATCGAGCAAACCGAGGCCAGCCTCAGCGAGGAACGCCGCGCCTTCCAGGAGGATCGCGGGCGCCTGGCCTCCCTGCGCACCCTGCAGCAGGCGGCCCTGGGGCAGGCCGGGGGTGCATTGGGTGCCTGGCTGGAGGGACATGGCCTGGCGGAGTGCCACCGCCTGGCCGAGGTGCTGGAGGTGGAACCCGGCTGGGAGCGGGCGGCGGAGACGGTGCTGGGCGACTGGCTGGAAGCGGTCTGCCTGGACCGGGATCCCGGCTCCCTGGTGAACGAGCTGGCCGGGCTGAACGACAGCCGGGTCGGCCTGTTGGCCGCGGCGGCGGTGTCGCCAGCGGAGGCGGACAGTCTGGCCAGTCGGGTGCGATCCCCCTGGTTGCCACGCGCGCCCCTGGCGGCGGTACGGGCGGTCGAGGGGTTGGAAGAGGCCCTGGCCCTGCGTCCCACGCTCGGCCCGGGCGAATCGGTGATCACGCGGGACGGGGTCTGGCTGGGGCCGCACTGGGTGCGCGTGGCGCGGCCGGCGGAGGCCGGTGCCGGTGTGCTGGAACGGGAACGGGAGATCAACGCGCTGGAGGCGACCCTGGCGGAGCGGGAGGCCCGCCTCGACGCCTTGCAGGCGGCGCTGGAGGGGAAGCGACGCCGACGGGCGGAACTGGAGGCGGCCCGCACCGACCTGCAACGGCTGGTCAACGAGGCCCATCGTCGGCGGGGGGAGCTGGTGGCCCAGCGCCGGGGACGGGAAACCCAGCTGGAACAGATCCGACACCGGCTCGAGTCCATCCAGCGCGAGGAGGGGGAACTGAGTGAGCGCCTGGCGCGCGACCAGTCGGTGTGGGAGGAGAGCCGCAGCCGCCTGCACCAGGCATTGGCGGAACTGGAAGCCCTGGATCGGGGCACGGCGGCCCTGGAGGAACGGCGCCGGACGCTGGAGACCGGTCTCGACCAGGCCCGGGCGGAGGCGGGGACGGCCGGCGAGCGGGCCCACCGCCTGGCGGTGGAGGTGGAGACCATGCGCACTGCGCGCGAGAGCACCGAGTACAACCTCGGCCGCATGCGGGCGCAACAGGGCCAGCTCGAGGCGCGGCGCCAGCGATTGCGCCGGGAGCTGGAGGAAGGCGAGGCGCCGCTGGCCGCCATGGCGGAGGAACTGGAGCGGCACCTGGCGCGCCGTTCCGAGGTCGAGCAGGCATTGCGCGCGGCGCGCCAGCGGGTAGAGACGCTGGAACAGGCATTGCGCGAGGCCGACCAGGCGCGGCTGGAGGTGGAGCAGCGTATCCAGGCCCAGCAGGAGCAGCTCGGACGATTGCGCCTGGCCTGGCAGGAGGTCGAGGTGCGCCGCCAGACGCTGCTGGAACAGCTGGCCGAGACCGGCTTCGAACTCCAGGCCCTGTACGACGAAATGCCGGAGGAAGCCGCCGTGGCCCCCTGGACGGAAGAGCTGGAACGGCTGGGACAGCGCATCCAGCGCCTCGGTGCCATCAACCTGGCCGCCATCGAGGAATACGAGGAGCAGTCGCAGCGCAAGGAATACCTGGATGCCCAGCACGCGGACCTGACCGAGGCACTGGACACCCTGCAGAACGCCATGCGCAGGATCGACCGCGAGACCCGGGCCCGGTTCCGGGAGACCTTCGACCGGGTCAATGCCGGCCTCCAGCGCCTCTTCCCACGCCTGTTCGGTGGTGGCCAGGCCTATCTGGAACTGACCGGCGAGGATCTGCTGGACACGGGAGTGACGGTGATGGCGCGCCCGCCGGGCAAGCGCAACAGCACCATCCACCTGCTGTCCGGTGGCGAGAAGGCCCTGACCGCGGTGTCCCTGGTGTTTGCCATCTTCGAGCTCAACCCCTCGCCGTTCTGCCTGCTCGACGAGGTGGATGCGCCGCTGGACGATGCCAATGTCGGTCGGTTCTGCGACTTGGTGGCGGAGATGTCGGAGCGGGTACAATTCATCTTCATCACCCACAACAAGGTGACCATGGAGCTGGCCCACCAGCTCATGGGGGTGACCATGCACGAGCCCGGGGTCTCGCGCCTGGTCTCGGTGGACGTGGACGAGGCGGCGCGCATGGCCGCCGTGTGAACGGGATGGGGGCGGGCGCCGCGACGGCCGGCGCCGGGCCCGGACGGGGAGCGAAGGCTGATGGACCGGTTGCGCTGGGTGTTGCTGGGGATCGGTGCGGTGATCCTGCTGGGGATCTACCTCTGGGGGCGGTACCGCTTCCGCCGCCGCCGGGTACAGCGTGAACCCCACCTGGGCAGCACGGAATTCGATCCGCTGCTGGTAGACGGTGGTTCGGAACCGGCCCTGCAGCTGGACGACCTGCCACCCGAGGTCCTGGCGGACGAGGCACCGAAGCTGGTCCGGGAGGAACCGGTGCTGGAACCGGCACCGGAAGAGGCCGCGCCGGTGGTGCGCGAGCCGCCGGCCCCCCGGGAACGCCTGTTCGTGCTCTACCTGGTGGCGCCGCGCGGCCAGCCCTATGAGGGTGCGGCCGTCATCGCGGCCCTGCGGGCGGCGGGCCTGGAGTTCGGTGACATGCGCATCTTCCACCGCCTCGCCGGGGGGCGGGCCGTGTTCAGTGCGGCCAACCTGGTGGAGCCCGGCACCCTGGTGCCGGACGAGCTGGCGCGCCAGCGTACCCCCGGCCTGACCTTCTTCATGCGCTTGCCCGGGCCGGTACCGCCGCTGGCGGCCTTCGACGACTTCGCCGACACCGCCCGTCGCATTGCTGCCGATCTGGGTGGTGACCTGCGGGACGACAACCGGGCGCTGGTGGACGAGGCGGCCTGGGAACGCATGCGGGCCGGTGCCGCCGAGGCCGGGCCGGAACGGGCGGACTGCGTGCATCCATGAAGGTCCCCGCGGCCGTCCGGCGCCGCGTCGGCGAACTCCGGAAGCAGATCGACTATCACAACTACCGGTACTACGTCCTCGACGATCCCGTCGTATCCGATGCCGAATACGACCGGCTCATGCGCGAGCTGGAAGACCTGGAGCGCCGTTACCCGGAACTCCAGACCCCGGATTCCCCCACCCAGCGGGTCGGTGCCGCTCCCGTCAAGGCGTTTGGCGAGGTGCGCCACCAGGTGCCCATGCTGTCCATCAGCGATGCCTTCTCCGACGAGGAGCTGGCCGATTTCGACCGCCGCGTGCGGGAGCGGCTGGGTGTCGCCAGGGTGGACTATGCCGCCGAACCCAAGCTGGATGGGCTGGCCGTCAGCCTGCGCTACGAGGATGGCGTGCTGGTGCGGGGCGCCACCCGTGGCGACGGCTACCGGGGCGAGGACGTGACCGCCAACGTGCGCACCATCCGCACGGTTCCGTTGCGGCTGCTGGGTACCGGTCATCCACGGCTGCTGGAGGTGCGCGGCGAGGTGATTCTCAGTCATGCCGGTTTCGAGGCCCTGAACCGCCAGCAGCTGGCGCGCGGCCAGAAACCCTTCGTCAATCCGCGCAATGCGGCCGCCGGTTCCCTGCGCCAGCTGGATCCGCGGGTCACGGCCGAGCGGCCGCTGGAATTCTTCACCTATGGCATCGGTGCCGTCGAAGGCGGTGATCTCCCCGACCGGCACACGGAGATCCTGCAGCAGCTGCGCCGGTGGGGACAGCGGGTGTACGAGGGGATCCGCCGGGTACGGGGGCTCGCGGGCTGCCAGGCCTACTATGAGGAGATGGCGGCGCGCAGGGCACAGCTGCCATTCGACATCGACGGGGTGGTGTTCAAGGTCGACCGGCTCGACCAGCAGGCGATCCTGGGCCAGGTGGCGCGGGCCCCGCGCTGGGTGGTGGCGCGCAAGTTTCCGGCCCAGGAGGAGATGACCCGGGTGCGGGACATCGAGGTCCAGGTGGGCCGCACCGGTGCCCTGACGCCGGTGGCCCGGCTGGAACCGGTCTTCGTGGGCGGTGTGACGGTGACCAACGCCACCCTGCACAACGAGGACGAGATCAGGCGCAAGGACGTGCGCATCGGTGACACGGTCATCGTGCGGCGGGCCGGGGACGTGATCCCGGAGATCGTGGCCGTGGTGCTCGAGCGGCGGCCGCGCAACGCCCGCCGCTTCGTCATGCCGCGGAAGTGTCCGGTGTGCGGCTCCGACGTGGAGCGGGTCGAGGGGGAGGTGGTGGCGCGCTGTACCGGCGGGTTGTACTGCCCGGCCCAGCGCAAGGAGCGTATCAAGCATTTCGCCTCGCGCCGCGCCATGGACATCGAGGGGCTGGGCGACAAGCTGGTGGAGCAGCTGGTCGAACGCGGCCTGGTCCAGGACATCGCCGACATCTACCGGCTCGACCCGGCCACGCTGGCGGGGCTGGAGCGCATGGGCGAGAAGTCCGCCGCCAACCTGGTGGCCGCCATCGAACGGAGCAAGTCCACCACCCTGGCGCGGTTTCTCTATGCGCTCGGCATCCGAGAGGTGGGGGAGGCCACGGCCCGCAGCCTGGCCCGGCATTTCGGCGATCTGGAACCCCTGATGAAGGCGGACCGGGAGGCACTGGAGACCATTCCCGACATCGGGCCGGTGGTGGCGGAACACATCGTCAATTTCTTCCGCCAGCCGCACAACCGGGAGGTGATCGAGAAGATGCGGCGGGCCGGGGTACACTGGCCGCGGTCCCGGCCGGAGGACGGCGCGGGCGCCCTGGCAGGCAAACGGTTCGTCCTGACCGGCACCCTGGAGCACATGACCCGCGACCAGGCCAAGGAACGGCTGGAGGCACTGGGTGCCCGGGTGAGCGGCAGCGTGTCGGGCCGGACGGATTACCTGGTGGTGGGCGCGAATCCCGGCAGCAAGCTGGCCCGGGCGCGGGCACTGGGCGTCCGTATCCTGGACGAAGACGCCTTCCTGAAGCTGTTGTCGAAGTGAGGGGTGAGGGGTGAGGCGTGAGGTGTAGGATGCGCAAAGGCGCGCAGCGCCGTGCGCATCGGTGGCCGTGCACATCAGTGGTATGAGCCACAGAACCACACGGAATCACACGGAATTGTATGGTTACCACCGTTGCGGATGGTGGTGGCACGCCATTGTTGGGCACGCTCGCTGCCCTCGCTTTGCCCAACCTACGGGTGCCACGAATACGCCATGAGTGTGATACCCCGTAGGATGCGCAAAGGCGCGCAGCGCCGTGCGCATCGGTGGCCGTGCGCATCAGTGGTATGAGCCACAGAACCA
>JALWSQ010000216.1 GCA_026993645.1 Thiohalobacter sp.
CTGCACGACATCTGTCGCAGCCTGCCGGAACAGGCCATGCTCAAGGTGGCATTGACCGGCGACCGGGTGTCCATTCGGGCGGGGAAGAGCCGCTTCACCCTGGGCACCCTGCCGGCGGAGGATTTTCCCCTGGCGGCCGCCCTGGAGGCCGAGGACAGCGTCTCCCTGCCGGCGGCCGCGCTGCGCGAGCTCATCGAGCTAACCCACTTCTCCATGGCCCAGCAGGACGTGCGTTACTACCTCAACGGGCTCATGTTGGAGCTGGGCCCGACCCGGCTGCGCTCGGTGGCGACCGATGGCCATCGCCTTGCTGTCTCTGAAATGAGTGTCGACACCAATTTTGATGACATCAAGCAGGTCATCATCCCGCGCAAGGGTGTGCAGGAACTGCTCAAGGTTCTCGGTGATGAAACGGGGGATGTGGAATTGCAGTTCGCATCCAATCACCTGGCGGTCGAGGTAGGTGGGTTCCGCATGCTGACCAAGCTGATCGAGGGAAGATTCCCGGATTACCAGAAGGTGATACCCGAAAGGAGCGACCATGCCCTGGTGGCGGATCGTGAGTCCCTGCGCCAGGCCCTCGTGCGGGCATCCATCCTGTCCAACGAGAAATACCGTGGGGTGCGACTCCGCCTCGAGGGTCAGCGCCTCCAGGTGCAGGCCCAGAACCCGGAGCAGGAAGAGGCGGAGGAGGAGGTCGAGATCGACTTTCCCGGGAGTGCCATGGAGGTCGGGTTCAACGTGACCTATCTCCTGGATGCCATCAATGCCGTTCCGGCAACCGACGTCAGAATCCAGCTCAAGGACGCCAACAGCAGTTGTCTCATCGAGCACCTGGACGGGGAAGCCCGTTGCCAGTATGTCATCATGCCCATGCGCCTGTAACCGGGGCCAAGGATACCGGCCGGTCGCCGGCCGGTGGGAGCGGGGTGATGGCGGGACCCATCGGGTATCTCGAACTGGAGGCGTTTCGCAACATCATTTCCGCCCGGCTGGATTTCCCTGCCAAGACGACCTTTCTCTGCGGCACCAATGGGGCCGGCAAGACCTCCATCCTCGAGGCGATCTACCTGCTGGGACATGGGCGCTCATTCCGTTCCACCCGGCTGGATGCGCTGGTACGGTCGGGTGGGGAGGGCTTCGTGGTACGGGCGGGGTGCAGCCGGCCGACCGGCGAGCAGGAGCGTATCGGCTTCGAGTACCGAGCCGGGCGGGTAAGGGTACACGCGGATGGTCAGCCGGTCAGGACACGAGGCGACCTCGCGCGGCGGTTGCCCATTCGGCTGTTGACACCCCAGGCGTTGCAGTTGCTGGAGGGGGGGCCCGAGGTCCGGCGCCGTTTCCTGGACTGGGGCCTGTTTCACGTGAAACCTGCCTTCCATGAGTGTTGGCAGCGATATCGCCGCCTGCTGCGGCAACGCAACATGGCATTGCGCCAAGGGGGTATTGAACCCCGAAACCTGGCCACCTGGAGCGAAGCGCTCGCGGCCGCCGGCGAATCACTCGACCGTTTTCGTCGCGATTACCTGGCAGCGCTGATGCCGGTCTATGCGGACATCCAGGGTCGGCTGGCCGTCACCTCGGATTTCGTCCAGATCGACTACCGTTCCGGCTGGCCGGCTGGCCGGCCCCTCGCGGAGGCCCTGGAGCGGGCGCTGAAACGTGATCAGGCCCTGGGGACCACGACCGCGGGGCCGCACCGGGCCGAACTGCGGATCCTGGCCCATGGGCAGCCGGCCCGCCAGGTGCTGTCCGGTGGTCAGCGCAAGATGGCGGTGATCGCCCTGCTGTTGGCCCAGGTGCAGCTGTTGGATCAACAGACAGGGCGGGCGAGCCTGTTCCTGGTGGACGAGCTGGCGGATACCCTGGATGCACAGCATCTCGCCCGCGTGCTGGCGGAATTGCAGGGGGGAAGTGCCCAGTTGATCCTCACAGCCATCGAGCGGACGCCCTTCGAGGCGCCGCTCACGGCGCCTGCTGCCTGGTTTCACGTGAAACACGGTGAGATCCACGAAATGGTATAATGGTTTTTCATGTCAGCCGGGAGCGACCATGCCACAGGAAAGCGGATACACCTCGGAAAACATCAAGGTACTGAAGGGCCTGGATGCCGTACGCAAGCGCCCCGGCATGTACATCGGCGATACCGACGACGGCACGGGCCTCCACCACATGGTGTTCGAAGTGGTGGACAACGCCATCGACGAGGCCCTGGCGGGTTACTGCAAGCAGATCGAGGTGACGCTCCATGGTGACGACTCGGTCACCATCGTGGACGACGGCCGTGGCATCCCGGTGGACATCCACCCGGAGGAGGGCCGCTCGGCCGCCGAGGTGATCATGACCGTCCTCCACGCGGGCGGCAAGTTCGACGAGAATTCCTACAAGGTGTCCGGCGGACTGCATGGTGTCGGGGTCTCCGTGGTC
Source organism: Thiohalobacter sp. (assembly GCA_026993645.1). Taxonomy (GTDB): domain Bacteria; phylum Pseudomonadota; class Gammaproteobacteria; order Thiohalobacterales; family Thiohalobacteraceae; genus JALWSQ01. The sequence continues at coordinate 2,428 of JALWSQ010000216.1, forward strand.
AATGCCTTGTCCGAATACCTCAAGCTGACCATCCGCCGTGGTGGCAAGGTCTATTTCCAGGAATACCGGATGGGTGAGCCCCTGGCCCCCCTGGCCGAGATCGGTGCGACCGAGCGGCGTGGTACCGAGATCCGTTTCAAACCCAGCCCCGAGATCTTCCACAACATCGATTTTCACTTCGATATCCTGGCCAAGCGGCTGCGGGAACTCTCCTTCCTGAATTCCGGCGTCCGTATCCGGCTGCAGGACGAGCGTACCGACAAGGCGGAAGTGTTCGAGTACCAGGGCGGGATCCGTGCCTTCGTCGAGCATCTCAATCGCAACAAGAACCCGCTCCATCCCACCGTCTTCTATTTCAACACCATGAAAGACGGCCTCGGCGTGGAGGTGGCGCTCCAGTGGAGCGATTCCTACCAGGAAAACGTATTCTGCTTCACCAACAACATCCCGCAGCGGGACGGGGGTACCCATCTGGCCGGGTTCCGGGCCGCGCTGACCCGGACCCTGAACCAGTACATGGAGTCCGAGGGTATCCTGAAGAAGGCCAGGGTGGTGCCCACCGGTGAGGACGCCCGGGAGGGGCTCACCGCGGTGCTCTCGGTGAAGGTGCCGGATCCCAAGTTCTCCTCCCAGACCAAGGACAAGCTCGTCTCCTCGGAGGTCAAGGGCATCGTCGAATCCGCCACGGCGGAGAAACTGCACGAGTTCCTGCTGGAATACCCGCAGGAGGCTCGGGCCATCACGGCCAAGATCGTAGGGGCCGCGCGCGCCCGGGATGCCGCCCGCAAGGCCCGGGAGATGACCCGGCGCAAGGGGGCGCTGGACGTCGCCGGTCTGCCCGGCAAGCTGGCGGACTGCCAGGAAAGGGATCCGGCGCACTCGGAACTCTTCCTGGTCGAGGGTGATTCCGCCGGTGGTTCGGCCAAGCAGGGCCGGGACCGACGTTACCAGGCCATCC
>JALWSQ010000217.1 GCA_026993645.1 Thiohalobacter sp.
CAGTCAGAAGACCAGCGCCCCGCCGCTCAATAGCCGGGCACCGGCTGCAGGAAGGAGATGGGCGCGGGATCGGTCTCCTCGAAGGTGACCTCCTCCCAGGCATCCTGGTCCGCGAGCAGGGTGCGCAACAGCCGGTTGTTGATCTCGTGCCCCGACCGGCAACCGTGGAAGCTGCCGATGAGGCTGTGTCCCAGCAGGTAGAGATCGCCGATGGCATCCAGGATCTTGTGCTTGACGAACTCGTCCTCGTAGCGCAGGCCGTCCTCGTTCAGGATCCGGTACTCGTCCACCACGATGGCATTGTCCAGGCTGCCGCCCAGGGCCAGGCTGCGCTCGCGCAGCCGCTCGATGTCACGCATGAAGCCGAAGGTCCGGGCCCGGCTCACCTCGCGCACGAAGGAGGTGGTCGAGAAGTCGATCTCCGACTGCTGGGTATGATCCTTGAACACGGGGTGGTCGAATTCGATGGTGAACCCGACCTTGAATCCGTTGAAGGGGGCGAAACAGGCCCACTTGCCTTCTTCCTCTACGCGGACCTGCTTGAGAATGCGGATGAAACGCTTGGGGGCGTTCTGTTCCTCGATGCCGGCCGACTGTACCAAGAATACGAAGGGGCCGGCGCTGCCATCCATGATCGGCACCTCGGCCGCGCTCAGATCGACGTAGGCATTGTCGATCCCCAGCCCCGCCAGCGCCGAGAGCAGATGTTCCACCGTGGAGATGCGGACATCCCCCCTGACGAGGGTGGTGGACAGGCGGGTATCACCCACGTTGTCGGGGCTGGCCTTGATCTCCACCGGTACCGGCAGATCCACCCGGCGAAACACGATCCCCGTATCGGGCGCCGCGGGCCGCAGGGTCAGCAGGACCTTCTCTCCGGTGTGCAGGCCGACACCCGTGGCCCGGATGACGTTCTTGAGTGTGCGCTGGCGGATCATTATCCCTTTGATTCCCTGGTGATTTTGGTCGCGAAAGGCGCCCAAGCTTGGCGCATGTTAGCACAGCGACCAAGTCTAACCAAATGAACAGGGTCAAAATTCCGCAACGCAGCGCCGAATCCAGGGACGGCTCCGCCGGCGCCGCAACCACGCGGCGACCGGCAGAGCCCCGGGCAACCCGCCCCCGTCCGGGAGGAGACGATGGGAAGCCGGACGGGGGCCGGCATCCGCCTCAGTCCGCCTGGCGCCGCAGGAAGGCCGGGATGTCCAGGAAGTCCATGTTGTCGACACCGGCGATGTCGCTGCCGCTGGCCGCCGCCTGCTGCCCGCCGGCGCGGATGCAGGTCGGCTTGTCGTAGGCACCATAGTCGGGTTCCCCCTTGGGCGGCACCACCCGGATGCGCGGCCCGGTGGCGGCGGCCTGCTGGCCGAGACCGGTGGCCACCACCGTGACCCGCAGCTCGTCGCTCAGCTCGGGGTCGATGACCGTGCCCACCACCACGGTGGCCTTGTCCGAGGCGAACTCCTTCACCGTATTGCCCACCTCCTCGAACTCGCCGATGGTGAGATCCATGCCGGCGGTGACGTTCACCAGGATGCCGGCGGCACCGCGCAGGTCGATGTCCTCCAGCAGCGGGCTGGCCACGGCCGCCTCGGCCGCCTCCCGCGCCCGTTCCTCGCCGGCGGCCCGCCCCGAACCCATCATGGCCATGCCCATTTCGGACATCACCGTCTTGACGTCGGCGAAGTCCACGTTGATCAGGCCGGGCCGGGTGATCAGCTCGGCGATGCCCTGCACCGCCCCCAGCAACACGTCGTTGGCGGCGCGGAAGGCGTCCAGCAGCGACATCTGCTTGCCCAGCACGCTGAGCAGCTTCTCGTTGGGGATGGTGATCAGGGAATCCACCGACTCGCCCAGTTCCCGGATCCCCTTCTCGGCCACCTCCATGCGCTTGCGGCCCTCGAACGGGAACGGCTTGGTGACCACGGCGACGGTCAGGATCCCCAGGTCCTTGGCGACCTGGGCCACGATGGGCGCGCCCCCGGTTCCGGTGCCGCCGCCCATGCCGGCCGTGATGAACAGCATGTCCGACCCTTCGATCACCTCGGCGATCCGCTCCCGATCCTCGAGGGCGGCCTGGCGGCCCACGTCCGGATTGGCCCCGGCACCCAGCCCCTTGGTGATGTGGCTTCCCAGCTGCAGCGACACCGGCGCATCGATGTTCTGCAGCGCCTGGGCGTCGGTATTGGCGCAGATGAATTCCACGCCCTCGATGTTGGCCTCGATCATGTGGCGCAGGGCGTTGCCGCCGCCACCGCCGACCCCCATCACCTTGATGACCGCGTTCTGGCTGTAGGCATCCATCAACTCGAACATCGTCTCGTCTCCTCTCATGCTTCCCTAACTAGAACGACCACGGGCGGCCAGCTCCTGCAGCCGCCCCCGAAACGGTTTCAGAGATTGCCCTGAAACCAGCTCTTCATCCGCGCCCAGACCCCGCGCAGACCCTGCTGCATGGGGGCATCGATGCGGTGCTGGCTGCGGTTCCTGTGTCCGAACAGCAGCAGCCCCACACCGGTGGCGTGAATCGGATTCCGTACCACGTCGACCAGGCCGGTGACGTACTGGGGCATGCCCAGCCGCACCGGCATGTGGAACACCTCCTCGGCCAGCTCCACCAGTCCCTCCATGCGCGAGCTGCCACCGGTGAGCACCACCCCGGCCGCGACCAGGTCCTCGAAGCCGCTGCGCCGCAGTTCCGCCTGCACCAGGGTGAGCAGTTCCTCGTAGCGGGGTTCCACCACCTCGGCCAGGGTATGGCGGGCCAGGCGGCGGGGCGGGCGGTCCCCCACGCTGGGCACCTCGATGGTCTCCTCGGGTGTCGCCAGCTGGGTCAGGGCGCAGGCGTACTTGATCTTGATCTCCTCTGCGTACTGCGTGGGGGTGCGCAGGGCCACGGCGATGTCGTTCGTCACCTGGTCGCCGGCGATGGGGATCACGGCGGTGTGGCGGATCGAGCCCTCGGTGAAGACGGCGATGTCCGTGGTGCCCCCGCCGATGTCCACCAGGCAGACGCCGAGCTCCTTCTCGTCCTCGGTCAGGACCGCGTGGCTGGAGGCCAGCTGCTCCAGGATGATGTCATCCACGTCCAGGTTGCAGCGGCGCACGCACTTGACGATGTTCTGGGCCGCGCTCACCGCCCCGGTGACCAGGTGGACACGAGCCTCCAGCCGCACCCCGGACATGCCGATGGGCTCGCGGATGCCCTCCTGGCTGTCGATGATGAATTCCTGGGGCAGGATGTGGATGATCTTCTGGTCCGCCGGGATGGCCACCGCCCGCGCCGCGTCGATTACCCGATCCACGTCACCGGCGGTCACCTCCTTGTCGCGGATGGCCACGATGCCGTGGGAATTGAGGCTGCGGATGTGGCTGCCGGCGATACCGGCATAGACCGAGTTGATCTGGCAACCCGCCATGAGCTCGGCCTCCTCCACCGCCCGCTGGATGGAAGAGACCGTGGACTCGATGTTCACCACCACGCCCTTCTTCATGCCGCGCGACGGGTGCGAACCCAGCCCCACCACCTCGATGCCACCCTCGGGCGTGATCTCCCCGACGATGGCCACCACCTTGGAGGTGCCGATGTCCAGTCCGACGATCATGTTGCGTTCCGTTTTCCTGCCCATGGCTTCCGCTCAGCTGTCCTGCGCCGGTGCCGGGGCCCGCGCCACCGCCAGGCCGTTGTCGTAACGCAGGTCGATGTAACGAATCGGCCGGCCGCCATCGGCGACCAGTCGGGGAAAGATGTGGACCAGGCGGGCCATGCGGGCCGCATGGTCACGGCGGCCGAGACGCACCTCCACCCCGTTCTCCAGCACGAAATGGACGGCATGGCGGCGGTCCATGCCGAAACGCAGGATGTAGTGCCCCAGCCCGCGCACCTGGCGAGCGTAGGTGGCATAGCGCCGCAGCACCAGCTCGCGCATGTCCTCTGGCCCCTGCAACAGGGGCAGGCGGTCGAACCCGCGGTTGTCACCGACCTGCATCAGCACCCCCGAACGGCTGACCAGGGCCCGCCGGCCCCAGCGGGCCACCGCCTGCCGCTGCTGGAGGGCGATGACCAGGGTGTCGGGCCACTGCCGCCGGATGTTCACCGCGCCCACCCAGGGTGAGGTCTCCAGGATCCGGCGCAGGGCGTCCACGTCCAGGGTGAGGAAATTGGCCCGGGCCAGGACCGGCGCCATCTGACGCCGCAGTTCGGAGGCGGAGAGGCGGGGGCCGGTACCCTGCAGCACCACCCTGCGGATGGGCAGGGTGGCGGGATCGGTCAGCCAGCCACGGGCCAGCCAGGCCCCGAGGCCGGCCAGGGCCAGGCCGGCGGCCAGTGCCAGGCCGGTCAGCAGGCTGCACCAGGGCAGACGCCGCCCGCGCCGCCCCCGGGCTCCGGCTGGACGCCGCGGCCGCCTAGCCATGACCTGATCCTCCCGACCCATCGAGGCTGGTCTCGAGGATACGGACCACCAGCTCGTCGAAGGCCATGCCGCCGGCCCGCGCTGCCATGGGCACCAGGCTGTGATCGGTCATGCCGGGCACCGTGTTGGCCTCGATCACGAAGGCCGTGCCGGTGGCATCGGTCAGGATGTCCACCCGGCCCCAGCCACTGGCCCCGAGGACACCAAAGGCGGCCAGTGCCAGGGCCTGCAGCCGGGCCTCCTCCGCGGGCGCCAGGCCACTGGGACAGTGATACTCGGTACTGTCCGCCTCATACTTGGCGGCGTAGTCGTAGAAGGCTCGCGGGGTGACCAGCCGGATCACCGGCAGGGCCGCCGTCCCCAACAGGGCAACGGTGTATTCGGTCCCCTCGATCCACTGTTCCACCAGCACCTCCGGGTCGTAGCGGGCCGCCTCGCGCCAGGCCTGCGCCAGCGCAGCGGTATCGTCGGCGCGCGCCATGCCGATGCTGGACCCCTCCCGGGCCGGCTTGACCATGACGGGAAAGCCCAGGCGCCCGGTGACCCGTTCCAGGTCGGCCGCCTCGCGGACCACCTCGAACGCCGGTGTGGCGATCCCCGTGGCCTGCCACAGCCGCTTGGAACGCACCTTGTCCATGGCCAGCGCCGAACCCAGGACACCGGAACCGGTATAGGGAAGATCCAGCAGTTCCAGGGCCCCCTGGACCACACCGTCCTCACCGCCGCGCCCGTGCAGCATGACGAAGGCCCGGTCGGCACCCCGCACCTGTTCCAGGAAACCCGGCGCCGCCGGATCGGCCGGGAAGGCATCGATGTCCTGGCGATGCAGCGCGTCCAGCACGGCGCGCCCACTCATCAGGGAGATGTCACGCTCGGCCGAGGTCCCGCCGAGCAGCACCGCCACCTGTCCGAACCGCTGACGCAGGTCCCTGCTCATGGCGCCGCCCCCGCCGCGACCCCCAGGATGCGGACCTCGGGTTGCAGGTGGATACCGAACCGCTGCTCGACGCGTTGCTGGATCTCCAGGATCAGCTGCTCGATATCGGCCGCCGTGGCATGCCCGCTGTTGACGATGAAATTGGCGTGCCGCTCCGACACATGGGCGCCGCCGATGCGATGCCCCTTGAGCCCCGCCGCCTCGATCAGACGCCCGGCGTAGTCGCCCGGCGGATTGCGGAACACCGAGCCGCAGCTGGGCTGCCCCGTCGGCTGGTGGCGGCCACGCGTCGCCAGCAGGTCACGGATACGCTGCTGCAGCGCGGCCGCATCCGCGCCGGGTCGCAACGCCAGTTCCGCCGCCACGAACCATTCGTCCCGCTTCAGCCCCCGGACACTGCGGTAACCGCCGACGAAGGCGGTCGCCGGCCGCCAGCGCAGCCTGCCGCCCCGGTCGAGGGTGCAGACCCGGCGCACCAGGTCCCAGGTCTCGCCACCGAAGGCCCCCGCGTTCATGGCCAGGGCACCGCCCAGGGTGCCGGGGATGCCGGCCAGGAACTCGGCCCCGGCCAGGCCCGCCTGGGCACAGAACCGGGCCAGACGGGCGGAGGTCACGCCGGCCTCGGCGTAGATCCCGGTCTCGCCCAGCCGCCGCAATCCCGTCAGTCCCCCGCCGGGCGCCACCAGGGTGCCGGGAATCCCGCCGTCCCGCACCAGCAGGTTGCTGCCCAGCCCCACCCAGTAGAGGGGCTCGTCCGTGGCCACGCCGGCCAGGAACCGCTGCGCATCCTCGATGTCCGCGGGCCGGTACCAGCAACGGGCGGGACCACCCACCCGCCACGAGGTGTGGCGCGCCATGGGTTCGTCGTGGCGCAACTCGCCGCGCAGCATCCTGGATTCCACCGCCATCACTTGTGGTCCCGCCCCCCTGGCCGCGGTTCCATGGCCGGCCGCCGGCGCGTCACCGGCATGGCAGCCGCCCGACCCGCCCCGCCCGTCGGCCGCCAGCGGCTCACCAGGGGTTGCCCGCAGCCCAGATGCAGCCTCGTCTTCTGCCGTCGATACATCTCATCCCCTCCCTCGTTCCGGATCCACCGGCGCCATGGCCCAGTGCGCCGCCAACCTTGGCGCCAGGGTACCGATGTCGCCGGCGCCCAGGGTCAACACCAGGTCGCCGTCCGCGACCAGGCCCTCCAATGCCTCGGCCGCCTCGTCCGGCCCGGTGACGAACACCGGGTCCACCCGCCCCCGCAGTCGGATCGCACGGGCCAGCGCCCGGCCATCGGCCCCGGCGATGGGCGCCTCGCCGGCCGCATAGACGTCGCACAACACCAGCACGTCCACCCCGGACAGGACCCGCACGAAATCCTCGAACAGGTCCCGGGTGCGGCTGTAGCGATGGGGCTGGAACACCACGACCAGGCGGCGATCCGGCCAGCCGGCGCGAATGGCGTCCAGGGTGGCGGCCACCTCACCGGGGTGATGGCCGTAGTCGTCCACCAGCAGCAGGCGGCGGCCCCCGGCCCGGCATTCCCCGTACAACTGGAAACGCCGGCCGATGCCCTGGAATCCCTGCAGGGCCCGTTGTACCGCCGGGTCCGGCACCTCCAGCTCCATGGCCACGGCGATGGCGGCCAGCGCATTGAGCACGTTGTGGCGCCCCGGCAGGTTCAGGGTCACCGGCAGGGGCGGGGCCTCCCGCCGCTGGACCTCGAAGCGCATACGACCCGCCTCCTGGCGCAGCCCGGTGACCCGGAAGTCGGCCTCCCGATCCACCGCATAGGTGCGCACCGGGCGCCCCACCTCGGGCAGGATGGCGCGCACGCCGGGATCGTCCAGGCACATCACGGCCAGGCCGTAGAAGGGCAGGTGATGGAGGAACTCGACGAAGGTCTCCCGCAGTCGCCCGTAGTCACCACCATAGGTGCCGAGATGGTCGGCATCGATGTTGGTCACCACCGCCACCATGGGCTGCAGGTAGAGAAAGGAGGCATCGCTCTCGTCCGCCTCCGCCACCAGGTAGCGGCCGCTGCCCAGGCGTGCATGGCTGGCGCTGCTGTTCAGCCGGCCGCCGATGACGTAGGTCGGATCCAGCCCAGCCTCCGCCAGCAGGCTGGCGATCAGGCTGGTGGTGGTGGTCTTGCCATGGGTACCGGCCACGGCGATACCGAAGCGGAAGCGCATGAGTTCGGCCAGCATCTCCGCCCGCGGCACCACCGGTATGTGCGCCGCCCGCGCCGCCACCACCTCCGGATTGTCGGCGGCGACGGCGCTGGACACCACCACCACATCGCTGCCCTGCACCTGGCCGGCGGCATGGCCCCGGAAGATCTCGGCACCCAGCTGCTGCAGCCGACGGGTCACGGCGTTCTCGCGCAGGTCCGACCCCTGCACCCGGTAACCGAGGTTGATCAACACCTCGGCGATGCCCCCCATGCCCACGCCGCCGATGCCCACGAAGTGGACCCGGCGCACCCGCCCCATGGCACCGGTCAGGCCGCTCATCCCGTTGGTCTTCAGTGCCGGCACCGGTAGCCCTCCGCCACGTCAAGACAGAGCTGGGCCACCTCGTCGGTGGCCTGGGGCCGGCCCAGGCGCCGGGCGGCGCGGGCCATGGCCAGGCGTTGGCCGGCATCCTGCAGCAGGGGTCCCAGCACGGTCGCCAGCTGCGCCGCATCCAGCCCCGCCTGGGGCAACACCCGGGCGGCCCCGGCCTGCGCCAGGTAGGCGGCATTGCGACTCTGGTGATCGTCCACCGCATGGGGATAGGGCACCAGGATACTGCCCACCCCGGCAGCGCACAGCTCGGCCAGGGTCAGGGCCCCGGCGCGGCAGAGCACCAGGTCGGCCCAGCCGTAGGCCGCCGCCATGTCCTCGATGAAGGGTTCCACCTTCGCCCGCACCCCGGCTGCCTGGTAACGCGCCCGGGTCCGGTCGCAATGGGCCCGCCCCGCCTGGTGCCGCACCTCGGGCCGCTGTGCCGGCGGCAGGCCGGCGAGCCACTCGGGGAGAAGGGTGTTGATGGCCTCGGCCCCCAGGCTGCCCCCCAGCACCAGCAGCCGCACCGGCCCCGTCCGGCCCGCCAGGCGCTGTTCCGGCGGCGGCACGGCGGTGATCTCGGGCCGCACGGGGTTGCCCGTGAGGCGGGCCCGTGGATGGCCGGGGAAACTGGCCGGGAAGGCGGTCAGTACACAACGCGCCAGCGGTGCCAGCAGGCGGTTGGTGAAACCGGCCACTGCATTCTGTTCATGGATCAACAGGGGGCGGCGCAACAGCCAGGCCGCGAGCCCACCGGGGCCGGCAACGAAGCCGCCCATGCCCAGCACCGAGCGCGGCCGCAGCCGGGCCAGGGCGGCCAGGGCCTCCGCCAGCCCCCCCAGCAACATGAACGGGGCGCCGAGGCGCCGCCGCCAGCCCTTGCCGCGCAATCCCTGGACCCGGACCCAGCACACCGGGAAGCCAGCCGCCGGCACCACCCGGCTCTCCAGGCCGGCCCGGGTACCCAGCCAGACCACTGGCACACCGCGCCGGGCCAGGCTCTGGGCCACGGCCAGGGCCGGGAACACATGGCCCCCCGTGCCGCCGGCCATGATGAGCACCGGTGCCTCCGACCGCACGGCAATGGCATTCATCGGCGCGCCCTCCCGCGGCCTGCCGCCCGGCGCCGGCCGGCCTTGCGGCCCAGGGCATGAACCGAACCCCGCCGCTCGTAATCGATGCGCAGCAACAGGGCCAGGGCGATGCACATGACCACCAGGCTGCTGCCTCCATAGCTCAGGAATGGCAGCGTCAGGCCCTTGGTGGGCAACAGGCCCATGTTGACCGACAGGTTGACGAAGGTCTGGAGACCGATCCAGGTCCCGATGCCCCAGGCCAGGTAGGCGCCGAAGGGCTGCCGCGCCCGGTAGGCCGCGGCGCCGATCTGGAAGGCCCGGCCGACCAACAGCACGAACAGCGCCAGCAGGCACAACACCCCCACCAGGCCCGTCTCCTCGGCCCAAATGGCGAACACGAAGTCGGTGTGGGCCTCGGGCAGGTAGAACAGCTTCTGGACGCTGCCACCGAGACCGACCCCGGTCCATGCACCGCGGCCGATGGCGATCAGGGACTGGGTGAGCTGGAACCCGCTGTTGTAGGGATCCGCCCAGGGGTCGAGAAAGGCGGTCAACCGTTTCATGCGATAAGGGGACAGGACCGCCAGCAGGCCCATGCCCAGGGCAACGGTCAGGGCCAGGGCACCGAACTGCCACCAGCGTACGCCGGCCAGGAACAGCAGCACCAGGGCCGTGGCCAGGAGGATGGCCGCGGCGCCGAAGTCCGGCTCCATGAGCAACAGGCCGCTCGCCAGCCCCATGACCGCCACCGGGCGCAGGAAGCCCTGCACCTGGTCGCGCACCGCCTCGGCATGGCGCACCAGGTAACCGGAGAGATAGAGCAACAGCAGCAGCTTGGCCAGCTCGGATACCTGAAGTCGGAACAACACCAGGTTCAGCCAGCGCCGGCTGCCGTTGACCCGGTCGCCGAGCCCCGGGATCAGGACCAGCAGCAGGATGCCCAGGGCGACGAACAGGGCCACCCGGCTGGCGCGTTGCCACCAGGACAGGCGGATGCCCAGGACCAGGCCACCGAGCAGCAGGCCGACCATCGCGAACAGCCCCTGCCGCACCAGGTAGTGGAAGGGATCATGGAATTGGCGGTCGGCCGTGGTCACCGAGGCCGAGGTCACCATCACCAGGCCCAGTCCCAGCAGCAGGGGCACCAGGCTCAACAGCAGGGGGTCGAGCTGGGTCGCCATGAGCCGCAGGCGGCCCATTCCCGGTCGTTGCAGCAGCGCCGCGCCCATCATCGGCCCAGCGCCTCCACCGCACGGGCGAAGACCCGGCCCCGCTCCTCGTAGCCGGAGAACATGTCGAAGCTGGCACAGGCCGGGGACAGCAGCACCGCATCACCGGGCCGGGCCAGGCGCGCCGCCACCGCCACCGCCTGCTCCATCGAGGCCACCCGTTGCAGGGGCACGCTGCCGGCCAGCGCGGCCTCGATGCGGGGGGCATCCTCGCCCAACAGCAGCACCTGCCGCACCCGTCCCGGCAGGACCGCGCGCAACGGGCCGAAATCGGCGCCCTTGCCCTGGCCGCCCAGGATGAGCACCAGCGGCTGTTCGAAACCCTGGACCGCGGCCAGGGTGGCTCCGACATTGGTGCCCTTGGAATCGTCGTACCAGTTCACCCCGCCGGTCTCCGCCACCCATTGGGTGCGGTGTGGCAGGCCGGGGAAGCGGCGCAGGGTACCGAGCATGGCCTCCAGGGGCAGGCCGAGCACCTCGCCCAGGGCCAGCGCCGCCAGGGCATTGGCCTGGTTGTGGCGGCCGGGGAGGCGCAGGGCCCGTGCCGGCAGCAGCAGAATCTCGCCCCGCGCCAGCCAGGGCTCGCCCTGGTGCATGCGGATACCGTAATCCTCCGCCCGCGGCGGCGCATCCAGGCCAAAGCTCACCTGGGGCCGGTCGGGGCTGGCCAGGGCCGCGGCAGCGGGATCGTCCCGGTTCACCAGCTGCAGGCCGGCCTGACGGTAGATCCGGCCCTTGGCCGCGGCATAGTCCGCCAGGCTGCCGTGCCGGTCGAGATGATCCGCACTGAGGTTGAGCACCACCGCCGCCACGGGGGCCAGGGATACGGTGGTGGCGAGCTGGAAACTGGACAGTTCCAGCACGTAGCAGGCAGGCTCGACGGGGCCGATGAGATCCAGCGCCGGCGTGCCCAGGTTGCCCCCGACCCGGACCTCGCTGCCCGCAGCCCGGGCCATCTCGCCCAGCAGGACGGTGACCGTACTCTTGCCGTTGGACCCGGTCACCGCCACCACCGGGGCCCGGGCATGACGGGCGAACAGCTCGATATCCCCCATCACCTCCAGCTGCCGGCTGGCGGCCGAACGCAGCAACGGATGATCCAGGGGCACGCCGGGGCTGACCACCAGGTACTGGGCATCCCCCAGGCCGTGGGTCGCCGCGGCCCCCGTACGCACCCGGGCCTCCGGCACCTCCCGGGCCAGCCGCGCCAGCAACGGCGGCTGGTGCTGGTCGTCCACCACCTCCACCGCGACACCATGGGCAGCCAGGAACCGGGCACAGGACAGGCCGGTACGGCCCAGTCCCAGTACCAGCGCGGATGTCCTCGGTTGCACCATGCCCGCCATCATCGGCCCGTCATCCCCTCAGCGGATCTTCAGCGTGGCCAGCCCGACCAGCACCAGGATCACGGTGAGGATCCAGAAGCGCACGATCACCCGGGGTTCGGGCCAGCCCTTGAGTTCGAAGTGGTGATGCAGGGGGGCCATGCGGAACACCCGCCGCCCCGTCAGCCGGTAGGAGACCACCTGGATGATGACCGACACCGCCTCCATCACGAACAGGCCGGCCATGACCATGTAGACCAGTTCCTGGCGCACCAGGATGGCCACCAGCCCCAGGGCCGCGCCCAGGGCCAGTGCCCCCACGTCGCCCATGAAGACCTGGGCCGGGTAGGCATTGAACCAGAGGAAGCCGAGACCGGCCCCGACCACGGCTCCGCAGAACACCACCAGTTCGCCGGCATCGCGGATGTAGGGAATCTGCAGATAGGCCGCGAACTTGACGTGTCCCGTCACGTAGGCGAATACGGCCAGGGCACCGGCCACCATCACCGTGGGCAGGATGGCCAGCCCGTCCAGTCCGTCGGTGAGATTCACCGCATTGCTGGAACCGACGATCACCAGGTAGGACAGGAGCACGTAGCCCCAGCCGAGATCGATGACCACCTTCTTGAACACGGGCACGATGAGCTGGGTCTCGGCCGCCGACTGGGCGCTGGCATAGAGAAACCCGGCCACGGCCAGCGCCACCAATGACTGCCACAGGTACTTCCAGCGGGCGGGCAGGCCACGGGAATTACGCAGCACCAGTTTCTTGTAGTCGTCCACCCAGCCGATGACGCCATAGGCCACGGTGGTCAGCATCAGCAGCCAGACATAGCGGTTGTGCAGGTCGGACCACAGCAGGGTGGAGGCCAGAATGGCCACCAGGATGAGGGCCCCACCCATGGTGGGGGTGCCGGCCTTGGCCAGGTGGGTCTCCGGCCCGTCGCTGCGCACCGGCTGTCCGATCTGGTAACGGCTGAGACGGCGGATCATGGTCGGCCCCACCGCAAAGGAGATCACCAGTGCGGTCAGCACCCCCAGGATGCCGCGCAGGGTCAGGTAGTGGAAGACATTGAAGGCGCGGTGATACTGCGCCAGGTATTCGGTCAGCCACAGCAGCACGGGTCAGGCCTCTTCACCGGCGAGCAGCGCCTGCGCCACCCGTTCCATACGGGCCGCGCGTGACCCCTTCACCAGCAGGTTGACCGCTGGATCCAGGTCCCGTTGCAGGGCCTGCAGCAGGGCCGCCACATCGCCGAAACCCGTCCCGCCGCTGCCGAAACTGGCCGCCGCCTCGGCGGCCAGGGGCCCGAGCGCATACAGCCGCTGCACCCCCGCCGCAGCCGCCCGGCGCCCCATCTCCGCATGCAGTGCCGGGGCATCGGGTCCCAGCTCCGCCATGTCACCCAGTACCAGCCAGGTCGGGCCCGGCAGGCCGGCCAGGCTGTCCAGGGCCGCGGCCAGGGAGGCAGGATTGGCGTTGTAACTGTCGTCCAGCAACAGCCCCCCATC
>JALWSQ010000218.1 GCA_026993645.1 Thiohalobacter sp.
AGGCCGGCGTCCCGAAAAACAACCCCAGTCCCAATACCAGTGCCCGTCGCCAATACCCCAACTGCATCACCTCTTCCCCCTCGCCCTCCCCGGTCGCCGCCGGGAATGCCTCAATCGTAGGCCGCCAAACGCACCGGCAGCCGGCGCGCGCCCCAGGTGCCGGGGCGTGCCTCGAACACCCCGGGAATGGGCCGGCCGCAGCGATTACAGCGCCCATCCGCGGTCAGGTTCCAGGTCCCCAGCACGTAGCCGTCGCGGCCGATGAGTTCCTGGCCACAGTCCGGGCACCAGGTGCTGTTGCCCCGCGGGTCGTATACATTGCCAGTATAGGCAAAATGCAGGCCATTCTTCAGCGCGATGTCCCGCGCCCGCGCCAGGGTGGCCGGCGGGGTCGGTGGATGGTCCATCATCTTCCAGTCCGGGTGGAAGGCGGTGAAGTGCATGGGCACGTCCGGCCCCAGGTGTTCCACCACCCAGCGGGTCATGCGATCCAGTTCCTCGTCGCTGTCGTTCTCGCCGGGAATCAGCAGGGTGGTGATCTCGAGCCAGACGTCCGTCTCCTTGTGCAGGTATTCCAGTGTCTCCAGCACCGGCTGCAGGTGGCCGCCGGTCAGCTTGTGGTAGAAGCGCTCGGTGAACGCCTTCAGATCGACATTGGCCGCATCCACGTGTTCGAAGAAGACCCGGCGTGGCGCCTCGGTGATGTAACCGGCGGTGACCGCCACCGAGCGCAGGCCCCGTTCCCGGGCGGCCCGGGCGACGTCGATGGCGTATTCCATGAAGATCACCGGATCGTTGTAGGTGTAGGCGATACTGCGGCAGCCAAGGGCAGCGGCGACCCGGGCGATCTTTTCCGGTGAGGCCGCGTCGGCCAGGGTATCGATCTCCCGCGACTTGCTGATGTCCCAGTTCTGGCAGAACTTGCAGGCCAGGTTGCAGCCGGCAGTGCCGAACGACAGCACCGGGGTGCCTGGCAGGAAATGGTTCAGCGGCTTCTTCTCGATGGGATCCACGCAGAATCCACTGGAACGGCCGTAGGTGGTCAGCACGATGCGCCCGCCGTCGTTGGCGCGCACGAAGCAGAGGCCGCGCTGACCGTCGCGCAGCTTGCAGAACCGCGGACAGAGATCGCACTGGACCCGGCCGTCGGGCAACGGATGCCAGTAGTCGGTGGCCACCACCGTGTCCTCGGTCCAGTCCTTCATGGCATGACCTCCCTTGCCCCGTGCCGGCCGGTGCCCCGGATCCCGGCGCCCCGGCTTTGTGGGTGCCTGTCCTTGCAGTTCGGGGCATCGGGCCGGGGTTTCAATTGCCGGGCGTTGAACTCCGCCGCCGGCAACCCCATGATGGAAGTCATGACCCGGACGCCGGAGCCCGAAACCATGCACCAGGTGAGACCACCCGCCGTCGCCGGCATGTTCTACCCCCAGGACGCCAACGAACTCGCGCACAGCATCGACCGGCTGCTGGCCGAGGCGGCGACCGGGACCGGCACGGAACCGGTGCCCAAGGCGATCATCGCGCCCCATGCGGGCTACGTCTACTCGGGACCGGTGGCGGCCCGTGCCTATGCCCCCCTGGCCGCGGCCCGCGGCCGGATCCGGCGCGTGGTGCTGCTGGGGCCGGCACACCGGGTGCCTTTCCGCGGCCTGGCGGTTCCCGGTGTCGCGGCCTTCGCCACGCCGTTGGGCGAGATCGCCCTGGACCGCGAGGCCATCGCCACCCTGGCCGGATTGCCCCAGGTCGGACAGCTCGACGAGGCCCATGCCCTGGAACACAGCCTGGAGGTCCAACTGCCCTTTCTACAGCGTACCCTGGGTGACTTCCGGCTGGTACCCATCGTCGTGGGAGATGCCGGGTACGAGGAGGTTGCCGAGGTGCTGGAGCGGCTGTGGGACGGCCCGGAGACCCTGATCGTGGTCAGCTCCGATCTCAGTCACTACCACGACTACGATACCGCCCGGCGCATGGACCAGGCGACCTCCCGCGCCATCGAGGCCCTGGCCCCGGACCGTATAGGCTTCGACCAGGCCTGCGGCCGTATCCCCGTCGGCGGGCTGCTGCTCGCCGCGGCGCGCCACGGACTGAACGCCGAGACCCTGGACCTGCGCAACTCGGGAGACACCGCCGGCCCCAGGGACCAGGTGGTGGGTTATGGTGCCTATGCCTTCCACTGAACACGATAACGACCCAGCCGAGTTCGATGCGCCGGAACGGGCGTTGCTGCTGGACCTGGCCCGGGCCGGTATCCAGTCCGGCTGGCGCGAGGGCCGGCCCCTGCGACCGGACCCCGCGGATTACCCGCCGCACCTGAGGGCGCCGCGCGCGGCCTTCGTCACCCTGGAGCGGCACGGTCGGCTGCGGGGCTGCATCGGCAGCCTGAAACCGGTCCGTCCACTGGTGGTGGACGTGGCCGAGAATGCCTACGCGGCCGCCTTCCGCGATCCCCGCTTTCCGCCCCTGCGGCCGGAGGAATGGGAAGGGTTGCACATCGACATCTCGGTGCTGGGCGAACCCCGCCCTCTGCCCTGTCGCGACGAGGCCGACCTGCTGCGTCAGCTCCGACCGGGCAGCGACGGTCTCATCCTGGAGGATGGGCTCCACCGCGCCACCTTCCTGCCAGCGGTCTGGCATTCGCTGCCGGATCCGCGCGATTTCGTACGCCAGCTCAAGATCAAGGCGGGTCTGCCCGCGGACCACTGGTCCCCCGGCATCCGCGTCTACCGCTACACCACGGAATCCTTCGGCGCACCCGCCTGAGGAACGGATCCAAACCACCCGGAGCGGGTGGCCGGCAGGGCTTCAGCGGCGGGGCGTCGCGGGTACCAGCGGGCGGCAGGCCGCCACCGAACCCGGTGCGCATTCCCGGCCGTCGACCCAGAGGGCATGATCCAGCCGCACCCCCGCCAGGCTGTCGGTCGCCAAGCGCACCCCGCGCAGATCCGCGTAGGCCAGGTCGGCGCCCGCCAGCCGGGCCCCGCGCAGGTCTGCCCCGCGCAGGCCCGCACCCACCATGCGGGCCCGGCGCAGGTCCGCCAGGCGCAGGTCGGCCATGTTGAGGGTGCTGTAGGACAGGTCGGCATCGGTCAGCCGGGTGGCCACCAGGCTGGCGCCGGTGAGATCCGTGTTGCGGATCCAGGCACCATCCAGGTCGGCATGGTCCGCCTCCAGCCCCGCCAGCTTGCAGTTGTTCCAGTTGACCGCCGGGCCCGGGGGTGCGTTGCAGGCCGCCACCGCGCCCAGCACCGGCATCCGACTGTAGACGTAGAGCCCCATGGCGCCCAGGGTCAGGATGGCCAGGGCCAGGGCCACGACGGCCAGGCGGGAGGGCCGGGCGGGCGGGGACGCCGCCAGGCTCTCCCG
>JALWSQ010000219.1 GCA_026993645.1 Thiohalobacter sp.
CATTGGTGACGCCGGGCAGGTTGGCGCGCATGCGTTCACTGATGTCGTAGGCCAGCAGGGTGGCCTGGGAACGCTGGTAGGCGCTGGTGTTCTGGCGCAGCCCGGTCGCCTCCAGGCCGGCCACGCCCAGCAGGCCGATGGCCAGGATGAGGACGGCCACCATGATCTCGATGAGCGTGAACCCGGCCGCCCGTGGCCTGGGAATAACGGTCGCTGTTTTGTCCATGGTGGTCATGTTTCGCTTCCCCCGGCTCAGTTGCACTTGAGGTTTTCCACGCTCGCCCGGCCCGAGGCGGTGATCCGGATACGGCGCCCGGTCTCACCGGTCCGGTTGTCACAGATGGCGATGAGATCCCCGCTGTTGCCCATCCCCATGGGGTCGTAGTCGATGCGGCCGGCCGCGGTGCCGGTGACCGTGACCGTGCCCGGTGAGGGCGCATAGGCACGGACCACCTCGCTGGCGGCGATGTTGCCGTCACGGTTGCGGTCGACCCAGACGATCCAGCCGTTGGCCCAGTTGCTGCTACCGGAACAGGCGGGCGTGGCGGCGAGGGGATTGTTGCTGGCGCAGATGGTGGCCTGGCGCTGGTTGCGCACGGCGGTGCTGCGGGCGACCTGAATGGCCCCGATGAGGCGGTTGGCCTCGGTGGTGATGCGATTGTTCATGATCAGGTCGCGGAACGCCGGTACCGCCAGGGTCGCGAGGATGGCGGCCATGGCCAGGGTGACCAGCAGTTCGATCAGCGTGAATCCCGGTTTCATGCTGCCTGTGATAGACCGATCGCGGCGGGTCTGCAGCCGTCGGCCGACGAACGGTCGCTGCCACACGACGAAGGGCGGCGTTCCTGTCCTCGGATCTGGAACTGCGTTCATGGATGCGCCTCCGGAGGCGGTGGTGAACGCAGGGGTATCGGCCGAAACCGTGGGTTTCTGCAGGGATCAGGGGGTGACCAGGGACTGGCCGGCAATGCGGTGGATATGAGGATCGCCGGTGGCCTGCCACGCGGCCGTCACCTGGATGCGCCACAGCGGCCCGGTGACGGGGGCCAGCTGCCAGTACAGGCGGACCTCGAGCCCGGGTCCCCGCCAGTGGTCCTGGCCATGGGTGGCCTGGTGGCGGCTGAGGGCATGGTAGCGGAGTTCGGCCATCTTGTCCGCCAGCAGGGCGCTGGCCCGGTGCAGGCCGTAGCCCTCGCTGAACAGGCGGGCCGTGGCGAGGTCCAGGCGCCAGGCGCCGCTGGTCGCGAGCCCGAGCAGCAGGGTGGTGAGCAGCACCTCAACCAGGGTGGCCCCGCGCAGGCACCGGGGTGACCGGGGAGATCGACGGGCCGGCCGCCCCATCATCGGAAATCGCGCCAGCCGCCGGCCACCGTTTCCAGTCCCAGGGCGGGCAAGTAGAGATAGGCCGGCTGGCCCGGTGCCAGGCCGATGGCATGCAGCCGCAGCTGGCCGGCACCGTGCAGGCCGCCGGCGATGGCGAGCAGGCCGTCGACCTCGGCCGGGCCCCAGGCCACGGGGGTGGCGGTGCAGGAGGCGGCATAGTAGACCAGGCCCACGATGTGGGCCCCGCCGGCCAGCGGCGGGCAGCCCAGGGCGGCGGGAATGACCAGCAGGGCGGGGTGCCGGGCACTGCCCAGGCTGAGGGTCCAGCGTCCCCGATCCAGTTCCCCGGCCTGGGCCAGGTGATAGCTGGCGGGGTGCGCGGGGGCGGTGGCGAGCCGCCGGAACTCGGGCTGGCTCAGGCGAAACAGGGCATCCCACAGCCTGCCCCGGGACCAGGATGCATCCGCCCGCCGCAGGCCGGCCGGTGCGCTGCAGCCGGCCGGCAGCAACAGGTCGGTGGCGCCGGCGGTGGCCTGCATGATCTGGGGTGGCCCGTCCTCCAGGCAGCCATCCAGCCACAAGGGTGGGCCCGCCAGGGCAGCGGGCTGCAGAACGGTGATGCGTCGCACCCACTCGCCGACATAGGCCTGGCCGCCGGCGCCGGTCCGGGCGGTCACCTCCAGGTGGAACAGGTCCGGCCGTCCGGGCGGGGCGTGCCGTTCCAGGTGGATGCGGGCCCCACCGCCGGGGAAGGGAAACAGGCTGTCGCGGGCGAGGTCGGCCAGGGGCGGCAGGCCATAGAGCGCCTGCCGCGCCCGGGCCAGGGCGTCGTCCGCCAGCCAGCGCAGCCGTCGGCCCTGCCACTGGTTACGGGCCGCCGTGGCCTGGCGCAGGGCCACCCGGGCCTGGAGCAGTCCACTGGTGGTGACCAGCAGGGTCAGCAGCAGGGCGAAGGCCAGGAGAACGAAGCCGGCCTGTCGCGCCGGGGCCCGGGGCCTCATCGGTGCGCCACCTGCAGCGGGGCGGGGTTGGGTATCACCACCCAGGCCGTGCGTTCCACCGGCGGATCGGGCAGGTCGGGGTGACGCAGCCGCAGACGGAGATGGATGGCCTGGAACGCCTGGCGGGCCGCGGCGCCCTGGCAGGCCAGGACCCGGCCGGCGGCATCGAAGCAGGTGCGTACGAGCCGGAATTCCAGCCCGCGCACCTCCAGCTCCGGGGGGCTTAAGCCCTGCCACTGGCCGCTGCTGCAGTCGGGTATCGCGCCGCCGAGCCGGATCTCCAGGCGGCCATGGTGCAGCCGGAAGCCATAGCCCTCCTGGTCGGCCCGGTTCTCACCGGGGCCGAGTCGACCGCCGTGCCCGATGCCGCGGGCGCCGTCCCGGTTGCGGTCGTAGCCATACAGCAGGCAGCTGGCCACCGGTTCCCCCGCGGCGGCCCCGATATGCAGCGGCTGGAAGGGATGGCCGGGGGGCGGGGGGCTGCGCCAGCTGCCGGCCCGGTAGCCGCTGCGGGCGATGTCACGCGCCATGAGTTCGGTCAGGTCCTCGGCTGCCCGATAGAGGGTCTCCAGCCGCTGCCAGTATCGGGTCTGCCGGTGTTCCCGGGCCACCAGCTCCAGGATGGCGATACTGAGCATGGCGGCCAGGGTGACACCGATCAAGAGTTCCACCAGGGTCAGGCCGTCCTGGCCGGGCGGGTGCCCCTTCAACATGGCGCCACCCCCGGCAGCGGAGGCGTGCCCGGTGGCCGGCACAGGCGGACTCGTCCCGTAAGGCCCAGCCGGACCTGGATCCGGCTGCCCGAGTCCAGGGCCAGCACTACCCGACCGGGCCGGGCCAGGGTGCGGACTGGGTCCACCCGGGTCCAGCTGCCGCTGCCGAACCGTGCCGACAGCAACCGCACGCCGGGGAACTGGCGGTGATCCAGCCTCTGGCCGCCGCTGCCCCGGTCGCAGGCGGGGGCGTTGGTGGACGGCGGCTGGCCACAGTCACAGGGTACCGTCGACCAGCCCGCGCACCAGCGGCTGCCGGCCTGGCC
>JALWSQ010000220.1 GCA_026993645.1 Thiohalobacter sp.
CGAGGCGGGCCGTGAAGGCAAACCGGCAGCCCCGTCCCGGTTCGCTCTCCACCCGCATTTCGCCGCCCATCAACCGCACCAATTGTCGGCTGATGGCCAGCCCCAGCCCCGTGCCGCCGTATTTGCGGGTGATGGAGGGATCGGCCTGCGTGAACGGACGGAACAGGCCCTCCACCTGCTCCGGAGCAAGGCCGATGCCAGTATCCGCCACGCGACACTCCAGCATGACGCCTTCATCCCACGCTTCGGGTGCGACGCCGACATGGACGCTGATTTCGCCCCGCTCCGTGAACTTGATGGCGTTGTTCACCAGGTTCAGCAGCACCTGCCCCAGCCGCAGCGCGTCGCCCGTCAGCGTGGACGGAACGGCGTCGTCCAGCGCGAAGCGCAGTCGCAGCCCCTTCCGTCGCGCGCTCTCCTCCGTCATGGCGGCGAGGTTATCCAGCATCTCCGCCGGCCGGAAGGGAGCGTGCTCCAGCGTCATGCCGCCGGCCTCGATCTTGGAGAGATCGAGAATGTTGTTGATGATGCCCAGCAGCGAATGCGAGGCGGCGTCGGCCTTGCTCAGGTAGTCCCGCTGCCTGTCGCTGAGGTCGGTTTTCAATGCCTGCCGGGTCATGCCGATGATGGCGTGGATCGGAGTGCGGATTTCGTGGCTCATGTGAGCGAGGAATCTCGACTTCACCCGGCTGGCTTCCATGGCCTGATCGCGGGCCAGGGAGAGCGCGCGGGTGCGCGCCAGAACCTTCTCTTCCAGCGAGACATTCAGTTCGGCCAGCCGCGCCGCGTTTGCTCTCGATTCCCGAACCAGCGCCTGCATGACATGGGCGGTGACGGCGGCCACCGTGATGAACATCTGGAGCGAGAGCAATGGGGTGGCCGCATGATCCGCGGCGAACGGCCCATGCCCCGCAGCGGTGTTCCAGACGGCCGCGCCATCCAGCAGAACGAGCGCAAGCGTCAGCCACCGGAATGTGCCGAGGAACGCCATGAGCAGCAAGGGTGGCAAAACCAGGTAGAAGGCGCGGGAGAGCGCCGTGCCGGCAAGGGCGTCCGGGTCGAACAAGAGGAGGGAAAGCAGAAAAATCACTGCCGTCAGCAATGCCGATTTGGCATCGTAGCGGCGCTTGTCGCTCCGTGCATCCCCGAACCAGCCCAGCATCAGCGGAGTGAAGATGAGCACCCCGACTGCGTCGCCCAGCCACCAGGTCGCCCATGTTTCGGCCAGCGCCTCGGCCGATGTCACACCGCCCAGCCACAGCGACAGGACGCCGATGCTGGCGCTCACCAGGCACATGACGGGGATCACCAGCAGGAAGCCCAAGGTCTCCCGTAGCGTGCGAAAGAGCTGATCGGGCCTGAGATAACGGTGAATCAGCCAATGGCCGGCAAGGGGTTGCAGGGTGGAGCCAGTGGCCACGATCATGCCTGCCATGAGCGCGCCCGGCAGCGGCGCGGTGTCGAGATAGGCCAGCGTGTCGGCGATCAGCGCGCCCAGCCAGATGCCGGGCCAGAGTCTCGCGCCGAACAGCAGCAGCACGCCCAGCGCAATGCCGGAGGGCGGCCAGAAGGCGGTGATGCCGCCCGGCAGCGCGCCCACGGCCTGTCCTATTCTGCCGGTGCCGATGTACGCCGCGGCCACCGCCAGCACTTTCAGCGCGGTCTTGATGCCGTTGGCCGTCATGTCATCCCACGCCGTCTTCGTTTCGCGGATGGAATCCGCTCCCGCATTTGCGGGGCATTCCTCTCTGTGGAATGGGCCCGGCTTGGCGTTTCCGCCATCAGTTCGCGGACGCCGCTTCTGCATCGCGGATCATTCCGTGGGAGGGGTCTATGACCCCGAATGGCCTCTGCTCTCCTACGCTGCTTCATTTTCGCGGGCCGTCGGACGGCCGGCCAGGCGCGTCATCGCCAGGCGGAGTTGGGCGGGTCGAACCGGCTTGGCGAGCAGCACCAGCCCCGCCTCCCTGGCGTGGCGCAGAATCTCCGCGCCGGTGTCGCCTGATATCAGCAGCGCCGGCGCCTCCCCGAGGCGCTCGCGCAGTCGCTGGACCAACTCGCAACCGTTCATCTCGCCGGGCATGCGGTAGTCGGAGATGATGAGGTCGGGGCGCAGCCCCGCTTCAACAAGCTTCAGCGCCTTGCGGGTGGATTCG
Organism: Thiohalobacter sp.; assembly: GCA_026993645.1. Taxonomy (GTDB): domain Bacteria; phylum Pseudomonadota; class Gammaproteobacteria; order Thiohalobacterales; family Thiohalobacteraceae; genus JALWSQ01. The sequence goes on from JALWSQ010000220.1 coordinate 2,157, forward strand.
GCGCCCGCGAAGCGGCATTGCCACCCTTCGAGCAGCGTGCGCATGGCATGGAGGATCTCCACCTCGTTGTCCACCACCAGCACCCGCATGCCCTTCAGCCTGTCCGTCGCGGGTCTGCTCTCCGCCGCGTCCGTCACGGCGGCGCGCTCGCCGACGGGAACCCGGATGGCGAACTCCGTCCCCTTGCCCGGTTCGGAGCGCATCTCGACGGGATGATCGAGCAGGCGGGAGATGCGGCGCACGATCGCCAGCCCCAGGCCCAGACCCTTGCCGCGATCGCGCTCGGGATTGTCGAGTTGAAAGAACTCGGCGAACACATCCTCGCGATGCGTTTCGGGGATGCCGGGCCCGGTGTCGGCGATGCGGATGCACAATTGATTGCCCGGCTCCTCGCGGCAACTCATATTGACTTCACCCCGCTCCGTATAGCGAATGGCGTTGCCGAGCAGGTTGCGCAGCATGCGTCCCAGCAGCACCGGGTCGCTACGGACGGTCTCATCACAGGCCTGAACGGTCAGCGCCAGCCCCTTGGCCTCGGCTTCCGGCGCGAACTGGGTCGCCAGTTTTCGCACCAGTGGCGCAAGCAGGAAGTCCGTCCGGTTGACCGCGATGGCGCCCGCGTCCATGCGGGAGATGTCCAGCAAGGCGTTGAAGAGTTCATCCAGCGAATGCAGACCCAGGCGAATGTGTTCCAGGTCGTGGCGTTGCGCCTCGGTGGTCAGCTTCTTTTCCAGCCCCTCGGCGAACAGGTTGACGGCGTGCAGCGGCTGGCGCAGATCGTGGCTGGCGGCGGCCAGGAAGCGGGATTTGTCGCGGCTGGCCTGCTCCGCCGCCTCGGTCTGCCGCCGCAGGCTCTCCAGCAGGTCGCGGTTTTCGTATTTCAGCCGCAGCGCCCGGTCCAGCGCCCGGTGCAGGTTGAGGCTCAGCATCAGCGTCAGGGAGAGATACACCACCGAGGCCAGGCCCATCCAGCGAAAAAAGACGTCGTCCTGTGCGAAGAGGTGGACGGTGATGGGCAGGATGGTCGGCACGGCGTAGGCCAGATAATTGACCGGCCGGGCGGAGAGCGAGGTCATGCTGCCGCTGGTCATGGCGAACAGGGTCAGGAACAGGAAGGCGAAGCTGCCCGTGAGCTCCGGGTGGAAGAAGAACACGCCCGCGCTGCCCCAGATGCAGCCGGACACGAACGCGAAGGCGACATAGGC
>JALWSQ010000221.1 GCA_026993645.1 Thiohalobacter sp.
GGTTAGCGAGTCCATCGATTACTTATCATTATTTTGTAGGTTGTAAACTGTGGTTGACAGGACATTAAACCGGGCATAATATTGGCAATGGTTGATCTGCTCACTACGGACGTTTTTGACAAGTGGCTCAGCCGCCTCCGTGATCGGCGGGCCCGTGCAAAGATACTTGCCCGTATTCGTCGGCTGAGCCTTGGAAATCCGGGTGACGTCCGGCCCATAGGCCAGGGTATATCCGAATTGAGGATCGACTACGGTCCAGGTTACCGGATCTATTACATGCAACCTGGTCGCGACCTCGTGATCTTGCTTTGGGCCGGCGACAAGAACACGCAGAAGCGAGATATTACCCTGGCTAAAGCCTATGCCGCGCAATGGAACGAGGAAACGAGATGAAAGTTCAATTCCGGCGATATGACACGGCAGATCACTTGAGGACAGAGGGTGATATCCTGGCCTACCTCGATGCTGCAATCGAGGATGGCGATCCAGCACTCATTGCTGCGGCACTTGGTGATATAGCGCGTGCCCGGAACTTCAGCCAGCTTGCACGCGACGTCGGAATGAGCCGCCAAGGGCTGGACAAGGCGCTTTCTGGCGATGGCAATCCCCAGTTCTCAACGGTGGTAAAAGTCGCCCACGCATTGGGGCTGCGGCTGTGCTTCAAACCAACGCGCTTGACGTCCTCGCACTAACGGATGGATAGCCCCGCTGCCTCGGATGAGGTGGCCAGTGTGGCGTTTCCGTTATCCGGGAACGCGTATCCGGGGTCCATGCTTGGCAGGACCATGAGCGTTCCGGGTCGCGTGGCGATGGGTTCCCGCGTGTGCGGGAATGACAAGGGATGATGCGCACGGCCCTTCGGGCCTTTGCGCATCCTACGGCTTTTCGGTGTGATTCCACGTGATTCTGTGCCGCGTACCGGTGATGCGCATGGCCCTTCGGGCCTTTGCGCATCCTACGGCTCTTCGGTGTGATTCCACGTGGTGCCGTGCCACATACCGGTGATGCGCACGGCCCTTCGGGCCTTTGCGCATCCTACGGTGGCTACGGTGGCTCCACCGACTTCCGACACAATGGATGGCGCCCGTCCCTGGGCCATGCATCATCCGTTGATCCCTTGGTCGGCGGCGCGGTACCAGCGCAAAGATTGGGTGGGCCGCCTCACCGCCCCCCTCCGGTGATGGCGGCCCATCCCTGTACCCGGCCGGTGCGGCACGACCGGGCACGGTGGAGACCCTAGCGGCTCCTTGACTCGGCGTCCAGAGGGGTTAGCGAGTCCATCGATTATTTTTTGTGCCTTGCATGATGGATTCCCGCCTGCGCGGGAATGACGGTTCTCTCACACGCCCGCACGGGAATGGCGGGGGTGATGCGCAAAGCCATCGATGCGCACGGCCCTTCGGGCCTTTGCGCATCCTACGGCTCTTCGGTGTGGTTCCACGTGGTGCCGTGCCACATACCGGTGATGCGCACGGCGCTGCGCGCCTTTGCGCATCCTACGGCTCACCCCTCACCCCTCACCCCTCACCCACAACCGCGGGTGGTCTTTACATACCAACCGGTTTGTATCATATTGGGAGGACCCCCAACGACCGGAACAGGAGAGGAAGCCATGACCCTGGCAGAAGAGATTCGCAAGATGCAGGAAGAGATGCTGCCCAACGTACCGGCGGAGACCCTGAATACCATGATGGAGACCACCCGGCGCCTGGTGGAGAGCGGCATCGCGGAACAGGCGTTGCACAGTGGCTCGGTGGCGCCGGACTTCGAGCTGCCGGATCCGGCGGGCAACCGTTTTCACCTGGCGGAAGCCCTGGGCCGGGGCCCGGTGGTGCTCAACTTCTACCGCGGCGCCTGGTGTCCCTACTGCAACCTGGAGCTGAAGGCGCTGGACCGGGTGACGCCCCGCATCCGGGAACTGGGCGCGACGGTGGTCTCCATCTCGCCCAACCTCCCGGAACGCTCCGCCGAGCTGGTACAGGACAACCCCTTTTCCTTCCCCGTGTTGTGCGATGTCGACCTGAAGGTGGCACGCCAGTACGGCCTGGTGTTCCGGCTCGCGGACGAGCTGCGTCCCATCTACCTGGAGTTCGGCATCGACCTGCCGGCCTTCGACGGCAACGACCGCTACGAGCTGCCCATGCCCGCCACCTATGTCGTCGGCGACGATGGCATCATCCACCACGACTTCGTCGATGCCGACTACACCCGCCGCATGGAACCGGACGAGATCCTGCAGGCCCTGCAACGCCTGGCCTGAGCGGCGCTGCCTTGACAGCCGCCAGGGCGGCCGCTAGAGTCTGCGGCCCTGCTCCAGGTGTCCCGCGAGCCTCCCAGCCCGCGGGATGAAACGGGAAGCCGGTGCGTCCACCTCCGGGTGAACAAGTCCGGCGCTGCCCCCGCAACGGTAGGCGAGCACGGGGGAGTCACACAGCCACTGCGCATGCGCGTGGGAAGGCGACTCCCCCGGTCGTTCCAGCGACGACCCCTCGCGAGCCCGGAGACCGGCCTGGTGCACTGACCGGCATTGCGGAGGGCGATGTCAGGGCAGTGTCGGGTCATCCCATCCGGCGTCGCCTTCCCCGGCTCCTCCTCCGCCGTGCCACTCGAGAACCCCAGCGGGTGCGCGGGTGAGCGCACCGGAGGAGACGACGGATGAAATCACTGCCCCGCCGCGGCCTGCTCGCGGCCGCCCTCTTCGCCTGCTGCCAGGCAGGCCATGCCGATCCCATCATCGTGACCGCGACCCGGGCCGAAACCCACTCGATCCCGATACCGGCCAGCATCTCGGTCATCAGCCGCAGCGAGATCGAGGCCAGCGGCGCTCGTGATCTGGCCGAACTGCTGCGCAGCCGGAGCGGGCTGGAGGTCCGGGAACTGTTCGGCAATCCCGCGGATGCCAGCATCGACATGCGGGGCTTCGGTCCCACCGCCGGCCAGAACACCCTGGTGCTGGTGGACGGCAGGCCGCTCAACAACAGCGGGGACCTGGGGGCACCGGATCTGGATACCATCCCGCTGGCCCGCGTGGAACGGGTGGAGATCATCCAGGGCAGCGCCGGCATCCTGTATGGCAACCAGGCGGTCGGGGGGTTGATCAACATCATCACCCGCCGCCCCTCTCCAGTGGGCGAAGTCGAGGCCCGGGCGGCGGGTGGCAGTTACAACGGCCGGGAACTGATTCTCCGCGGCAGCCACAAGCTCGCCAATGGCTTCAGTGCCCGGATCCTCGGCCGGCGACAGGAATCGGACAACTACCGGGATCACGCCCACGACCGCATCAACGACCTGGACCTGGGTCTCGGTTACGAATATGGGAGTGGCACCCTCCGCTTCCAGTGGCAGGAGGTGCGTGATC
>JALWSQ010000222.1 GCA_026993645.1 Thiohalobacter sp.
CGCTGCGGCCGGCGGACCTGCGCGCCGAACTCTGTCCCCTGCTGCTGCGCCACCGTGCGGGGCACTGGTGCCTGCTGGCGGCCATCCGGGACGGGCGCCTGCTGGTGCAGGATCCGCGCGCGGCCGGCCCCTGCCTGCTGGACCCGGCGGAGCTGGCCGCCGACTGGTCCGGCACGGTCATTCTGCTCAAACCCGGGCGGCCGGGTCGGGACGGCAGCGGTCGCTTCGGGCTGCGCTGGTTCCTGCCGGCCCTGGTGCGCTATCGCGGGCCGCTGGGCGAGGTGCTGGCCGCCTCGCTGGTGCTGCAACTGCTGGCCCTGGCCATGCCGCTGTTCTTCCAGGTGGTGGTGGACAAGGTCCTGGTGCACCATGGCCTGGCCACCCTGGACGTATTGGCGCTGGGGATGGGGCTGGTGGCCCTGTTCGAAGCAATCCTTGGGGGGCTGCGGGGCTGGTTGTTCTCCCACACGGCCCATCGCATCGACGTCGAGCTGGGGGCAAGGCTCTACCGTCACCTGTTGACCCTGCCCCTGCTCTGGTTCCGGGCCCGGCCGGTGGGGGACCTGGTGGCGCGGGTGCGGGAGCTGGAGACGCTGCGTGCATTCCTCACCGGGTCTTCCCTCACCCTCGTGGTGGATCTCTGTTTCACCCTGGTGTTCCTCGCCCTGATGGTGCTCTACAGCCCGCCGTTGACGGCCCTGGTGGCCGGGGCCCTGCCCTGTTACGCCCTGCTCTCGCTGACGGTGACACCCTCGTTGCGGGCGCGGGTGCAGGACCGGTTCGATCGCGGCGCCGAGAATCACGCCTTCCTGGTGGAGTCGGTCGCCGGCATCGAGACGGTCAAGGCCCTGGCGGTGGAACCCCTCATGCAGCGGCAGTGGGAGGAACGGCTGGCGGCCTATGTCCATGCCGCCTTCCGCGCCGGCAACCTGGGGCGTTTCGCCGCCCAGGCGGCCACCCTGATCCAGCGCCTGGTGACCCTGGGCATCCTCTGGCTGGGGGCCCGGGCCGTGATGCGGGGCGAACTGAGCGTCGGCCAGCTGGTGGCCTTCAACATGCTGGCAGCCCGGGTGGCCGGCCCGGTGCTGCGCCTGGTGCAGCTGTGGCAGGACTTCCAGCAGGCCGGCGTCTCCCTCCAGCGGCTGGGCGACATCCTCGATACCCCGGCGGAACCCGGCGCGACATTGCCCCGCGGCCGCCTGCCCCGGTTGCGGGGAGAGATCCGCTTCGAATCCGTGAGCTTCCGCTATCGGCCCGACGGGGCCGAGGTGGTGCGCGACCTGAGCTTCAGCGTGGCACCGGGGGAGGTGGTGGCCCTGGTCGGCCCCTCGGGCTCGGGCAAGAGCACCATCGCCCACCTGCTCCAGCGCCTGTACTTGCCGGAGCGCGGTCGCATCCTGATCGACGGCATGGATCTCGCCACCCTGGATCCGCTCTGGCTCCGGCGGCAGGTGGCGGTGGTCCTGCAGGAGAACCGGCTGTTCGACCGCACGGTACGGGAGAACATCGCCCTGGCGGACCCGGCCATGCCGCTGGCACGGGTGGTTGAGGCGGCGCGGCTGGCCGCCGCGCACGGCTTCATCAGTGCCCTGCCGGAGGGTTACGAGACCCGGGTGGGCGAAGGGGGCGCCCGCCTGTCCGGCGGCCAGCGCCAGCGCATCGCCATCGCGCGCGCCCTGGCGTCGGACCCACGCATCCTGATCCTGGACGAGGCCACCAGCGCCCTGGATGCCGAATCCGAGTGGCGCATCCAGCACAACCTGCCCCGGGTGCGCCGCGGCCGTACCCTGCTCATCATCGCCCACCGGCTGTCCACGGTGCGCCAGGCCGACCGTATCCTGGTGCTGGACCAGGGCCGTATCCGGGAGCAGGGCAGTCACCAGGCGCTGTTGCGCCAGGGTGGGCTCTATGCCCGGCTCTACCGGCTGCAGCAGGGCGGTGAGCGTCCGGCCCGGGTGGCGTCCTGATGCCGGCGGGCCGCATCGTCCCCTGGCCGGCGCGCCGGGTGTCGGCGGGAACCGAGGCCTTCCTGCCCGGCGTACTGGAGATCCAGGAGCGGGTGCCCTCCCCCCTGGGGCGGGCCCTGCTCTGGCTCATCCTGTCGTTGGTGGTGACGGCCCTGGTCTGGGCCTGGCGCTCGCCGGTGGACATCGTGGCGGTGGCCGAGGGCCGGGTGGTTCCGGTGGGGCGGGTGCGTCCCATCCAGCCCCTGGCGGCCGGTATCGTGCGTCGGGTCCTGGTACACGAGGGGCAGCAGGTGCGCGCAGGGCAACTGCTGCTCACCCTGGATCCCACCCTGACCAATGCCGAGCGGCGCCGGGTGGCGACGGAATTGACCGCCGCCCGGGCGGAGGCCGCCCGCCTGCGCCAGATCCGGAGCCGGCTGCGGGCCGCGCGGGAAGGCACCGCCCAGGGCGCGGCGGCCGAGCCCGCCGCCGGTGCCCCGGGCGGCGGAGACGATGCCATGCAGCGTGAACTGCTGGCCAGCCAGTGGCGGGAATACCAGGCGCAACAGGAGGGGTTGCGCCGGTCCCTGGTGCGTCAACGGGCCGAGCTGCGGACCCTGGAGGCGCAATGGCAGGCGGTCCGGGCCCGTCGCCCCCTGCTGGACGACAAGGCACGGGCCCTGGCTCGACTGGCACGGCACAAGCTGGCGGCCCGGCAGCGCTGGCAGGAGGCCGAGCAGGCGCGGGTGCAGGCCCGCTATCGCCAGGTCGGGCTGGAGGCCCGGCTGGACGAGGCCCGCGCGGCCCTGGCCGTCCTGCGCAGTCGGCGTCGCCAGCTGGCGGCGGGGTTCCGGCGCGAGATCCTGGCCCGGCTGCTGCAGGTGGAGGGCAGGATCCACGACCTCGAACAGGCCCTGCGCAAGGCCGCGCGCCAGGATGCCGAGCGCGAACTGCGGGCCCCCGTGGCCGGGATCGTGGACCGGCTGCGCGTTCCGGGACCGGGCACGGTGGTGGCGGCCGCCCAGCGTCTCATGCAGATCGTGCCCCTGGAGGCCGGCCTCGAGGTCGAGGCCCGGGTGCTGAACCGGGACATCGGCTTCGTGCATCCGGGGCAGGCGGTGGTGATCAAGGCCCTGACCTTTCCCTTCACTCGCTACGGTGCCTTTCATGGCCGGTTGGACCGTTTGGGCACCGATGCCCAGGCCGACCGCCGCCAGGGCCTGGTGTTCCTGGCGCGGATCCGGCTCGCCAGCCTGCTGGCCGACAAGGGCCCGCATCCGGTGCGTCTGGCGCCGGGCATGCGGGTACGGGCCGAGATCCACACCGGGCAACGCCGCCTGCTCGAATACCTCCTCAGCCCCCTGCTGGCGGCGCTGGACCAGGTGGCCCACGAGCGCTGAT
>JALWSQ010000223.1 GCA_026993645.1 Thiohalobacter sp.
GGTCCGTTGCAGCGCATAATGAACATATGCTCGGCGAGCCAGCCTTCGCGGTCGGCTTTGCGAATCGCCAGACGCAGCGAGAGCTTCTTCAATCCAACGGTGTTTCCGGCGTACTGGGTGTTGACGCTGTAGACCAGCTCCTCCTCCAGGTCGATGTACACGCGGCGCTTGTCCACGTTCTTGCTGCAATGACGCTCGTCCAACTCGCCCGCGCTGTGCAGGATGCGGAAGAATTCGGGCGAGTCGCCGATGGCCTTGAACTGCTCGTAGCCGGCGCGGTAGAGCAGGGTCTCGCTGTGCGCGACGTATGCGGAGTCCGTAATCTGGCAGCACGGAATAGCGAACTCGGAGCGCCGCGGGCCAAGGCAGAGGAAGCGCACGAGCATCTTATGGCCCTTCATGCTGCCGTCGAGGAAGCCGCGGTGGCACCGCGCCCCCCTGCTCGCCTCCATCCGCCTCTTCCACGGCTCCCGCCGCTGTCGGACTCGGACGGCGTCGGTGACGAAGCTCACCTCGGCCACCACGTCCCCGTAGCGGGGATCCCGCTGCATGTCGCCGGGCTCCCCCTGCATGTGCATCAGGCACACCGGGACCCCCAGGGCCGCCGCCGTGGCCAGCGCCCCGGGCAGGCGCAGGGCGCGCACGTCGTTGACGAGGCCGGCCCCGGCCGCCACCGCCGCCCGCATGACCTCGGGCTTGGAGGTGTCGATGGAAATGGGGACCGCCACCCGCGCCGCAATGGCCTCGATCACCGGCACCACCCGCGCGCATTCCTCGTCCGCGGAGACCGGTGCCGCGCCGGGACGGGTGGATTCCCCGCCCACGTCGATGCAGTCGGCGCCGGCCTCCACCATGGCCAGGGCATGGTCGAGCGCCGCCTGCGGCTGCAGGTAACGGCCACCATCGGAGAAGGAGTCGGGGGTCAGGTTGAGGACGCCCATGACACAGGGCCGGGACAGGTCCAGCGGCCGCCCGCCGCAGTCCATCACCCGCCCCTGCGCACCATCCCCCGTCGCCGTGGCCGGGCCGGGCATCCCCGTCAGTGCTGGCCGGCGGGACCGCCGATCTTGCCGTCCGCGCCCCCGGGGGTCACGCCGGACTCGGTCGCCCCGGCCGGGCCGGAGCCGGACGGCGGCGTCTCCTGCCAGTCGGCCGGCGGCCGCGGCGGCCGCCCGTTCATGATGTCGTCGATCTGCTCGGTGTCGATGGTCTCGTACTTCATCAACGCCTCGGCCATCTGGTGCAGCTTGTCCATGTTGTCCTTGAGCAGCTGCTCGGCACGCCGGTAATTGCGCTCCACGATGGTGCGCACCTCCTCGTCGATGGCGTGGGCGGTGTCGTCGGACACGCTCTTGCGCTGGGCCACGGAGTGGCCGAGGAAGATCTCGCCCTCCTCCTCGCTGTAGGTCAGCGGCCCCAGGCGCTCGGACAGGCCCCACTTGGTCACCATGTTGCGCGCCAGCTCGGTGGCCCGCTGGATGTCGTTGGCGGCCCCGGTGGTCACCTTCTCCTCGCCGAAGATCAGCTCCTCCGCCACCCGGCCGCCGAACAGGCTGGAGATCTGGCTCTCCAGGCGTTGCTTGCTGAAGCTGTAGCGGTCGTCCTCGGGCAGGAACAGGGTCACGCCCAGGGCCCGGCCCCGGGGGATGATGCTGACCTTGTGCACGGGGTCGTGGTCCGGCACCAGCCGGCCGACGATGGCGTGGCCGGACTCGTGGTAGGCAGTCAGCCGCTTCTCCTCCTCGCTCATGACCATGGAGCGGCGCTCGGCGCCCATCATGATCTTGTCCTTGGCGCGCTCGAAGTCCTCCATGCTCACCACCCGATGGTCGCCGCGGGCGGCGAACAGGGCCGCCTCGTTGACCAGGTTGGCGAGATCGGCGCCGGAGAAGCCCGGGGTGCCGCGGGCGATGACCCGGGCATTGACGTCGTCCGCCACCGGCACCTTGCGCATGTGCACCTTGAGGATCTGCTCGCGGCCGCGCACGTCCGGCAGCGGCACCACCACCTGGCGGTCGAAGCGGCCCGGACGCAGCAGGGCCGGGTCGAGCACGTCGGGCCGGTTGGTGGCGGCGATGACGATGACGCCCTCGTTGCCCTCGAAGCCGTCCATCTCCACCAGCAGCTGGTTCAGGGTCTGCTCGCGCTCGTCGTGGCCGCCGCCCAGGCCGGCGCCGCGGTGACGGCCCACGGCGTCGATCTCGTCGATGAAGATGATGCAGGGGGCGTGCTTCTTGGCCTGTTCGAACATGTCGCGCACGCGGGAGGCGCCGACGCCCACGAACATCTCCACGAAATCGGAGCCGGAGATGGTGAAGAAGGGTACCTTGGCCTCGCCGGCGATGGCCTTGGCGAGCAGGGTCTTGCCCGTACCCGGCGGTCCCACCATGAGCACCCCGCGGGGAATCTTGCCGCCAAGCTTCTGGAACTTGCCCGGATCACGCAGGAACTCCACGAGTTCTGCCACGTCATCCTTGGCCTCTTCCACGCCCGCGACATCGTTGAAGGTGACCTTGACCTGGTCCTCGCCCAGCATGCGCGCCCGGCTCTTGCCGAAGGACATGGCCCCCCGGCCGCCCCCGCCGCCCTGCATCTGGCGCATGAAGAATATCCACACGCCGATCAGCAACAGCATGGGGAACCAGGAGATGAAGATCTGGGTCAGCAGGCTCTGCTGCTCCGGCGGCTTGGCCATGACGGTCACGCCGTTGGCGAGCAGGTCGTCCAGCATCTTGGGGTCGTCCGGGGCATAGGTGGTGAAGCGTTCACCGCCGCTGAGACGGCCGTGGATGGTACGCCCCTGGATGGTGACCCGTTCCACCTGGCCGTCCTTCACCTGGTTGAGGAAGGTGGAGTAGGCCATGGTGCTGGCACGGCTGTGCGGCGGTCCGAAGTTGTTGAACACGGACATCAACACCACCGCGATGACGATCCAGAGGATCAGGTTCTTGGCTATGTCGTTCAAGGCATCAGATCCCGCCTGTCCGGGGACAGGTCGAATTTTCCAGTCGAAGCCAGGGGTTATACGAGGAAAACACCTGACAGGCTGCAATTGAACATACTACAGTTTGCGCCCCGTCGCCACCAGGTAGACCTCCCGCGAGCGCGGGCGCGAGGCGCGCGGCTTGCGCACCATGACCTTCTCGTACTGACCGCGGACGCTGCGCACCAGTTCATCGAAGCCCTCGCCCTGGAACAGCTTGCACAGCAGGCGACCGCCCGGCCGCAGCCGCTCGGCGGCGAAATCCACCGCCAGTTCGGCCAGGTACATGGCGCGCGGCTGATCCACCGCCTCCATACCGGACATATTGGGGGCCATGTCGGACAGGACAAGGTCTA
>JALWSQ010000224.1 GCA_026993645.1 Thiohalobacter sp.
CACAGAAGGCCTTCTGGGTCAGGCCGCTCGATACCTGCTCCTCAAGCAATCGTTGCCACTCGTTCCGGCTGCGTCGTTTGTTCATATCGTGCTCCTGTATGCTGAATACAGGAACAGGTTATGGCGCAGGGGCCACCTCGGGAAGAACGGTGTGGTTTGAACGGTTACGGAGTGGCAACATCCACCGGGCGCTGGCCATGAAGCATGAGCAGCGTTCGCTGGCCGAGCTGGCGCAGCTGGCAATGCAGGAGGAGCTGGAACACCTCAGGGGCTCGGCGGCGGAGCTGGGCCTGGCCCTGCAGCACCAGGCCGATTTCCGCAAGGCCTTCTCCTCCGGGGATGCCGCATCCCTGGGGAAGCTGCTGGACGAGCAGTTCCACCAGTATTTCGTGACGGCGGAGGTGTTGCCGCTGCAGCAGATCCAGGTGCGGGGCCGGGATGGTCGACTGCTCGCGGTCGGGGGCATGCAGGTCCCGCCCGCCGACTGTGCCAACCGCATGCGCGACATCCATGCCCTGATCGGTGCCGAACGGATGAAGGTGGCGGGCGGTTACTGCACCGGGGGTATCCATTACGCGGTGCGGGTACCCATTGGTGGGCTGCGGCTGCAGGGTTACCTGCTGCTGGTGACGGATCCCGTACCGGTGCTGGGCCGGGTGCGCGCGCGCCTGGGGTACCCGGTGCGCATCCGGGCGAATGATGGCCAGGTCCTCCGGGCGGAGCACTGGCCCGAGGGCGGCACCATGAGCCGCTACGTGGTGGCCCGCTGCCCGGTGCGGGCGGACGACGGCAGGCCCCTGCTGGCACTGGAGGTCGCGCACGATGCCCGGGGCTTCCTCGCCGACCTGGAACGGGCGGACGTGCAACTGCTGGTGATCGGGCTCGCCGTCACGGCGCTGCTGACCCTGGTGGCCGGGATGGTGCTGCGCCATACCATGGTGCAGCCGCTGGACCGACTGATCCGGGCGCTGCAGCAATCCAACGCCATGGACATGGAGCGGGCGCTGCCGCGCCTGATGGTGCGCGAGCTGGCGACCCTGAAACAGCTGTACGATTCCATGCACCAGGATTCCTGCACGGATCCCTTGACCGGACTGGCCAACCGCAAGCGCTTCGAGAGCTGCCTGGAGTGCCTGCACAATTTCGGGCGGCGTCACGACGATCCCTTCGCCCTCCTGGTCATCGACCTGGACGGGTTCAAGGGGGTGAACGACACCTACGGTCACGATGCCGGGGACCAACTGTTGCAATAGTTGTCGCGGCGCTTGCAGGAGGCGCTACGTAATCGGGCGAGTTGCCAGAACACCCGCAGTTGCCAGCACCATTCCAGCGGCGACCTGCTGGCGCGGATCGGTGGTGACGAATTCGCCGTGCTGCTGCCGGGTGTGACCCGCGATGCCGATGCCCTGGCCGTGGCGCACAAGCTGTGCGAAGCGGTCATCCAGCCGTTCCAGCTGGAGCGCCTGCAGGTCCGGGTGGGCATGAGTGTCGGGGTGGCGTTGTTCCCGCGTGATGCGCAGAACACCGGCAACCTGTTCCGCCGCGCCGATCAGGCGATGTACGATGCCAAGATCGCGGGCGGCGGCGTACGGCTGGCGCGGGGGAGCGTGGCGGCCTGAGGGTGGTGATGCGCACGGCGGCGGGTGATGCGCACGGCCCTTCGGGCCTTTGCGCATCCTACGATTCCGTGGACTTCCGTGTGGTTCCGTGGCGCATATGATCGATACGCACGACCTTGCCTGCCCTGCCGGTAATAGTGCTAGATCCCGCCCTCGAAGGACGGGGTTTGCGTGCTGAAAATTGACCAGGGGACGGCAGTAGTGAACAGCATGGAGTAGCCGCGCTCGATGGCCGTACGGCCCAGGGCCACGGCCAGGTGAGCCTTGCCCACTCCGGGCGGGCCGAGCACCAGCAGGGCGTCGCCATTTGCGATCCAGCGCCCGGTGGCCAGTTCCCGCAGCTGGCCGGGATCGATCAAGGGCTGGGCCTCGGTGTCGAAGCCCTCCATGGTGCGCACATATCCGTGCCATGGTGGATTGATCAGCGTTGTTTTGCTAGACTCTGACCAGTTTAGTCAGAATAGAGGTGCACCATGCGTCATTGGCAAATGCAGGAGGCCAAGGCCAAGCTCTCCGAAGTCATCAAGGATGCCGAGCGCGAAGGCCCCCAAGAGATCACCCTGCACGGCAAGCCGGTGGCAGTCGTTTTGTCGCGCGAACACTACGAGCGGCTGACCGGCACGGGTGAATCGCTGGTGGCCTTCATGCGTCGTTCCCCTCTCTACGGTGTCGAAGAGGTCAATCTCGAGCGGGACAAAAGCCTCACGCGCGAGGTCGCGCTTTGAGCTACCTGATCGATACCAACGTCCTGTCCGAATTGCGCCGCAAGGAACCGAACCCGGGTGTAGTGGCATGGTTTGAGGAACGGCCGGCGACCACCCTGTACGTCAGCGTGCTGACCCTCGGAGAGATCCGGAAAGGCATCGAGGCGCTTGGCAAAAGCAAGCGCAAACTCAAGCTGCTGGACTGGCTCGAAACCGAGTTGCCGGCATTTTTCGCAGGAAGAATACTGCCCATCGATGAGGAAGTAGCCAATCACTGGGGTCGATTGCTCGCTGCCGCGGGACGTCCACTTCCAGCCATCGACAGCTTGCTCGCTGCCACCGCCTTGACACACGGGCTGGTACTGGTCACCCGTAACGTAAATGACTTTCCGCATCCCGATCTTGAGATCATCAACCCTTGGGAGACCGGATCCCCCTCTGATTGACAGGTCGTTCAGCACTTCGATCATCTCCATACACGATATTCGTGCATAACTCATGCGCTTGGTCTGCGCTCTCACATCATCCCGGAACGCGCGCAGCGCGTGTCCGGGATCCATGCCAGGGAAGACCACCAGCGTTTCCGGTCGCGTCACAATGGATTCCCGCCTGCGCGGGAATGACGGGGACAACACCAGGTACCGTGGATGGGACGCCTCTGTGGTTGAGCACGACCACCCGTAGGTTGGGCAAAGCGAGCGCAGCGAGTGTGCCCAACAATGGGATGCGGCCATCCGCAACGGTGGTATTCCATGATGCGCACGGCGCGTACCGCGCCTTTGCGCATCCTACGATTCCGTGTACTTCCGTGTGATTCCGTGGCGCATTCCGGTGATGCGCACGGCCCTTCGGGCCTTTGCGCATCCTACGGCTCACCCCTTACCCCTCACTCCTCACGGGGCAATGGATTCCCGCCTGCGCGGGAATGACGGGGTTTCCTTGGCAGTAGTGCGCGTTCCCATCAACGAGGGTCCATGGCGCTTTGGGATGATCGTTTGAGCCAGGCCGCGAGTTC
>JALWSQ010000225.1 GCA_026993645.1 Thiohalobacter sp.
GATGATCCAACGTCTGCTGCTTGTCTGCCTGGCTGCGGTCTGGTGCTGGCCCGCGGTCGCCGCCGGCCCGGCGCCGGCCCTCACCCGGACCCTCACCGCCGTGCGGGGCGAACCGCCGGCCCCGGATTTCACCCTGCGCGACCTGGACGGCCATGCCCACCGCCTGTCCGACTACCGGGGCAAGGTGGTCATCCTCAATTTCTGGGCCACCTGGTGCCCCCCCTGCCGCAAGGAGATGCCCTCCATGGAGCGGGCCTGGCAGCGGATCCAGGCCCGCCACGAACCCATCGTCGTCCTGGCGGTGGACGTGGGGGAGGATGCAGACACCGTCTTCACCTTCACCGCCGACTACCCGGTGACCTTTCCCCTGCTGCTGGATCGCAGCGCCAAGGTGGTCGATCGCTGGCAGGTGCGCGGCCTGCCCACCACCTTCGTCATCGATCCCCGCGGCCGGGTGGCCTTCCGGGCCATCGGCGGGCGCGCCTGGGACGATCCGGCCCTCATGGGCCCGGTGCGCGCGCTCACGGATCTGCGCGACTGACCCGCGCCCGCCGCCTTTCGAGGGAGTTGAAAAAGCGCGGTTTTTTCAAAGGCCTGCCAATGGGCTACAATGGGCGGCTCCACGCCTTCTTCCACAACCGGTCGTAGCGTGCCCGGCGCCCCCGCGGGGTGGGTCGGAAGCGCCATACGCCCGCACTTCAGGGGACGGATGCACAGCATGTTTGGCAAGGACATGACCATCGCGGGATTCGACGACGAACTCTGGGCCGCCATCCAGGGCGAGGAGCGGCGCCAGGAGGACCACATCGAGCTGATCGCCTCGGAGAACTACGCCAGTCCCCGGGTGATGCAGGCCCAGGGCTCGGTGCTCACCAACAAGTACGCCGAGGGCTATCCGGGGCGGCGTTACTACGGCGGCTGCGAGTACGTGGACATCGCGGAGCAGCTGGCCATCGACCGGGCCAAGGCCCTGTTCGGCGCCGACTACGCCAACGTCCAGCCCCACTCGGGCTCCCAGGCCAATGCGGCGGTCTACCTGGCCCTGTTGCAGCCGGGGGACACCATTCTCGGCATGAGCCTGGCCCATGGCGGGCACCTCACCCACGGCGCCAAGGTCAACTTTTCCGGCAAGATCTTCCACGCGGTGCAGTATGGGCTCGATGCCGAGACCGGCGAGGTGGACTACGACGAGATCCGCACCCTGGCATTGGAGCATCGCCCGAAGATGATCGTGGGCGGCTTCTCCGCCTACTCGCGCACCATGGACTGGAACATCTTCCGTGCCATCGCGGACGAGGTGGGCGCCCTGTTGATGGTGGACATGGCCCATGTCGCGGGCCTGGTGGCGGCCGGGCTCTATCCCAGCCCGGTGCAGGTGGCGGACGTCACCACCACCACCACCCACAAGACCCTGCGTGGCCCCCGCGGCGGCCTGATCCTGGCCCGCGCCAACCCGGAGATCGAGAAGAAGCTCAATTCCACCGTGTTTCCCGGTACCCAGGGCGGGCCGCTCATGCACGTGATCGCGGCCAAGGCGGTGGCCTTCAAGGAGGCCATGGAGCCGGCCTTCACCGACTACCAGAAGCAGGTGCTGGCCAATGCGCGTGCCATGGCCCAGGTGTTCATGGACCGGGGCTACGAGGTGGTGTCCGGCGGCACCGACGACCACCTGTTCCTGGTGAGCTTCATCGAGGCCGGCCTGACCGGCAAGGACGTGGATGCCTGGCTGGGGGCGGCCCACATCACGGTGAACAAGAACGCGGTGCCGAACGATCCCCAGTCGCCCTTCGTCACCAGCGGCATCCGCATCGGCACCCCGGCCATGACCACCCGGGGTTTCGGGGAGACCGAGGCGCGGGATCTCGCGGGCTGGATGTGTGACATCATCGACCGCCGCGGCGAGCAGGCGGTCATCGACCAGGTCCGGGAGCGGGTCACGGCCCTGTGCCGGCGCTTCCCGGTGTACGGGCGCTGACACTGCCGTAGCGGGCCATGCACTGTCCCTTCTGCGGTGCCGAGGAGACCAAGGTCATCGACTCCCGCCTGGCGGGTGGGGGCAGCCAGGTGCGGCGGCGGCGCGAATGCGCCCGCTGCGGGGAACGCTTCACCACCTACGAGGTGGCGGAGCTGGTCATGCCGCGCATCATCAAGAGTGACGGCAAGCGCGAGCCCTACAACGCCGACAAGCTCCGCAGCGGCATCCAGCGGGCGCTGGAGAAGCGGCCGGTGTCGGCGGACGAGGTGGAGGCGGCCATCGAGCGCATCCAGCACCAGCTGCGGGCCCGTGGCGAGCGCGAGGTGCCGTCGCAACTGGTGGGCGAACTGGTGATGGCCGAACTGCGCCGGCTGGACCAGGTGGCCTACGTGCGCTTCGCCTCGGTCTACCGCAGTTTCGAGGACGTCAATGCCTTCCGCGAGGAGATCGACCGGCTGCAGGCCGGGTCCACGCCGGAAGAGGAACGCAGCCAGATCCCGCTGATCCCGGAAGACGAATGAACGCGACCGGAGGCGACGGAGGGCGGTGACGGCGGCGGGTGCGATCGGGGCCGGGGACCTGCGCTGGATGGCCCATGCCCTGCGGCTGGCGCGGCGCGGGCTCTATACCACGGATCCCAACCCGCGGGTCGGCTGCGTGCTGGTGCGGGACGATGTCCTGGTGGGCGAGGGCTGGCACCAGCGGGCGGGCGAGCCCCATGCCGAGATCCATGCCCTGCGCGCCGCCGGGGCGCGGGCCCGGGGCGCCACCGCCTATGTCACCCTGGAGCCCTGCTGCCACCAGGGGCGCACCCCGCCCTGCAGCCGGGCCCTGATCGAGGCCGGCGTGGCGCGGGTGGTGGCGGCCATGGAGGACCCCAACCCACGGGTGGCGGGGCAGGGCCTGGCCCAATTGCAGGCCGCCGGCATCGAGACCGCGGTCGGTGTGCTGGCCGATGCGGCCGGGGCGCTCAATCCGGGGTTCGTCCAGCGCATGCGCCGGGGACGGCCCTGGGTGCGCTGCAAGCTCGCCATGAGCCTGGACGGCCGCACCGCCATGGCCTCGGGTGAGAGCCAATGGATCACCGGCGCCGCGGCCCGCGCCGACGTCCACCGGCTGCGGGCGCGCAGTTCGGCCATGCTCACCGGCATCGGTACCGTGCTGGCGGACGATCCCTCGCTGACCGCGCGCCTGCCGGCGGCGGAGGCGGTGCTGCAGCCGTTGCGGGTGGTGCTGGATCCGGCGCTGCGCATGCCGCCCTCGGCGCGCATGCTGGCCCTGCCGGGGGGCACCCTGGTGCTCACCCGCGATGCCGGTTCGGACCGGGCCCGGGCCCTGGCGGAGGCCGGGGC
>JALWSQ010000226.1 GCA_026993645.1 Thiohalobacter sp.
CCCGGCGTGGACTTGGCCGCGGTCGCAGCCGGTTTCGGGGCCGGGGGGACCGCCGGCTGGCCCGAAGCGGGCGCGGCCGGCGCGGGCTGGGCCTGGCTGGCCGAAGGCTGGGGCGCGGCGGGCGCGGGCTGGGCCTGGCTGGCCGGAGGCTGGGGCGCGGCCGGTGCGGCGGCGGCCAGGTGCAGCTTCAGGGTGCGGGTCTGCGGGGGATAGCAGACGCCGCGCTCGGCGCAGCCCTGGTACCGGACCTCAAGGGCCAGATCGGTGCTGCCGCTGTGGCTCACCGGCACCAGCGCCTCGGCCAGGTGGTGGTACACCTCGACCTGGCCGAAGAACTCGTCGTGCTTGACCTCGGGGGTGTTGAACCGGGGCTCGCCCAGGCCGACCCCGGGGGTGCGGGAACGGATGGCGAACTTGCTGCGGTACAGGTAGTAGCCGTCGGCGATGTGCCACTGCAACCGCACGTGGCCCGCGTCCAGGGCCGTGGCCGATAGGCGGAAGGCCTGGTCCGGCTGGAGCAGTTCGTCACCGTTGGCGTCCACCGGCCCCACCGCCCGGACCAGGGGACCGAACGACAGCAGCAGGCAGGCGAGCAGGAAACGGAGACAGCGGGTCGGATTGCGGGTCATGGGCTTGGGTCCAGGTTCTGGTCGATCCATTGAAGATAGGCGGGCAGACCGTCGCTGATAGGGACTGCGACGATTTCCGGAAGTTCATAGGGATGATGCGCTTGCAGCAGGGCCTGGATGGCGGGCAGGCGGTCGGCGCGGGTCTTGATCAGCATCAGGTGCTCGCTGTCCTCCTGGATGGCGCCCTGCCAGCGGTACACCGAGGTCAGGCCGGGCACCAGGTTGACGCAGGCCGCCAGCCGCGCCTCCACCAGCCGGCGCGCCAGGTCCAGCCCGGTCGCCCGGTCGGGCAGGGTGCAGAACAGGATCTGGTACGCGGTGGCCATGGCGGCAAGATAACGGAACCTCGGCCGGGGGAAAAGCGGCCTGTGGTGGGACGGGGCGGCCCGGCCGATTATTCCGCCGCCGGGGCGGCCGGAGTGCAGCCCGCGGGCGGTTGCGGTATGGTTCGCCCATGAACCTGTTCCCCATCCTGCTGGTGGTCTTCTTCAGCGTGCCGCTGGTGGAGATCTATTTCCTGATCCAGGTGGGGCGCTGGATCGGCGCCCTGCCGACGGTGTTCATGGTGGTGTTCACCGCGGTACTGGGCGCCCTGCTCATGCGCCAGCAGGGGCTGTCCACCCTGCAGCGGGCCCAGCTCATGCTCGCCCGCGGCGAGCTGCCGGCCCTGGAGCTGGTGGAGGGCGTCGTGCTCCAGGCCAGCGGGGCCCTGCTGCTCACCCCCGGCTTCGTCACCGACACCCTGGGTTTCCTGGGGCTGGTGCCGCCGGTGCGCCGGCGCCTGGCGCGCTGGCTCCTGCGCCACTGGTTCATGCCGGGCAACTGGCCCGGCGGCCCCCGCCCCCCCTCCGCCGGTCCCGGCGGGGATTCTCACATCATCGAAGGGGAATATCGCCGCGAGGACTGAGCCCCCGGGTCTTGACTCTCCCGCCTTTGGCACTATTATTAGCACTCGAATGAAGTGAGTGCTAACA
Organism: Thiohalobacter sp.; assembly: GCA_026993645.1. Lineage (GTDB taxonomy): Bacteria > Pseudomonadota > Gammaproteobacteria > Thiohalobacterales > Thiohalobacteraceae > JALWSQ01. The sequence continues at coordinate 1,604 of JALWSQ010000226.1, forward strand.
GGCTGCCGGCCCCCCGGCGGCCCTTGGTGTACCAGTGCAACTCGAGGAGACAAGGCTGATGAAGATTCGTCCGTTGCATGATCGTGTGATCATCAAGCGCATGGAAGAGGAGCGGACCTCCCCTGGCGGGATCGTCATTCCCGATACCGCCGCCGAGAAGCCGATTCGTGGCGAGGTGATCGCGGTGGGCAATGGCAAGATCCTTGAGAACGGCGAAGTGCGCGCGCTCGACGTCAAGGTCGGCGACAAGGTGCTGTTCGGCAAGTATTCCGGCACGGAGGTCAAGGTGGACGGCGAGGACCTCCTGGTCATGCGCGAAGAGGACATCATGGGCGTCATCGAGTGACCGAGACCCCATGTTCCGGTTCGATCGAGATTTCACACAGAGGTAAGAGGATATGACGGCGAAAGAAGTCAAGTTCAGTGACGATGCCCGGCAGCGCATGGTCGTCGGGGTGAACATCCTGGCCAACGCGGTCAAGGTGACCCTGGGCCCCAAGGGCCGCAACGTGGTGCTGGAAAAGGCCTTCGGGGCACCCACCGTGACCAAGGACGGCGTGTCCGTGGCCAAGGAGATCGAGCTCAAGGACAAGTTCGAGAACATGGGTGCCCAGATGGTGAAGGAAGTGGCCTCCCAGACCTCGGACGTGGCCGGTGACGGCACCACCACGGCGACGGTGCTGGCGCAGAGCATCTTCCGCGAGGGCATGAAGGCGGTGGCCGCTGGCATGAACCCCATGGATCTCAAGCGCGGCATCGACAAGGCGGTGCATGCGGCGGTCGACGAGCTGAAGAAGATCTCCAGCCCGTGCGAGGACAGTACGTCCATTGCCCAGGTGGGCACCATCTCGGCCAACGCCGACGAGCAGATCGGCAACATCATCGCCGAGGCCATGGAGAAGGTGGGCAAGGAAGGCGTCATCACGGTGGAGGAGGGCTCCGGCCTGGAGAACGAGCTGGACGTGGTGGAAGGCATGCAGTTCGACCGCGGCTACCTCTCCCCCTACTTCGTGAACAACCAGCAGAGCATGTCCGCCGAGCTGGAGGATCCGCTGATCCTGATCCACGACAAGAAGATCTCCAACATCCGTGACCTGCTGCCGGTGCTGGAGAACGTGGCCAAGGCCGGCCGCCCGCTGCTGATCATCGCCGAGGACGTGGAAGGCGAGGCGCTGGCGACCCTGGTGGTCAACACCATTCGCGGCATCGTCAAGGTGTGCGCGGTCAAGGCCCCCGGCTTCGGTGACCGCCGCAAGGCCATGCTGCAGGACATCGCCATCCTCACCGGTGGTACCGTGATCTCCGAGGAGGTCGGCCTGTCGCTGGAGAAGGCCAGCCTGGACGACCTGGGCCGCGCCAAGAAGGTGCAGGTGACCAAGGAGAACACCACCATCATCGATGGCGCCGGCAACAGCAAGGACATCGAGGCGCGGGTGCAGCAGATCCGGGCCCAGATCGAGGAGGCCACCTCCGACTACGACAAGGAGAAGCTGCAGGAGCGCGTGGCCAAGCTGGCCGGCGGTGTGGCGGTGATCAAGGTCGGCGCCGCGACCGAGGTCGAGATGAAGGAGAAGAAGGCCCGCGTCGAGGACGCCCTGCACGCCACCCGTGCAGCGGTGGAGGAAGGCGTGGTGCCCGGCGGTGGCGTCGCCCTGGTGCGGGTGCGCAAGGCCATCGACGGCCTCAAGGGCGCCAACCACGACCAGGACGTCGGCATCGAG
>JALWSQ010000227.1 GCA_026993645.1 Thiohalobacter sp.
GGCCCCCCGGCCCATGGCCGAGTACCGCGCCGAGCTCGGGTTGGCGCCGGATCGACGCTGGATCGCGCTGTTGCCGGGCAGCCGCCGGAGCGAGGTGGAACGGCTGATCGTCCCCTTCCTGCAGGCCCTGCGCTGGTGCGGGCGGCGCGCGGCCGACCTGGCCGTGGTGATCCCGGTGGCCCGCCCGGACCTGGAACCGGTCATCCGGGCCGCGGCCGAACGGGTCGATCCGGGCCTGCCCCTGCGCCTGCTGCCGGGCCGGGCACGGGCCGCCATGGGTGCGGCCGAGGCCGTGCTGCTGGCATCCGGGACCGCGACCCTGGAGGCCATGTTGCTCAAGCGCCCCATGGTGGTGGCCTACCGCCTCGCGTCCCTGACCCATGCGCTGGTCCGACCGCTGGTGAAGGTGCCCTGGGTGGCGCTGCCCAACCTGCTGGCCGAGGCCCCGCTGGTGCCCGAGTTCATCCAGCGGCTGGATCCCGGGCAGCTGGGGCGCGCCCTGCTGCGGGTGCTGGAGCCCGATGCCGACCGGGAACGGCTGCTGGCGCGCTTCGACGAAATCCATGTGCAGCTGCGGCGTGGTGCCGACCAGCGGGCCGCGGCCGCAGTGGCCGAGGTGGCCGGCCATGACTGACTGGCGGGCGGTGCTGGCCTCCGGTCTGCGGGTGGCGGGCGTGGACGAAGCGGGGCGCGGACCCCTGGCGGGGCCGGTGGTGGCGGCCGCGGTGATCCTGGATCCGGCCCGGCCCATCGCCGGGCTGGCGGACTCCAAGCAGCTCTCGGAACGGCGCCGCGAGGCGCTGGCGCCGGTCATCCGGGCCCGGGCCCTGGCCTGGTGCGTGGCCAGCGCCAGCGTGGAGGAGATCGATGCGCTCAACATCCTCCAGGCCTCGCTGCTGGCCATGCGCCGGGCCGTGGCCGGGCTGGCGCCGTCGGCGCAGTACGCATTGGTGGACGGCAACCGGCTGCCGCGGCTGAACTGTCCCGCATTGGCGGTGGTGGGCGGCGACCGGGAGGTGGCCGCCATCAGCGCCGCCTCGATCCTGGCCAAGGTGGATCGGGATACGGAAATGCGCCGGCTGGACGGGTACTATCCCGGCTACGGTTTCGCCCGTCACAAGGGTTATCCCAGCCGGGCACACCGTGCGGCGCTGGAACGGCTGGGGGTGAGCCCGGTCCACCGGCGCAGTTTCGCCCCGGTTCGACGGTTGCTGGAAAGCAAGGGATGAATACGACACCCATGATTCAGCTGCATCTCTATGCCTTTCTCGGGCTGCTGGAACTGCTCGTCGTCACCGTGGCGGCGGCCGCTTTCTTCTACTGGCGCTGGCGCCGGGTACGCCGCACGGTCGGGGGGGTGACCGCCGGCCCCGGGCCGGGGCAGCCGGAACCTCCGGCCACGGGTGGCAGCGGGCTGGTCCTGCGCCAGGCGCTGCTCGAGGTCGAACGCCTGCGTGCCGAGGGTCGCCTGGGGGCCGATGCCGAGGGGCGCTGGCAGGAGCTGGACCGGCAACTGGTGCAGGCCGCGGCGGCGGCCGGCTTCGTGGAACGGCAACCCGGCAACAACCCGGACAGCCTGATCTACGGCGAGAACGGGGTCGAGCTGGACAAGGTGGTGGCGTTCCAGGAGCAGACCATCGGGCGCCTGCAGGATTACATCGCCGACCTGCTGGAGCGGCTGGCCGAGGATCGCCGCCGGCCCGAGGACGAGGCCGAGATGCAGGCCCGGTTCGACGAGCTGGAGCGGACCAACCGCGAACTCAACCAGTGCGTCGCCGTGCTCGAGGACGAGAACGAATTCCTCCGCCGCCAGATCGCGGAACTGCTGCGACTGATGCAGGAACAGGAGACCGAGGCGGCATTCAGTGCGGATGACAGCCGGTGGTCCCACTGAACGCCCCTGTCAAGCCTTGAACCGGGGCCGGCAATGCCAGTAACGTTGGCCCCATGAGCCCCACCTTCGTCCACCTTCACCTGCATACCGAGTACTCGCTGGTCGATGGCATCCTGCGGGTCAAGCCGCTGGTGGAGGCGGTGGCGACGGCGGGCATGCCGGCCTGCGCGGTGACGGACCAGAGCAACCTGTTCGCCATGGTCAAGTTCTATCGCGCCGCCATGGCGGCGGGCATCAAGCCCATCATCGGCGTCGATGCCTGGGTGGAGGATCCCGGCCAGGACCGGCCCGCCCGGCTGGTGTTGCTGTGCCAGGACCGCACCGGCTATCTCAACCTGAGCGAGCTGATCTCCCGCAGCTATATCGAAAACCAGGTGCGTGGCGTGCCGGTGTTCCGGCGCGACTGGCTGGAGGACCACAGTCAGGGGCTCATCGCCCTGTCCGGCGGCCGCGAGGGTGATGTCGGGCGCCTGCTGCTGGCGGGCAGGGCCGATCGGGCCGAGGCCGCCGCCCGTCACTGGGCGGCGCTGTTCCCGGATCGCTTCTACCTCGAGGTTCAGCGCACCGGCCGCCCGGGTGACGAGGAGACGGTCCACGCCATGGTGGATCTGGCAGTGCGGCGGTCACTGCCGGTGGTGGCCACCAACGACGTGCGTTTCCTGCGGGCGGAGGACTTCGAGGCCCACGAGGCGCGGGTCTGTATCCACGAGGGCCGCACCCTGGACGACCGGCGGCGGCCACGGCGCTATTCGTCCCAGCAGTACCTGCGCACCCCGGAGGAGATGGCGGAACTGTTCGCCGACCTGCCCGAGGCCCTGGCCAACAGCGTGGAGATCGCCCGGCGCTGCAACCTGGAACTGCGCCTGGGCAAGAACTACCTGCCGCGCTTCCCGGTGCCCGCGGGCCAGTCGGTGGAGACCTGGTTCCGGGAACAGGCCCGGGCCGGCCTGGAACGGCGCCTGCAACGCCTGTTCGATCCCTCGGCGCCGGACTTCGCCGACCGGCGCCGGCCCTACGACGAGCGCCTGCAGCGTGAGCTGGACGTCATCGAGGACATGGGCTTCCCCGGCTATTTCCTCATCGTGGCCGACTTCATCCAGTGGGCCAAGGCCAACGGCGTGCCGGTGGGACCGGGGCGCGGTTCCGGCGCCGGCTCCCTGGTCGCCTACGCCCTGACCATCACCGACCTGGATCCCATCCAGTACGACCTGCTGTTCGAACGCTTCCTCAACCCGGAACGGGTGTCCATGCCCGACTTCGACGTGGACTTCTGCATGGAACGACGTGACCGGGTGATCGATTACGTGGCGCAGAAGTACGGGCGCGACAAGGTCTCCCAGATCATCACCTACGGCTCCATGGCGGCCAAGGCCGTGGTGCGGGACGTGGGCCGGGTGCTGGGTTACCCCTACGGCTTCGTCGACCGTATCGCCAAGATGATCCCGTTCGAGCTCAAGATGACCCTGGACAAGGCACTGGAGCAGGAGGAGAGCCTGCGCCAGGCCTACGAGCAGGAGCCGGAGGTGCGGGCCATCATCGACCTGGCCCGCTCCCTGGAGGGCCTGGCGCGCAATGCCGGCAAGCATGCCGGCGGGGTGGTGATCGCGCCCTCGCGCCTGACCGAATTCACCCCCATCTACTGCGAACCGGGCGGCCACAACCAGGTGAGCCAGTTCGACAAGGACGACGTCGAGGCGGTGGGGCTGGTGAAGTTCGACTTCCTCGGCCTGCGTACCCTGACCATCATCGACTGGGCCCTGCAGACCATCAACGCCCAGCGCCGGGCGGCGGGTGAACCGCCGGTGGAGATCGACCGTATCCCGCTGGACGACCCCGACAGCTTCCGCCTGCTCAAGGACTGTCGCACCACGGCGGTGTTCCAGCTTGAATCCAGTGGCATGAAGGATCTCATCCGGCGCCTGCAGCCGGACAGCTTCGAGGACATCATCGCCCTGGTGGCCCTGTTTCGGCCCGGGCCGCTGCAATCCGGCATGGTGGACGACTTCATCGCCCGCAAGCACGGCCGGCAACGGGTCGAGTATCCGCACCCGGACCTGGAGCCCATCCTCAAGCCCACCTACGGCGTCATCCTGTACCAGGAGCAGGTGATGCAGATCGCCCAGGTGCTGGCCGGATACACCCTGGGCGGCGCCGACCTGCTGCGCCGCGCCATGGGCAAGAAGAAGCCCGAGGAGATGGCCAAGCAGCGGGCCATCTTCCTGGAGGGGGCCCTGCAGCGCGGCGTACCGGAACAGACTGCCAGCCACATCTTCGACCTGATGGAGAAGTTCGCCGGTTATGGCTTCAACAAGTCGCATTCGGCGGCCTATGCCCTGGTCTCCTACCAGACCGCCTGGCTCAAGGCCCATTTCCCCGCCGCCTTCATGGCCGCGGTGTTGTCGGCGGACATGGACAACACCGACAAGGTGGTGACCCTGATCGACGAGTGCCGCGACATGCGGCTGGAGATCATGGGGCCGGACGTCAACCACTCCGGTTACCGGTTCACCGTGGAGGACGGTCGTATCCGTTACGGTCTGGGCGCCATCAAGGGCGTGGGCCAGGGGGCCATCGAGGGACTGGTGGCGGAGCGGGAACGCGGCGGACCCTTCCAGGACCTGTACGATTTCTGTCGCCGGGTGGACCTGCACCGGGTCAACCGGCGGGTGCTCGAGGCCCTGGTGCGGGCCGGGGCCCTGGATGGCCTGGGGCCCAACCGGGCCACGCTCATGGCCCGGCTGCCGACGGCCCTGCAGCTGGCCGAACAGCACGAGCGCGATGCCGGGGCGGGACAGGTGGACCTCTTTGGGGGGGTCATGCCGGCGGCGGCCGAGGCGGAGGCGGCGCCGCTGCCGGAGTGGGACGAGGCCCAGCGGCTGCAGGGGGAGAAGGAGACCCTGGGGCTCTATCTCACCGGCCATCCCATCAGCCGCTACGAGGCGGAACTGGAACGTTTCGTCACCGCCCGGCTGGCCGTTCTGCGTGGCGAGGATGCGGATGGCGTAGCCATGGGCGAGGAACGACCGGTGGTGGTGGCGGGGCTGGTGGTCGGTCTGCGCCTGCGCAACACCCGGCGCGGCCGCATGGCCTTCGCCGTGCTCGACGATCGCACCGCACGGATGGAGGTGCGGGTGTTCCCCGAGGTCTACGAGCGCTGTCGCAACCAGCTGGTGCGGGACCGGGTGCTGGTGGTGGAGGGTACCCTGGCCTTCGACGACTACTCGGGTACGCGCCAGGTGACGGCGGACCGGGTCCACGATCTGCCGGAGGCGCGGGCCCTGTTCGCCCGACGCCTGGTGATCCGGGTGGACCGGGAGCAGGCGGGCAACGGTTTCGCCGCCGGTCTGGCCCGCATCCTCGAGCCCTACCGCGAGGGGGGTGTCCCGGTGGCGCTGGACTACAGCAACGGTGCCGCCCGGGCTCGGCTGGCCCTGGGGCGGGAGTGGGCGGTGCGCCCGGAGGACGAGTTGCTGCACCGGCTGGTGGAACTGGCGGGCAGCGACGCGGTGGAGTTGGAGTACCGCTGACCGGTTGCTATAGTATCGCCCCACCAGCCCATGGCCGTGCCGGACGCCGCCTTGAACTTTCTCGATTTCGAACAGCCCATCGCCGAACTCGAAGCCAAGATCGAGGAGCTGCGCTACGTCGGCGACGACGCCGAGATCAACATCACCGAGGAGATCGCCCGGCTGGAGGAGAAGAGCCGGGCGCTGACCGAGTCCATCTTCTCCAAGCTGTCACCCTGGCAGATCGCGCAGCTGGCGCGCCATCCGCAGCGGCCCTACACCCTCGACTACGTCGCACGCATGATCACCGACTTCGAGGAGCTGCACGGTGACCGCGCCTTCGCCGACGATCCCGCCATCATCGGCGGTGTCGGCCGTATCGACGACCGGCCGGTGATGATCATCGGCCACCAGAAGGGGCGCCAGACCAAGGAGAAGCTCGCGCGCAACTTCGGCATGCCGCGGCCGGAGGGTTACCGCAAGGCATTGCGCCTGATGGAGATGGCAGAGCGGTTCCGGCTGCCGGTCCTGACCTTCATCGACACGCCCGGGGCCTATCCCGGCATCGACGCCGAGGAACGGGGCCAGAGCGAGGCCATCGCCCGCAACCTGGAGGTCATGTCCCGCCTGCGCACGCCGATCCTGTGCAGTGTCATCGGCGAGGGGGGATCGGGCGGTGCCCTGGCCATCGGGGTGGGTGACCGTATCCTGATGCTGCAGTACAGCACCTATTCGGTCATCTCGCCGGAGGGTTGCGCTTCCATCCTGTGGAAGAGCGTAGAGAAGGCGGCGGATGCCGCCAATGCCCTGGGGATCACCGCCGACCGGCTCAAGGAATTCGGCCTGGTCGACCAGATCGTGGACGAGCCCCTGGGCGGTGCCCACCGGGATCCCGACACCATGGCGCGGCGTCTGCGTGCCGCGCTGCTGGCGCAACTGGACGTGCTGACCGCGTTGCCGCTGGACCAGCTGCTGGAGGCCAGGTACCAGCGGCTGATGTCCTTCGGTCAGTTCAGCGAGCGCAGCTGATGCGGTGACGGCCGTCACCGGCCCCCGTGCATTGCGCCGTGCCACCATGACCGGCACCCCGTCGTCCTCCCCCGCCGATCCGGTCGCCGCCTGTGAGCGGTTGTGGCGGCGGCACCCCGCGCCCGGCGGCTGGTGTGTCGCCTTCAGCGGGGGCCTGGATTCCACCGTGCTGCTGCGGGCGGCAGCCGAGCTGGCCCCCCGCCTGGGTATTCCGCTGCGCGTGGTGCACGTGGACCACGGCCTGCAGCCGGCGGCCGCCGCCTGGGCCGACCACTGCCGGCGGCTGGCGGGCCGCTGGGGGCTGGCCTGCGAGGTGCTGCAGGCACAGGTGGCGAATCGCGCCGGCGAGGGCCCGGAACAGGCGGCGCGCCGGGCACGCTACCGGGTGCTGCGCGACTGGTTGCCGGCCGATGCCGGGCTGCTCACCGCCCATCACCTGGATGACCAGGCCGAGACCCTGCTCCTGCAGCTGCTGCGGGGTGGCGGGCCGCACGGCCTGGCCGCCATGCCCGAGGTGCGGCGCTTCGGCGGTGGGTGGCTGTGCCGGCCCCTGCTGGGCCTGCCGCGGGTGGCGCTGAGGACCTGGGCCGAGGGGCGGGGCCTGGAATGGGTCGAGGATCCCAGCAACCGGGATCTGGCCCTGGACCGGAACTTCCTGCGGCACCAGGTGCTGCCCCTGCTGGCGCAGCGCTGGCCGGCGGTGCGTCGCACCCTGGGCCGGGCGGCCGCCCACCAGGCCGCGGCGGCCAGCCTGCTGGACGCCTGGGGGGTCGAGGACCTGGGGCGCTGCGGGGCCGGCCCCACCCTGGACCTGGCCTGCCTGCAGGCGCTGCCGCCGGCACGCCGGGACAACCTGTTGCGCTACTGGATCCGGTCCCGTGGCCATCCGGTGCCCAACGCGGCCCGGTTGCAGCAGTTCCTCCGCGACCTGGACGAGGCCCGGCCCGATGCCCGGCCCTGTCTGCGCTGGCGTGACAGCGAACTCCACCGTTACCGTGGACGACTCCACTTGCTGGCACCGCTGCCGCCGGAGCCCCCCGCGCCGGTGGCCTCCTGGCATTGGCAGGCGCTGGCCTTCGAGCGGCCGCCGGGGCGGCTGGAGGTGCGGCCGGCACGGGGGCGGGGACTGGCCCGCGCCCACCTTGGGCGCGGTGCCTGGTCCCTGCGCTTTCGCCGCGGGGGCGAGCGGCTGCGCCCCGCCGGCCATGCCCACCGGCGTTCGCTCAAGCACCTGTTCCAGGCCGCGGGCGTGCCGCCCTGGGAACGTGCCTTGGTGCCGCTGGTCTACCAGGCCGACCGGCTGGTGGCCGTGCCCGGGCTCTGGATCGCCGAGGGCTGGCAGGCGGGGTCCGGCGAGGCGGGTGTCTGGCCGCTGTGGAGCCGGTTGCAGGGCCTGGTTCCGCCACCACCACTCGATTGAGTCCGCGCGGCCCTTCTGGTATCGTCTGCTTCCGTCCTGACGTGCCTCGGGTCCGGTATTCCCGCCTCGGGGATCGCTCAACTGCTCCTTGACTCAGAGTCCTGCATGACCCGATACATCTTCATCACCGGTGGCGTGGTGTCCTCCCTCGGCAAGGGCATCGCGGCGGCATCGCTGGGCGCCATCCTGGAGGCCCGCGGGCTGAAGGTCACCATGATCAAGCTGGATCCCTACATCAACGTGGATCCGGGCACCATGAGTCCGTTCCAGCACGGCGAGGTGTTCGTCACCCGCGACGGCGCCGAGACCGACCTGGACCTGGGCCACTACGAGCGCTTCGTCCATGCCCACATGACGCGACGCAACAACTACACCACCGGCCAGATCTACGAGAGCGTCATTCGCAAGGAACGCCGTGGCGAATACCTGGGCGGGACGGTGCAGGTGATTCCCCACATCACCGACGAGATCAAGCGGGTGATCCGCCTGGCCGGCGAGGGGGTGGACATCCTCATGGTGGAGATCGGCGGCACCGTGGGTGACATCGAGTCGCTGCCGTTCCTCGAGGCCATCCGCCAGATGGGGGTGGAACTGGGGCACGACCATGCCCTGTTCATGCATCTGACCCTGGTGCCCTACATCGCGGTCTCGGGCGAGATCAAGACCAAGCCCACCCAGCACTCGGTGAAGGAACTGCGTTCCATCGGCATCCAGCCGGACGTGCTCATGTGCCGCGCCGACCGCGAGCTGCCGCCGGACGAGCGGCGCAAGATCGCCCTGTTCACCAACGTCGAGGAGCGCGCGGTCATCTCGGCGATGGACGTCGACAGCATCTACAAGATTCCGCTGGTGCTCCACTCCCAGCATCTCGATGACATCGTGGTGGAGAAGTTCGGCCTCGGTTCGCCGCCGGCGGATCTGTCGGTATGGGAGAAGGTGGTGTTCGGCCTGGAACATCCCGAGGCCGAGGTCACCATCGCCATGGTGGGCAAGTACGTCAATCTGACCGAATCCTACAAGTCGCTGACCGAGGCCCTGATCCATGCCGGCATCCACACCCGGACCCGGGTGAACATCCGCTATCTGGATTCCGAGGTGCTGGAACGGGAGGGTATGGACGACCTGGCGGGGGTGGACGCCATCCTGGTGCCCGGCGGCTTCGGCGAACGCGGCGTGGAGGGCAAGATCGCCGCCGTGGGCTATGCCCGCGAGCAGGGTATTCCCTACCTGGGCATCTGCCTGGGCATGCAGGTGGCGGTCATCGAGTACGCCCGTCACGTGGCCGGACTGGCGGATGCCCACAGTACCGAATTCCGGCCCGATACCCCGCACCCGGTCATCGCCCTGATCACCGAGTGGACCACCGAGGACGGGCGGGTGGAACGCCGCAGCGCGGATTCCGACCTGGGCGGCACCATGCGGCTGGGGGCGCAGCGCTGCCGGCTGCGGCCCGGGAGTCTGGCCCATCGGACCTACGGGCAGGACGTGATCGAGGAGCGTCACCGTCACCGCTATGAGTTCAACAACGGTTATCGCCAGGCATTGAGCGACGCCGGGCTGGTGTTGTCCGGTACCTCCATGGACGACGAACTGGTGGAGGTGGTGGAGCTCGAGGACCATCCCTGGTTCCTCGGCTGCCAGTTCCACCCCGAGTTCACCTCCACGCCGCGTGAGGGCCATCCCCTGTTCGCCGGCTTCGTGCAGGCGGCGCGGCGGCGGCACGAGGCGACCCGGGCAGGGTCGGTGGGGGCCACGGTGGCGCTGGATGCCTGAGTGGTGGCGGGGCAGGACGACCAGGGACAGGGCATGAATCTGTGCGGATTCCAGGTGGGGCTGACGCAGCCCCTTTTTCTTATCGCCGGTCCCTGTGTCATCGAGAGCCGGCAGCTGGCCCTGGATACCGCCGGCCGGCTGCGGGAGATCACCGAGGCGCTGGGGATGCCCTTCATCTACAAGTCCTCCTTCGACAAGGCCAATCGCTCCTCGGTGGAGAGCTTTCGCGGCCCCGGCCTGGAGGAGGGCCTGCGCATCCTGGCCGAGGTGCGGGCGCAGATCGGCGTGCCGGTGCTCACCGACGTGCACGAGGACACCCCGCTGGCGGAGGTGGCAGCCGTGGTGGACGTGCTGCAGACGCCGGCCTTCCTGTGCCGCCAGACCAACTTCATCCAGAACGTGGCCCGCCAGGGCAAGCCGGTGAACATCAAGAAGGGCCAGTTCCTGGCGCCCTGGGACATGGCCAACGTGGTGGCCAAGGCCCGCGCCGCCGGCAACGAGCAGATCCTGGTGTGCGAGCGCGGGGTCTCCTTCGGTTACAACAACCTGGTATCGGACATGCGGGCGCTGGCGGTGATGCGTGCCACCGGCTGCCCGGTGGTGTTCGATGCCACCCACTCGGTGCAGCTGCCGGGCGGCCAGGGCACCCGCTCGGGCGGCCAGCGGGAGTTCGTGCCGGTGCTGGCGCGTGCCGCGGTGGCGGCCGGGGTCAGCGGCCTGTTCATGGAGACCCACCCGGACCCGGCGCGGGCCCTGAGCGACGGGCCCAATGCCTGGCCTCTGGACCGGATGGCGGATCTGCTGGAATTGCTGGTGGTCCTGGACCGCCAGGTCAAGGCGGCCGGGTTCCCTGAGCAGGCCCTGATAGGGGATGGCTGAAGGACGGGTCGGGGGTGGTCGGCGACCACCCTCGTGGACGAACGAACGACGACCAATCGACTGGAGCAAAGATGTCTGAAGTGATCGATATCCACGCCCGCGAGATCCTGGATTCGCGTGGCAATCCCACGGTGGAGGCGGAAGTGGTGCTCGACGGCGGGATCCGGGCCCGGGCAGCGGTGCCCTCCGGGGCCTCCACTGGCACCCGCGAGGCTGTGGAGCTGCGAGACGGCGACCCGGCGCGCTACGGCGGCAAGGGTGTGCGCCAGGCCGTGGCACACGTCAACGGTGAGATCCGGGAACGGTTGCGCGGGTTCGACGCGGGGGACCAGGAGGCCGTGGATCGGGCCATGATCGAACTGGACGGCACACCGAACAAGGGACGGCTGGGGGCCAATGCCCTGCTGGCCGTCTCCATGGCGGTGGCGCGGGCGGCCGCGGCCGATGCCGGGGTGCCCCTGTTCCGTCACCTGGCGGGCAAGGACGCGCCGGTGCTGCCGGTGCCCATGATGAACGTGGTCAACGGCGGCGTGCACGCGGACAACAACGTCGACATGCAGGAGTTCATGATCGTGCCCCTGGGGGCGCCGAACATGGCCGAGGCGGTGCGCTACGGGGCCGAGGTGTTCCATGCCCTCAAGGCGGTGCTGCGCGCTCGTGGCCTGGCCACCACGGTGGGGGATGAGGGCGGTTTCGCCCCTGACCTGGCCTCCAACGAGGCGGCCATGGAGGTGATCCTGGAGGCCATCGTCAAGGCCGGCTTCCGCCCCGGCGACGACGTCGCCCTGGCCATCGATCCGGCCAGCTCCGAGTTCTACCGGGACGGCCGCTACCAGCTGGCCTCCGAGAACCGCAGCCTGGACGCGGCCGCCTTCACCGACTACCTGGCCGGTTGGGTGGAGCAGTATCCGCTGATCTCCATCGAGGACGGCATGGCGGAGGACGACTGGGACGGCTGGCGCCTGCTCACCGAGCGCCTGGGTGACCGGGTGCAACTCGTGGGCGACGATATCTTCGTCACCAACCCAGCGATCCTGCGCCAGGGCATCGAGCGCGGGGTGGCCAATGCCATCCTGATCAAGCTCAACCAGATCGGTACCCTGACCGAGACCCTGCAGGCCATCGACGATGCCGCCGCCGCGGGCTATGCCGCGGTGGTGTCCCATCGCTCGGGCGAGACCGAGGACACCTTCATCGCCGACCTGGCGGTGGCCACGTCCGCCACCCAGATCAAGACAGGCTCCCTGTCCCGGTCGGAGCGCATCGCCAAGTACAACCAGCTCATGCGCATCGAGGAGGCCCTGGGCAGTGCCGCCCGTTACGCCGGGCGCGGGGCCTTCGGCCGCGCGGCGGAGCGCTGATCCGGCCGGGGCCATGAACCGCATCCTCCTGCTGCTGCTCTTGCTGCTGGCGGGGCTGCAGTACGCGCTCTGGTTCGGCCAGGGGGGGATCCTGGAGGTGCATCGGCTGCAGCAGGACATCCTGTCCCAGCGGGCCATCAATACCGGCCTGGCCCGGCGCAACCGGGCGCTGGCGGCCGAGGTCGCGGATCTCAAGCAGGGCATGGCGGCGGTGGAGGAACGGGCCCGGACCGAGCTGGGCATGGTGCGTCCCGGCGAGACCTTCTACCAGGTCATCGAGCCGGGGGCGCCGGGGGGCGGGCGGTGACGGCTGGGTCCCGGTTGTGGGGCGTGGTGCCGGCGGCCGGCACGGGCCGGCGCTTCGGTTCGGAAGTGCCCAAGCAGTACCTGTTCCTGGGCGAGAAGCGCATCATCGAGCACAGCCTGGCGGCGCTGTTCGGTCACCCGGCGATGCGGGGCGTGGCCCTGGCGCTGGCCACCGACGACCCCTGGTGGGACGAGATCCGGCCCCAGCCGGGCTGGCGCCTGTGGCGGGCGCCGGGCGGGGCGGAGCGCTGCGACTCGGTGGCCAATGCCCTGGAGGTCCTGGCCGGCATGGCGCCCGAGAGCGACTGGGTGCTGGTGCACGATGCCGCGCGCCCCTGCCTGCGGGCCGAGGACCTGGAGCGGCTGGTGGATCGGGTGCTGGCCAGCGGGGTGGGGGGGCTGCTGGCCGTGCCGGTGCGGGACACCATGAAACGGGCGGATGGCGAAGGGCGGGTGCGGGAGACTGTCGACCGTGACGGGCTCTGGCATGCCCAGACCCCGCAGATGTTCCGGCTGGGGGAGCTGCGCCGGGCGCTGGCCGCGGTCGGGTCAACCTCAAGGCCACCACCAGCGAGGGCCTGGGGTTCACCGGTCGCGGCGAGGGGATCGCGGCCCTGGCGGTGGTGTTGCTGGCCACCCGGGCGGAGGCTGGTGCCTGACCTTGTCCG
>JALWSQ010000228.1 GCA_026993645.1 Thiohalobacter sp.
TGATCCACCGCCTGTTCCGGGGACGCAACCAGGGCCGGGGCCAGGCCCTCTACAGCAGCCTCAGCTTCGGCGTGGGCGGTGCCCTGGGCAGTCTCGCGGCCGGCCAGCTGTGGGGGGTGGTCGGCGGTCACTGGGCCTTCTTCGCCGCCGCCCTGACCAGTGCCCTGGCGGTGGGGGTGGCCTGGTGGGGCGTACGCCCGGCCCCGGCCCCGATTGGCGTTCCGGAGGGTCCCGGCTTATGATTCCCCGCCACGGCAATCCCCGGCAGGGGCAGGAGGGAGGCAGCGGCATGGCCGCCAGGACACTCTACGACAAGCTCTGGGACGCCCATGTCGTCCGCACCGACGACAACGGCACCGCCTTGCTCTACATCGACCGCCACCTGGTCCACGAGGTGACCTCGCCCCAGGCGTTCGAGGGGCTGAGGCTGGCCGGGCGCCGGCCCTGGCGCCCCGACAGCGTTCTGGCCGTGCCGGACCACAACGTGCCCACCACCGACCGCTCCGCCGGCATCCAGGATCCGGTCTCGCGGCTGCAGGTGGAGACCCTGGATCGCAACTGCGAGGCATTCGGTATCCTCGAATTCACCATGGACGACCCCCGCCAGGGCATCGTTCACGTCATCGGGCCGGAGGAGGGCGCCACCCTGCCCGGCATGACCGTGGTCTGTGGCGATTCCCATACCTCCACCCATGGCGCCTTCGGTGCCCTGGCCTTCGGCATCGGTACCTCGGAGGTGGAGCATGTGCTCGCCACCCAGTGCCTGTTGCAGAAGAAGTCGCGCAACCTGTTGCTGCGGGTGGACGGGCGGCTCGGCGAGGGCGTGTTCGCCAAGGACATCGCCCTGGCCCTGATCGGCACCATCGGCACCGCCGGCGGCACCGGCTGCACCATCGAGTTCGGCGGTGAGGCCATTCGCGCCCTGTCGATGGAGGGCCGCATGACCCTGTGCAACATGTCCATAGAGGCCGGTGCCCGGGCCGGGCTGGTGGCGGTGGACGAAACCACGGTGGAATATCTGGAAGGCCGGCCCTTCGCCCCCCGCGGCGAGCTGTGGGACCGGGCGGTGGCGGACTGGTTCGAGCTGCATTCGGACGAGGACGCCCTGTTCGACCGCGAGGTGGTGCTGGATGCCGGTTGCCTGGCGCCTCAGGTCACCTGGGGCACCTCGCCGGAAATGGTGGTCGCCGTCACGGAGGTCGTGCCGGATCCGGCGGAGGAGGCGGACCCGGTGCGGCGCAGCGGCATGGAGCGGGCGCTGGCGTACATGGACCTGCGGCCCGGCACCGCCATCACCGACATCCACCTGGACCGGGTGTTCATCGGCTCCTGCACCAACTCGCGCATCGAGGACCTGCGCGCGGCGGCGGCGGTGATCCGCGGTCGCCGGGTGGCGGAGGGCATCCGCCAGGCGCTGGTGGTGCCCGGCTCGGGCCTGGTCAAGGCCCAGGCCGAGGCCGAGGGCCTGGACCGGGTGTTCCGCGCGGCGGGCTTCGAGTGGCGCGAGCCCGGCTGTTCCATGTGTCTGGCCATGAACGCGGACCGGCTGGAACCGGGGGAGCGTTGTGCCTCCACCTCCAACCGCAACTTCGAGGGGCGCCAGGGGCAGGGCGGGCGAACCCATCTGGTGAGTCCGACCATGGCGGCTGCCGCGGCCATTGCCGGTCATTTCGTGGACGTACGGACTTTCTGACGACGGAGGACGAACGGGGTGGAAAAGTTCACCAGGCTGACGGCCATCGTGGCCCCGCTGGACCGGCCCAACGTGGATACGGATGCCATCATTCCCAAGCAGTTCCTGAAGTCGATCCGGCGCACCGGCTTCGGTGCCAACCTGTTCGACGCCTGGCGCTACCTGGATCAGGGGGAACCGGGTATGGATCCCGGTCAACGCCGGCCCAATCCCGATTTCGTTCTCAACCAGCCGCGCTACCAGGGGGCCCGCATCCTGCTGGCCCGGGAGAACTTCGGCTGCGGTTCCTCCCGCGAACATGCCGTCTGGGCGCTGGCGGACTACGGTTTCCGCGCGGTGATCGCACCCAGCTTCGCCGACATCTTCTACAACAACAGTTTCAAGAATGGCCTGTTGCCCATCCGGCTGGATGCCGCGCTGGTGGACCGCCTGTTCCGCGCCGTGGCCGCCACGCCCGGTTACCGGCTGACCATCGACCTGCCGGCCCAGACCCTGGAGACCCCGGAGGGCGAGGTCATTCCGTTCGATATCGACCCCTTCCGCAAGCACTGCCTGGTGGAGGGCCTGGACGAGATCGATCTGACCCTGCAGCATGCCGACGAGATCCGTGCCTACGAGGAACGGCGGCGGCGCGAGGCGCCCTGGCTGTTCACGGCCCCGCCCGAGACGGCCGGCCGGCCGGCGGCGGAGGGCCGGTCGTGAAACGGGTCCTGGTCCTACCGGGTGACGGCATCGGGCCCGAGATCGTGGCCGAGGCGGTCAAGGTCATCCAGTGCCTGCGTGAGCGGCATGGCCTGGAACTGGTGCTGGAGGAGGCCCTGGTGGGCGGCGCGGCCTACGACGCCACCGGCCAGCCGCTGCCGGCGGAGACCCTGGAGCGGGCCCGGGCGGCGGATGCCGTGCTGCTCGGCGCCGTGGGCGGGCGCAAGTGGGAGGGCCTGGACATCTCGGTGCGGCCGGAAAAGGGCCTGCTGGGACTGCGCGAGGGGCTGCAGCTGTTCGCCAACCTGCGTCCCGCCATCCTCTATCCCCAGCTGGCGGATGCCTCCAGCCTGCGGCCCGAGGTGGTGGCCGGCCTCGACATCATGATCGTGCGCGAACTCACCGGCGGCATCTATTTCGGCCAGCCGCGCGGGGTGCGCACCGGGGCCGACGGCCGGCGCGAGGGCTTCAACACCCTGGTGTACGACGAGACCGAGATCCGCCGTATCGGCCGGGTCGCCTTCGGGATCGCCCGCGCGCGCAACGGGCGCCTGTGCTCGGTGGACAAGGCCAATGTGCTGGAATGCACCGAGTTGTGGCGCGAGGTCATGACCGAGCTGGCGGCCGAGTACCCGGACGTGGAATTGAGCCACATGTACGTGGACAATGCCGCCATGCAGCTGGTGCGGTCACCCAAGCAGTTCGACGTGGTGGTGACCACCAACCTGTTCGGCGATATCCTGTCGGACGAGGCCGCCATGCTGACGGGTTCCATCGGCATGCTGCCCTCGGCCTCGCTGGATGCCGATGGCAAGGGCATGTACGAGCCCATCCACGGCTCGGCACCGGACATCGCCGGCCAGGGGGTGGCCAATCCCCTCGCCACCATCCTTTCGGTGGCGATGATGCTGCGCTACTCCCTGGGCGAGGAGGCGCTGGCCCGGCGCATCGAGACCGCGGTGGGAGAGGTCCTGGACCAGGGATTGCGCACCCCGGATATCGCCGCGGCGGACAGCCGGGTGGTGGGGACGAGGGAGATGGGTGACGCCGTGGTGGCGGCACTGAGTTGATGCGGAGACCGGAACGGGAATCATGAGCAAGACCTATGACGTAGCGGTAGTGGGCGCCACCGGTGCCGTGGGCGAGACCATGCTGGACATCCTGGCCCAGCGCCGGTTTCCGGTGGGCGAGGTGTATGCCGTGGCCAGCAGCCGGTCGGCGGGGCGCCGGGTGGCCTTCGGGGACCGGGAGCTGGTGGTGCAGGACCTGGAGACCTTCGATTTCTCCCGGGTCCGTATCGGCCTGTTCTCGCCCGGGGCCGCCGTGTCCCGCGTCCACGCCCCGCGCGCCGCCGAGGCGGGCTGCGTGGTGATCGACAACACCTCCCAGTTCCGCTACGACGACGACATCCCGCTGGTGGTGCCGGAGGTCAACCCGCACGCGCTGGCCCAGTATGCCAACCGCGGCATCATCGCCAACCCCAATTGTTCCACCATCCAGATGCTGGTGGCGCTCAAGCCCATCTACGATGCCGTGGGCATCGAGCGCATCAACGTCGCCACCTACCAGGCGGTTTCGGGTACCGGCAAGGAGGCCATCGAGGAACTGGCCGCCCAGACCGCCAACCTGCTCAACGGCAAGCCGGTGGAGCCCAGCGTCTATCCCCGCCAGATCGCCTTCAACGTGCTGCCCCACATCGATGTCTTCATGGGCAACGGCTATACCAAGGAAGAGATGAAGATGGTGTGGGAGACGCGCAAGATCTTCGAGGACGATCGCATTCAGGTGAACCCCACCTGTGTCCGCGTGCCCGTGTTCTATGGCCATTCCGAGGCGGTCCACATCGAGACCCGGGACAAGATCTCGGCCGAGGACGCGCGCGAACTCCTGGCCGGGGCCCCCGGGGTGGTGCTGCTCGACCGGCACGAGGACGGCGGCTACCCCACCGCCGTCACCGAGGGGGCCAACCGCGACCCGGTGTACGTCGGCCGGGTCCGGGAGGACATCTCGCATCCCCGAGGTTTAGATTTGTGGGTGGTGGCCGATAATGTCCGCAAAGGCGCAGCCCTCAACAGCGTGCAGATCGCGGAACGCCTGATCGAACAGTACCTGTAGGGGGGGTCGCTGCCGGTCTTTCGGAGGGCCGGGCGAACGTCGCCGGGGGGCGGTCCCCGTCTGGTGGCGGGCAGGCGCCAGGGACATCGCGGGACAACCAAACGGGGATGCGAGATGATCAGAAAGACGGCCTTGACGCTGGCCATGCTGGGTGCGCTGGTCTCCGAGGCCCAGGCCTTGGGCCTGGGCCAGATCGAACTCAAATCGGCATTGCATCAGCCGCTCGATGCCGAGATCCAACTCATTGATGCGACGCCGGCCGAGCTGCAGGAGCTGCGCCTCGAGCTGGCCCCACCCAGCGCATTCGCCGCCGCAGGGATCGAGCGCACGATATTCCTGACCCGGCTACACTTCCAGGTGGAACGGCGACCGGACGGGACGGCGGTGGTCCATGTCACCAGCCGCGAACCGGTGCGGGAACCCTATCTGGATTTCCTTCTGGAGGCGACCTGGTCGGCAGGACAGGTGGTACGCGAATACACCATGCTGGTGGATCCCCCGGGGCTGATGAAGAGCCCGCCGCCGCGACTGCAGGCCCCGACTGCGGCCACGGCACAGCCCGCCCCCCAGGCCCGACCGCGGAGCGGTGCCCGTTACCAGGGGACCGAGTTTGGCCCGACGCGGCGCACCGACACCCTCTGGCGCATCGCCGAGCAGGTGCGCCCGGATACCGGCATCAGCATGGAGCAGACCATGCTGGCCCTGTTGCGGGCCAATCCCGATGCCTTCTATGGCAACAATATCAACAACCTGAAGGCGGGCTACGTGCTCAGGGTGCCGGATCGGGCGGAAATGCTGCGTCTCGGCCGGCGCGCGGCCCTGCAGGAGGTCCGGCGCCAGCACCAGGCCTGGCGTGAGGCCCGCCAGCAGGGGACGCAGGCCTCGACCGCGGCCAAGTCCGTACCTCCAGCGACGCCCCCGGCGGCGGCCACGCAGGCCGATGTGACCACAGGGGCAAGCGGCCAGCCCCACCTCAAACTGACGGCACCCGACGAGGGCAGCGAGGCGGCCAGCGCCAACGGTGGAACGGACCAGGCAGCAGGTGGCAAGGCGCTGGCCGCCATCCGTCATGACCTGGCAATGGCGGTGGCATCGCTCGAGACCCAGCGCCATCAGAACGAGGAACTCAGTGCACGCCTGGCCGAACTCGAGCACCAGGTGCAGCAGATGCAGCACCTGATCGAGCTCAAGGACCAGCAGCTGGCACTGTTGCAGCAGCAGGCCGCCAGGGCCAGCGCCCCCGCCACGCCAGCGGAGGCGAAGCAGGACCCGGCGGATGCCGGCGCGAAGCAGGCCAAGGCGCAGGCCGGTGACCAGGCGGTCGACCAGCAGCCCGACCTGCTGGCGCGCTTCCTGGGCGATGTCCGCTTGCAGGCAGCGGCCGGCGGCACGGCCCTGCTGCTCATCCTGCTGGGGCTCTGGCTCCGGCGCCGCCGGACCACACCGGAGCACTTCGAGGAGAGCATCCTGCAGGAGGCCGGCGAGGCGCCGCAGGACAGCGGAGCGGAGCAGGAAGTGGCGGATGCCGTGGCCGCCATGGAGGCCTCCGCAGCCGAGCTGGCGGCACCGCCACAGTCTTCGGTCACCGAAGCGGAGGACGATGCCCCCCAGACCGACTCCTCCCTGTTCTCGGATTTTGCCATCAGCGATCTCGACGCCCTTCCGGGACAGTCCGAGGCCGACCCGCTGGTGGAGGCGGACGTGTTCCTGGCCTACGGCCGTTACCAGCAGGCCGAGGACGTGGTGCGCCAGGCCATGGAAGAGGCACCGGAACGCCGCGAGCTGCGCATGAAGCTGCTGGAGATCTACCATGCCGCCCGCAACGTCGACCGTTTCGGCGTGGAGGCGGAGGCCCTGCTGGCGGAACTCTCGGGCACGGAGGATCCGGCCTGGGAACAGGTGGCGGAGATGGGCCGCGAGCTGGATCCGGCCAACCCGCTCTACAACGGGAACGGGGCGTTGTCGGAACCGGTGGAACTGGACGAGGCTCTGGAACCGCCGGAACTGGAGCCACTGGAACCGGAGACAGGCGGGGTGGTGGCCGACAGCGGCATGGATCCCGCAGGGACGCCCGAGGCCGACGGCTCGGAGCCGGAGGCCGGCGCGGAAACGACCGACCGGGAAATCGAGTTCACGCCGACCCCTGTGGAGGCGGCGGACGAGACCCTGGTCGAGGGTCCGGCCGGCGACGGCGAGGAGGAGGTCGAGATCCTGGAATTCGAGAGTGTCCGCCTGCCCGGTTCGGAGGACGGCGCCGAGGCGGGGGAGGCCGCGGTCGACGTCGACCTGGATGCCGCCGGTGGCAAGGATGCCGACGCCGACGTGGACGAAGATTCCGGTACGGGCCCGGCTGCCGAGCTGGATCTCGATGATGCCGTGGACGAGGAGATCGAGGCGGCCCTGGCGGCGGAACCGGATCTTGATGATGCCGTGGACGAGGACGGCTTCCTGGAGGCCGAGGACGAGGTGGCCACCAAGCTGGAACTGGCCCGGGCCTACATCGAGATGGGGGACCCGGAAGGCGCTCGCGACATCCTGGAGGAGGTGCTGCAGGAAGGCAGTGCCGACCAGCAGACCGAGGCCCGCACCCTGATGCAGCGCATCGCCTGAGACCGCGCGCCAACCTCCAGGATCCATGGCCCGGCTGCGCCGGGCCATGTCTTTTTCGGGCCGGCGGCTGGCGCCGGGTACAGGTTGACCCGGGGCGCCGCAGGCCGGATCATCGGCCGCCATGCACGCCGCCATCCGCATCCTGTCATTGCTGGTCTATGCCCTGAGCGTGGCCCGGAGCCAGGGCTGGGCCTTGGTCGCCGAGGGTCTGCTGCTGGGCCTGGGGCTTGCGGTCCATGGCTGGCGCCTGGGTCCCGTTCCGGGCCTGTGGGCGGGCCTGCGCCGGGTGCGCTGGCTGGCCCTCGGCATCCTGCTGGTGTACCTGCTGTTCACGCCCGGGGTGCCCCTGGTCCCGGCTTGGGGACACTGGTCACCGACCCTCGGCGGACTGACCGGCGGTGGCGAGCGGGTGCTGGCGCTGCTGTTCATGGTGTCGGCGGTGAACTGGCTGCTGGCCGTCACGCCGCGTGCCGAGCTGGTGGCGGGTCTGCTCCAGTTGTTGCGGCCCCTGCGCTGGCTGGGGCTGGATACCGGTCGTTTCGCACTGCGGTTCGTGCTCACCCTGGAATATATTCCCCGCATGCAGGCCAGGATCGGCCGGCCGGTGGTGGCCGGGGGTGCGGCGGCGGGCACTGGCGCACGGATCCGGCTCTGGGCCCGGCACGGCGCCTCCCTGTTCGCCCTGGCCCTGGCCCAGGCGGAGGGCGAGGCCCCGGTCCCGGTGGTCCTGCCCCGCCCGGGGCGGCCCCCGGCCTGGCAATGGCCGCTGGCCGGGCTGCCGCTGCTGTGCCTGTGGCTGCCCCATTGGCTGGGTGCGCACTGAAGCGGGTCCGATGGCACGTATCGCCCTGGGTATCGAGTACGACGGCAGTGGCTTCGCCGGCTGGCAGAGCCAGCCCCATGCGCGCAACGTGCAGGACCAGGTGGAGGCGGCCCTGTCCCGGGTGGCGGCGGAACCGGTGCGCGTGGTCTGTGCCGGCCGCACCGACACCGGGGTGCATGCCACGGCCCAGGTGGTGCACTTCGATACCTCGGCCCGGCGCACCGAGCGCCAGTGGATCCTGGGCGGCAACAGCGGCCTCCCGCCCGACGTGGCACTCACCTGGGCCCGGCCGGTCCCGGATGACTTCCATGCCCGCTTCAGTGCCCGCCGGCGCAGCTACCGTTACCTCATCCTCAACCGGCGTTACCGTCCCGCCCTGTGGCGGACCAGCCTGACCGCCTGTCACCGCCCGCTGGACGAGGCGGCCATGGCCGCGGCAGCGGCCTGCCTGCGCGGGGAACACGACTTCACCTCCTTTCGCGCCCTGGCCTGCCAGGCCCGGCATCCGGTACGCCGTATCGAGCACATCGCCGTGCGGCGCGAGGGGGATCTGCTCATCGTCGACATCACGGCCAATGCCTTCCTGCATCACATGGTGCGCAACATCGTCGGCACGCTCATGCAGGTGGGGAGGGGGGAAAGGGACCCGGCATGGGTGGCGGAACTGCTCCGGCGGCGCGACCGTGCCCAGGCGGCCGCCACCGCGCCGGCCGCCGGACTCTACCTGGTGGGGGTGGGATACCCCCCGCATTTCGGTCTGCCCGAGGCACCGGTGATGCCCCTGTTCAGCGGCATGCCCCCGGCGGCGTCCCGCTGAAGCCGGGGTTCCCGCCGCGGGCAGAATCCCGGGCGGGCTGTTAGAATGGGGAGGTTTCCGGTGGGATGACGGCTTGCAGCGTACCAGGGTCAAGATCTGCGGGATCACCCGCGTGGAGGATGGTGTCGAGGCGGCGCGGCTGGGGGCCGATGCCATCGGCCTGGTGTTCTACCCGCGCAGTCCGCGCCGGGTGACGCCGGAGCAGGCGCGGGCCATCCTCGATGCGTTGCCCCCCTTCGTCACCCGGGTGGGCCTGTTCGTGGATCCGGACCCGGCCTGGGTGTGGACGGTGCTGGCGGCACTGCCCCTGGACCTGCTGCAGTTCCATGGCCAGGAGGCGGCGGATCTCTGTACCGCCTTCGACCGGCCCTACATCAAGGCCGTTCAGGTGCGGCCAGACCTTGACCTGGCGGCCTTCATGGCGGCCCATCCCCGGTCCCAGGGCTTCCTGCTGGATGCCTGGCATCCCCGGGTTCCGGGCGGCAGCGGGGCACGGTTCGACTGGAACCTGTTTCCGCGCGGGGCCGGGCGACCCCTCATCCTGGCCGGTGGCCTGGGGCCGGACAACGTGGCCGAGGCCATCCGCCGTACCCGGCCCTGGGCGGTGGACGTGAGCAGTGGCGTGGAAGCGGTCCGCGGGGTCAAGGACGCGGCCGCGATGGCAGCCTTCATGGCGGGAGTCAGACGTGCATACAGCGAAGACAGCGACTGAGACCTGGGACTATCCGGACGACCAGGGACACTTCGGTCCCTATGGTGGCCGGTTCATCGCCGAGACCCTGATGGGGCCCATCCAGGAACTCACCGAGGCCTACGAGCGCCTGCGCGCGGACCCGGACTTTCTGGCGGAATTCGATCGCGACCTGGCCCACTACGTGGGCCGGCCGTCGCCGCTCTACCACGCCGAGCGCTGGAGCCGAGCCCTGGGCGGGGCCCAGATCTACCTCAAGCGCGAGGATCTCAACCATACCGGCGCACACAAGATCAACAACACCGTGGGCCAGGCCCTGCTGGCCCGCTTCATGGGCAAGCGCCGGGTGATCGCCGAGACCGGGGCCGGCCAGCACGGCGTGGCCACCGCCACGGTGGCGGCGCGCCTGGGCATGTCCTGCGTGGTCTACATGGGGGCCGAGGACATCCGCCGCCAGGCCATGAACGTCTACCGCATGCGCCTGCTGGGGGCGGAGGTGGTGGCGGTGGAATCCGGTTCGCGCACCCTCAAGGATGCCCTCAACGAGGCCATGCGCGACTGGGTCACCCACGTGGACGACACCTTCTACATCATCGGCACCGTGGCCGGGCCCCATCCCTACCCGGCGATGGTACGGGATTTCCAGGCGGTCATCGGGCGCGAGGCACGGCGCCAGATCCAGGATCAGGCCGGTCGGCTGCCGGACCTGCTGGTCGCCTGCGTGGGTGGCGGCTCCAACGCCATGGGGTTGTTCTACCCCTTCATCGGTGACACCGGGGTGCGCATGCACGGCGTCGAAGGCGGCGGCGAGGGGCTCGCCAGCGGCCATCACGCGGCGCCGCTGTGCGCCGGCCGGCCCGGCGTGCTGCACGGCAACCGGACCTATCTCATGGAGGACGAGGATGGGCAGATCATCGAGACCCATTCCATCTCGGCCGGGCTGGACTACCCCGGCGTGGGGCCGGAACACGCCTGGCTCAAGGACACCGGCCGCGCCGAATACTTCGCCGTCACCGACCAGGAGGCCCTGGCCGCCTTCCACGACCTGACCCGCATGGAGGGCATCCTGCCGGCGCTGGAATCCAGCCATGCCCTGGCCCATGCCGCCCGCATCGCGCCGCAGATGGCGCCGGACCAGATCATCGTCGTCAACCTCTCCGGGCGGGGAGACAAGGACATCCACACCGTGGCCGCGTTGGAGGGCATCCGGGTATGAGCCGTATCGAGCAGCGATTCCGTGAGCTGCGCGCCCGGGACCGCCGGGCCCTGGTGCCCTATGTCACGGCGGGGGATCCCGAGCCGACGGTGACCGTGCCCCTGCTGCATGCCCTGGTGGAGGCCGGCGCCGACATCATCGAGCTCGGGGTGCCCTTTTCCGATCCCATGGCCGACGGACCGGTGATCCAGGCCGCCTGCGAGCGGGCGCTGGCCCACGGGGTGAGCCTGCATGCCGTGCTGGACATGGTGCGCGAGTTCCGCCGGCGGGACGACAGCACGCCGCTGGTGCTCATGGGCTATCTGAACCCGGTGGAGGTCATGGGCTACGAGGCCTTCGCGGATGCCGCTGCCGCCGCCGGCGTCGATGGCGTGCTCACGGTGGACATGCCGCCGGAGGAGGGGGACGGCCTGGTGACGGCGCTGCGTGAGCGGGCGCTGGATCCCATCTTTCTCATCGCCCCCAACAGCGGCGAACAGCGTGTGCGTCAGCTCGCTGGCGCCGGGCGCGGCTTCCTGTACTATGTGGCGTTCAAGGGCGTGACCGGCGCCGACCGCCTGGACGTGGACGATGTCGCCCGTCACCTGGAACGGGTGCGCGCCCTGACCGACCTGCCGCTGGGGGTGGGGTTCGGAATCCGCGACGCGGCGGCGGCCGCGGCCGTGGCCCGGGTGGCCGATGCGGTGGTGGTGGGCAGTGCCCTGGTGCGCCGCATCGGCGAGCTGGCCGCCACCCCCGAACGGATCACCACCGAGGTGCCGGCGGCGCTGGCCGAGATGCGTCGGGCCATGGATGCGCGGAACGACGAGACGGCGGCCTCTTGAGCCGGAGGCCGGTGACGGGGAGCGAGGGACATGAGCTGGTTCGAGAAACTGATGCCATCACGTATCCGCACCGAGGGCGGCAGCAAGCGCACGGTGCCGGAGGGCCTGTGGAGCAAGTGCGACGCCTGCACCGCGGTGCTCTATCGCGCCGAGCTGGAGCGCAACCTGGACGTCTGTCCCAAGTGCGGCCACCACATGCGCATCGGGGCCCGGCGCCGCCTGGACACCTTCCTCGACGCTGAGGGTCGCGAGGAGATCGGGTCCGACATCGAGGCGGTGGACATGCTCAAGTTCAAGGACAGCAAGAAGTACCGCGACCGCCTGTCCCAGGCACAGAAGGCAACCGGCGAGACCGATGCCCTGGTGGCCATGCGGGGCCTGCTCAAGGGCCGGCCCATCGTGGCGGCGGCATTCGAGTTTCGCTTCATGGGGGGGTCCATGGGTTCGGTGGTGGGCGAGCGCTTCGTGCGGGCTGCGAACCGTGCCCTGGATGAGCAGGCCCCCCTGGTCTGTTTCTCCGCCAGTGGCGGGGCGCGCATGCAGGAGGGGTTGTTCTCGCTGATGCAGATGGCCAAGACCAGTGCCGTGCTGGCGCGGTTGCGGGAGGCGGCCATTCCCTTCGTCTCGGTCATGACCGATCCCACCATGGGCGGGGTGTCGGCCAGCCTGGCCATGCTGGGTGACATCAACATCGCCGAACCCAAGGCCCTGATCGGCTTCGCCGGCCCCCGGGTCATCGAGCAGACGGTACGGGAAAAGCTGCCGGAGGGGTTTCAGCGCAGCGAGTTCCTGGTGGAGCATGGTGCCATCGACATGATCGTGGACCGGCGCGAACTGCGCACCCGCATCGCCAACCTGCTCGCCATCCTGATGCCGCGTTCCGCGGCCTGAACGGCCGGACGCAGGGGCCGAGCGCGATGCGCTTCCAGCGCCTGGACGACTGGCTCCAATGGCAGCAGGGTCTGCACCCACGCGCCATCGATCCCGGCCTGGAACGGGTGGGAACCGTGGCCCGGCGTCTGGGCTGCACCCGGCCGGCCCCCTGCGTGATCACCATCGCGGGCACCAATGGCAAGGGGTCCACCCTGGCATTGCTGGAGGCCATGCTGATTGCTGCCGGCCACCGGGTGGGCAGCTATACCTCGCCGCACCTGGCGCATTACCCGGAACGCGTCCGCCTCCAGGGCCAGCCGGTGGCAGCGGCCACCCTGGTCGCCGCCTTCGACCGCATCGACCGGGCCCGGGGCGGGATCAGCCTGACCTACTTCGAATTCGGTACCCTGGCCGCACTGGACATCTTTCGCCGCGAGGGACTG
>JALWSQ010000229.1 GCA_026993645.1 Thiohalobacter sp.
AGGGCTATGCCCATCCACGCCGGTTCGGACTGGCCTGCCACCTGGGGGTGGTCACCGGCATCCCCAGCATCGGCGTGGCCAAGAGCCGTCTCATCGGTTCGGCGCCGGAACCGCCACAGATCCGCGGCGCCTGGACCCCGCTGCGGGACGGAGACGAATGCATCGGCGCCCTGCTGCGCAGCCGGCCCCACACCCGTCCCCTCTATGTCTCCATCGGTCACCGCGTCTCCCTGCCCACGGCGGTGGAGCTGGTCATGCGCACCGTCCGCCGCTACCGCCTCCCCGAAACCACCCGCCAGGCCCATCACCTGGCCTCGGTCACCCGCCTGAGGCCGGGCGCGCCGGCTTGAAAAACCGCCACCGGGAACCCATTCCCTGCCTTGAGTTCCAACTGAACAGACCGACCCCTTCGACCGTTCCCGCGCACCCCGCGGCAGAGCGGAAAACATCCGCCGGATCATGTGGTTGAAATACCTGGCTCAGCCGCATGGCCCGCCTTCCCGGGGCAGCTGGCTAACGAATCCCCAGCCGGGGCCGATACCGAAGAGGAGGCAGGAGGTGATCGAGCCAGAATGGGCCAGGCCCTGAGAGGAGCGTCATCATGACCCTGATCATCGACACGACCCGCTACGAGATCCTCTACCGGGATCCGCCCGCTACGGACCGGCCGGAATCCCCGTTGCCGCCCGCCGACCCCCTGCCGGATACCGGCCTCCGGATCCAGGAGAGGGAGCATCGGCAACCGGAGCTGCCGCCCTGGCTCGAGCCCGAAACCGACCTCGACGACCTCATCGACCGGATCGAACGGCGGCACTGAGGCACGGCGGTCACCGCCAGCCCCACTCATTCCCCCATCTGCAGCAGGGCACCCCGTCGGCGCGCGCTCTGGAACGCATACAGGAACACCCCGCCCCCACCACCAGGTAGACCAGGTTGAGCAACACCGCGTCACGGAAGCGGTCGGGATCCGCATGGCCGCTGAACATGACCGCCCGCATGCCTTCGAACACATGGGTGGAGGGCAGCATCAGTGCGACCGGCTGCAACCAGTGAGGCAGCACGGACACCGGGTAATAGATCCCGCTCAGGGGGGCGATGGCGAAGATGGCCACCCAGGCCAGGCTCTCCGCCCCCAGCCCGTAGCGCAACACCAGCGCGGCCACCAGCAGCCCGATGGACCAGCCCATGACGATGAGGTTGGTGAAAAACCCCAAAAGGGGCAGCCCGAGCCCAAAAATGGAGAAATGGAACAGCGGGATGGCCAGCAGGGCCGCCGCACCGACACCGATCAGGGTCCGGACCAGGCTGATCAGCAGCAGTGCCAGCACCAGCTCGTAGGGACGCAGCGGCGCGACGAACAGCTGTCCCAGGTTGCGCGAATAGAGTTCCTCGAAGAACCCCAGTGACACGCCCAGCTGGCCGCGGAACAGGACGTCCCACAGCAGCACGGCGCCCAGCAGGGCCCCGGATGCCTGGGCCAGCCAGCTGCTCTGGGTGCGGAAGAACTCGGAGATGAATCCCCAGAGCACCAGCTGCACCGTGGGCCAGTAGAACAGTTCCAGCAGGCGCGGTCCGGAACTGCGCAGCAGGTACAGGTAGCGCAGCGCCATGGCGGCCACCCGGCGCGCGGAGAAGAATTCAGTGAAGGGAGGGTTCATCTGCCGTCCCGGCCGCCTGGCCCTCGTAGCGGGCGATGTCCAGGAAGACCTGTTCCATGTCGGCGCGACCGTAGCGCGCGATCAGGGCCGCGGGCGTACCCTGGTCCACCAGCCGACCCGCCCGCAGCATGATGACCTGGTCGCACATCCGCTCCACCTCCGGCATGTTGTGGGATGCCAGCAGCAGGGTGGCCCCGCGCTGTCGCTGGTAGTCCAGCAGGTAACCGCGGATCCGGTCCGCCGTGTCGGGATCCAGGGAGGCCGTGGGTTCGTCCAGCAGCAACAGCTCCGGCTCGTTGAGCAGGGCCTTGGCCAGGGCCACCCGGGTACGCTGGCCCGCGGACAGGCTGCGGTAGGGCCGTCCCATCAGCCCCTCGATGTCCAGCTCGGCGGCCAGCCGCTGGAGTCGCCGGCCAACCCGGGGCACGGCATACAGGTGGGCATAGACCCGCAGATTCTCCGCCACCGTCAGGCGCTGCGGCAGATCGACGTAGGGCGAGGAGAAATTGAGCCGCGGCAGGGCATGATAGCGATGGGCGAGCATGTCCACCCCCAGTACCTCGATACGGCCCCGGGTGGGAATCAGCAGGCCCAGGAGCATGGACAGGGTGGTGGTCTTGCCGGCACCGTTGCCGCCCAGCAGGGCACAGACCGAGCCCCGGCGCACCTCGAAGTCGAGGCCGTCCACCGCCAGCACGGACTCGTAACGCTTGGTCAGGTCACGGACCCGGATGGCGGTCATGCGTCCTCCAGCCGGCGCCGTGCCCAGTGGCCCGCCAGCACGGCGCCCGAGAGATTGTGCCAGATGCTGAACAGGGCGCCCGGCAGGCTGGCCAGGGCCGAAAAATGCTGGGCGGCCAGCACCACGGCCAGGCCGGAATTCTGCATCCCTACCTCGATGGCCAGGGTCCGGGCCTCGCGCCGGCTGCGCCGCGCCAGCCGGGCCAGGCCATAGCCGGCCCCCAGTCCCAGCAGGTTGTGCGCCATCACCGCCACCAGCAGCAGCGGGGCCACCGCCGGAAAGCGGTCGTGGTTGAGCGCCGTGATGATGGCGATGATGACCACGATGGCCAGCACGGAGATCAGGGGGAACAGGTGCTTGAGGGGATGCAGGCGATCGTGCCAGAGCCGGTTCAGGGTGACCCCGGCGGCCACCGGCAGCAACACCACCTTGACGATGCTCCAGAGCATGCCCAGAACCGGCACCGGCACCCGGTGGCCGACGTAGAACCAGGTCAGCAGGGGCGTCATGAACACGGCCAGCAGCGTGGACAGGGTGGTCAGGGTGATGGACAGGGCCACGTCCCCTCGCGCCAGATAACAGACGACATTGGAGGCGGTGCCGCCGGGACAGCTGCCCACCAGCACCAGGCCGGCCAGCAGGGCCGGTGGCAGCCCCAGCATCCGGGCCACCAGCCAGCCCGCCAGCGGCATGATCAGGTACTGCAGGCCGACACCCAGGGCGACGGCGCCGGGCCGGCGCAACACCTCGGTGAAATTGGCCGGGGTGAGGGTCATGCCCATGCCCAGCATCACCAGGCCCAGCAGGGGCACGATGGTCGGCCGCAGGCCGACCAGGGGTTCCGGCCAGATCCAGGCCAGCAGCGCCCCCAGCAGGGCCCACAAGGGGAACAATGCCGTGATCCGAACCATTGCGTTCATTCAGTGAGCCCCTGGAATCCCCACTGGCCGCACTTGCGGCCCGCCAGCCGGCAGGCCGACTCTAGCGCCTCGTCCAGGGGCCGTCCAGCCAGCCGCCCATGGACGAGGGCGGCATTGAAGACATCGCCGGCCCCCAGGGTATCCACCAGCACCGGCGGCGGACTGGCCGGCGCGAACAGGGTCCCGCCACCAGCCGGCCAGGCCCAGGCGCCCTGGTCGCCCCAGGCAAGCACCAGGTCGGCGGCCGGCGCCCGCTTCCGGGCCCAGGCCGCCAGCTGCTCCGGCCGGTCGAAGCCGCGGCATCGGGCGAAGGCGCGGGAGAACAGCAACAGGTCCGCCAGCGGCAGCAGCCGCTCGATACCGGGGCGGTCCTTCTCCACCTCCAGCGACAGGCCGGGCGGCGCGGCCTGACGGCGCACCCATTGCAGCATGCCGTGGGTCTCGTCCGGCTGGCGGCCTTCGAAATGGATCCAGTCGTAGGCAGTCGGCGACTCGCGCTGCAGGTCGGCCAGTCCGAGCTCGGGACAGTCGCGGTAGTGGACGATGGTGCGGGATCCGCTTGCCCGGCCAAGCCAGATGGAGGACAGGGGAGCACGGGCCCCGGCCACCCGGCGGCAGGCGGGGGACAGGCCGATGCCGGCCTCGCGCAACCGGTCCTCGATCCAGACGCCATCGGCATCCGCTGGCAGGACGCCGGCCCAGTGACACCGGTGCCCGAGCAGGGCCAGCACCTCCAGCAGGTTGGCGGCATTGCCGCCCCGTGCCCGGCGCAGGTCCTGGGCCCGCTGCTCGCTGTCCTCGACCGGATAACGTGGGAGTGAAAAGATCAGGTCGATGGTCGCCACACCGACCCCCAAGACCCTGGCCATGACCCGCCGCCTCGCTGGATGGGAGGCGGTATCTTATCAGGGCAGGGACCCGGTGCGGACCGACGGCCGGCGGGGGACTAGTTGGCGGGCGGGGTCGCCCTGGCCGGACCGGCACCGGGGGCGCCAGCCACGGACCCGGCGGCCAGGGGCAATGCCGGTAACTGCCAGCCGAAGCGGGGTGCCGCCCAGTAGGCGGCCGCCACCGCCGCCGCCCCCAGCAGGAGGCCACCCAGCATGGCCCCCAGCAGGCCACCGGCCCGTCCGGGCCGACGCGGCTCGACCCCGTCCCCGGGCGCGACCGGCACGGCCGGACTCCGATCGGCGCGCAGGCTGTCCAGTTCCTGCTGCAACTGCGCCAGGTTCTCCTCGTCCCCGGCCGGAGCGGGCGGCTCCGCGGTGACCGGCGGGGTCGCCGGCGCCTCCTCCCGGGCCGTGGCCCGGAGCCGGGCCAGCTCCTCCCGCGCCTCCTCCGCCTGCAACCGGGCCTCGTTCAGCAGCAGTTCCAACCGGGCCACCCGTTCGTCGTGGGCTGCCGCCGGCACCGGGGACCTGACCGCCTGTTCCGACCGCAGGCGCGCGATCTCCGCCTGCAGCGCCTGCACATCGGCGGTGGTGACCGTCCGCAGCTGTTCCAGCTCGGCCTCGTACACGGCCCGGTCCGCCTCGGCCTCCTCTCGCACTCGGGCCAGGGCGGCCTGCAGGGTATCGCGCTCCTGCTCCACGGCCGCCACGCGGGCACGCAATGCCTCGGTCTCGGCGCCCCCGTCCTCGGCACTGGCCGTCGCGGCCGCGACCTCGGCCTGCAGCCGGGCCAGCAGCTCGGCCTTCTCCTGCTCGAACCGGGCCTCGGCCGCGGCCTGGGCGCTGGCCATGTCCTGCACCCGCTGTGCCTGTTCCGCCAACGCCGCCTGCAACTGTTGCCGTTCCGCCTCCCATGCCTGGCGTGCCTCCTCCAGGGCGGCGGCCGCCTGGTCCCGTGCCTCCGTCGACACGCCCAGTGATTGCTCCAGCGCTTCGATGCGCTGGCGGCTTTCCTCCAGCAACGCCTCGGCGGCGGCCCGGTCGTCATGCAGGGCCTCGGCGCTGGATTCGGCCCGTTCCCTGGCCGCTGCCAGTTCGGACTGCAGCTGTGTGTTTTCCTCACGGGCCTCTGCCAATGCCTGTTCCAGTCGCTCCAGGCGTCCCGCGAGTTCGTCGTTGTCCTGGCGGATCCGCGCGGTTTCCTCCTGCGCCGTGGCCAGTGCCCGTTCCGCCTCGGTCCGGGCCTGTCGGGCCTCGGCCAGCTGCCGGTCCTGGTCGTCGCCCTGCTGCCGCAGGGCATCGCGCTCGGATTCCAGCTGTTCCACCTTCTGCTGCAAGCCACCCAGGCTGTCCCGCAGCTCACGGGCCTGCTGCTTCATCTCGTCCAGGCGCCGCTCCAACCGCTCCGCCGTCTCCCGCGCCTCGGTGGCCGCCCGGCCCTCGCTGGCCGCGGATTCGACCGCCCTGTCCCGTTCCTGGCGCAACCGGGCCAGCTCGGTGGCCGATTCCTCGGCCGCTGTCTCCAGCGCGTCGACCCGCTGTTCCCACTGTCGGCGCGCGGCCTCCTGTTCGGCGGCAGCCTGTTCCCGTTCCGCCTGCCACTGGCTGGCGGTGGCCTCCATCTCGGCCTGCAGCGTTTCCAACCGTGCCTCCAGGGCCTGCCGCGCCTCGGTGGCAACAGCCAACGCCTCCTCCAGGCGCTTCCCTTCGTCGCGCTGGGAATCCAGTTCGGCCCGCAGGTGGGCGGTCTGTTCGTCCAGGTCCAGGTCGCGTTCCGCCAGGTCCCGCTGCAGCGTGGCAAGCTGTTGCTCCAGGGCCTCGATACGTGCCTGCCCCTCGTGCGCCTCGGCGGCCAGGCGCTCCCGCGCCGCCTCGCTTTCCGCCAGTTGCGACCGCACCGCCTCCAGCGCCTCCAGGTGCTGACCGTCCCGTGCCTCTGCACCGGCCAGTGCCTGCCGCAATTCTTCGATGCTGGCCTCGTCGTCCGCCAGGCGCGCCCGGGCCGCCTCGGCCTGGTCACGGAAACCGGCGGCCGCCTCCTCGGCGGCCTCCAGCCGTTCCCGCAGGGCCTCGCGCTCGGCTTCGAGGGCCTGGCGTTGCCGGGCCGATTCCGCTTCGGCCGCCTCCAGCCGCTGGGTCAGCCGGTCGCGTTCCTCCTGCCAGCCACGCTCGGCGGCCGCGAGCGCCGCTCCGGCTTCTTCCCGAGCCTCGGCCAGCTGGTGTTCCCGGTCCCTGAGCGCCGCGTTCAGGCGTTCCTGCTCGGCGAGGACGGTATCACGTTCCGACTGGAGGGACTTCACCTGCGCCTCCAGCGCCTCCACCCGGGCATGCGCCGCCTCCTGGGCACCTGCGTGCGTGCTGCCCAGCGCCTTCAATTCCTCCTGCAACCGGGCATTGGTCTCCTGCTTCTCGAGCAACCGCTGTTCCAGCGCCTCCATGGCATCGCGCGCCGTCTCCATGTCCTGGAACACGGCCTCGGAACGGGCCCGCGCCTCGGCTTCGGCCTCCCGCG
This sequence comes from Thiohalobacter sp., assembly GCA_026993645.1. Classification (GTDB taxonomy): domain Bacteria; phylum Pseudomonadota; class Gammaproteobacteria; order Thiohalobacterales; family Thiohalobacteraceae; genus JALWSQ01. The sequence goes on from JALWSQ010000229.1 coordinate 6,723, forward strand.
CGGCCTGTACTTCCGCCTCCAGGGCCTGGATCCGCTCCAGGTGTTCCGCCACCTGGGCCTCCAGTTGCGACGTCTCCTGAGCCGGCATGGTCACCACGGCGGCGGTCGCAGGCGTCGCCGTGGCAGCCGGTGGCTCGGGGACGGTGCCCGGCTGACTGCCCTCGAGGACCTCAGGCGGAACGGCGGCGAGACCCTCCCGCAGCAGGCAGACGTCGAAACCACCCTCGCTGAGCACGAAGGCCGCGGTGGCACTCCGGCGACCGGTATCGCAACAGACGACGTAGGGCCGGTCGGGATCCAACCGCGCCATCTCGTTACGCAGGGCGGACAGGGGCAGGTTCAGGGCGCCGGGCAGGTGGCTGTTCTCGAACTCCCCCGGCAGGCGGACGTCCAGGCACTGGCCGCCCTGCTCCAGGATGTCCTGCATCCCGGGATAGTCGACCTCCCGCAGCAGGGGCTGCTGCAACAGTTCGGCAAAGTCCTTCTTGGCCAGCCGCATCAACACTCCATCGGTGGCCATGGTGACGGTGGCATTGCGCTTGGCATCGGAGACCAGGGCATCCTCACCGAAGGCATGGCCCTGCCCCAGCTCCGCCAGCAGTACCTCCTTGGCCTGGGGTGCGGGCCGGCGCGAGACCAGGGCCCGTCCCGACTTGATGATGTAGAAATAATCGCCCTCGTCACCCTGGCGAATCACCACCTCACCGGCACTGACGGGGACCGACTCCATGGTCATCAGCAGCTTCTGGATATTGGCCGGTGGCAGCCGCCGCACGGCATCGGACTGGAGCAGCCGTGTCATCCAGTCCTCGTCCTCCTCCTCATTGATCTCCGCCACCTCGTAGCCGGCGGACTGGTCCCAGGTGAGCATGATGTCGAGCAGGCCCGAGTCCACCCGTGCGATGAGGCTGCGGGTGCGGGCCACGGCGGTGAGGTCCCGTGGCTGACGGTGGGCGAGGGGATGCCAGGCCAGATCGCTGCCAGCCTTGACCCGGGTGGTGGCACCGTCGGCCGCCACCAGATCGATCTCGCCCTCGAGCAGGTAGACGGTCTGGTTGTCACGCTGGCCGATGCGGAAGATGCGGCCGCCGGCCTTGATTTCCTCGATCCGCGCCTGCCGCGCCACGTCGCTGAAATGCCCCGGCGACAGGGCATTGAGGGGAACGAACCTCTGCAGGATCTTGAGATCGATGATCTTCTTTGCCGCACCCATACGCCCGCCAACCATCCTGTTTCCCTGCCACCTGCCCGGACGGCACCGTCCCATACCCCTTGCCGGCACCGGGTTTGCCGACGGTGGCCTGCATTGCCCGCCCCCAGGCCAGCCGTTAACATCCGGTCTATCGGCGGCACGACAACGATCCTTGAACCCGTGGCCGACGTCCGCCCCCCGGGCCTAACTCACTGGAAAAACGAATGAAGCAGGTACGATCCTTCGCGACACCGGAGGCTGCGGAAGCCGCCTTCTACCAGGCCATGGCCGAGGCCGACTACGCCGGCATGCAGGGGGTCTGGGCGGCCATGGATGAAATCGTCTGCGTGCATCCCGGAGGACCGAGATTGACCGGTGCCTCGGTGCTCGAGAGCTGGCGCGCCATCTTCTCCAGAGGCCGGGGGATTCCGGCCACGCCACAGGCGGTCCATCGGCTGCAGACGGATGAACTCGCGGTGCACTCCCTGCTGGAACTGGTCCCCAAGGGTGACGGCAGCGGGTACTACCCGCCGGTCATCGTCACCAATGTCTATCGCCGTACCGAGAGCGGCTGGCGCATGGTGTTGCACCATGCCCACATGAACCCACGCCCGGAGAACGAAGGCGGCGAAGTGCATGAGGACACGGCGGAGAAGCCGGGACCGCGCCTGCACTGAATTCCGAATACGGGACGATTTTCCCTTCCAGCGCAGTGCCGGCAACGGAATGGTCACAGGAAACGACGCTATTTCCAGCACAAAAGGCTTCCCATACGAAAATATTGTGCTATCTTTAGCGCCGTCGATCTCACCTGAACAGAGGAGTCTGTTGATGGCTGCCAGAAAGAAAGCCGCAAAGAAATCCGCCAAGAAGAAAGCTGCCGTGAGTGCAGCGAAGAAGCCCGCCACCAAGGCCGATACCCTCAACTTCATCGCCAACGAAACCGAGCTGTCGAAGAAGGACGTCGCTGCCGTGTTCGACGCCCTGTCGAAGTACATTCGGCGCCAGCTCAACAAGCGTACCGGTCCGGGTTTCTACACGGTACCGGGGCTGATGAAGATCAAGGTGGTACGGAAACCGGCAACCAAGGAACGCAAGGGCATCAATCCGTTCACCGGGGAAGAGACCATCTTCAAGGCCAAGCCGGCCCGCAACGTGGTCAAGATCACCCCGCTCAAGGGTCTGAAGGAAATGGTCTGAACCTGGCCACCGGGCGCGGACCGAAGCGGCCCACCCCCTGCCGGGGTGGGCCGTTTTTCGTCGGGCAGGGTATCAGATGCCGGTCGTGGAGCCGTCCCCGCCCAGCACCCGGTGCTTGATGCGGATGAGATCGGCGTGGGACAGGTGCAGCAGATCGGCCAGCTTGCGCACCAGGTATTCCTCGTACTTGTCCAGCTGCCCGTCGCTGAAGGCGACCTCCCACAGGTAGCCCAGCAGCCGCAGTTTCTGTTCCCGGTCCAGCCGCCGGTCCAGCAGATGGGTGAACTCGAACAGGGACACCGCCTGTTCCCGCGCCGTCTCGCCCAACGCCTGGATCGCCTTGGCCTCGGTGGCATCCAGGCCGAATTCCCGGCGCAACAGCTGGGCGACCCGCTGCCGCTCCTCCGCCGTCGCCGTCGCATCGGCATGGACCATCTCGGCCAGCAAGGCCGCGGCGGCCACCTTCAACGCGTGCCCCTCGTCCCCACCCGCCGCAGATGCCTCCGTCCCCGGCAGCAGGCCCTCGAACAACCTGCGCATGGATTGCAACATCACCTTACTCCCCATTTCAACTGGAAAACGCTGCGGTCGGCTGAACCGGGCCCGCCACAACAATGCCAGTAGCAGACATCCTAGCGCCTCGTCACCCGGAAGGCATGGCCCTCGAAGGAGAAGACCGCGCCGGTGGGCGTGATGTGCAGCAGGCGCAATCCGGACGGCAGGCGATCCCCCTCGCGGTACTTGCGCAGGGCGACCAGGATGAAACGCCGTTCCGGCCGTGGGGCATAGACATGGACGTCCATGGCGGGGGGGGCGATGCGAGCGCGCAGAGAGGCCGGCAATTCCCTGTACAGCGGCACGGCGACCGGAGCAGGGGCATTCGCGGAGGGTGACGGCAGCGCTGGCCGCCGCCGGGCCGGCACGGGGGCCGGAACCGCTGCCGGCCGGGCCCGGCTGGCCACCCGCTTCCCGGACGAGGATGGCACCGCCGCATCCGCCGGCGCGGGGCGCCTCACGGCAGGCGGCCGGTGCGAAGCCGGGCGCACCAGCGGTGGCGGATGCCCGGGGACAGCGGGCACGGCCGGCACCGCCGCGGTCACCGGGACATGCCGGGCCTCCGGCGCCCGGGGGCGCAGGAACAGCACCGCCAACAGGACCAGGTTGGCGACCACCGCCGCCCCGAACCACCAGCGCCAGCGCGTCCCCCGGGAGACAGGTTCCGGTGGCGCAGTGGTGGGATCCGGCACCTGGCCCTGGCGCCGTTCCCGCTCGGATTTCTTCAATGCCTCGAGAATGTAGGACATCAGGCCCCCTGGTGTCGCCGGGCGGCACGGTCGAGCAGTCTCGGACCCTTCTCCCCGACCACCCGCAGGTTGAGACGAATCAGGGTCTCCGGTCCCGCGACCCCGTCCACGCGCAATCCCTGGGCGGCCTGGAACCGGCGCACCGCCGCCTCCAGCGGCGGGTCGAAGCGATCCCCCGTCGCGGCCAGCGGCAGCCCGCTGGCTGCCAGGTGCTGGCGTAACCAGCCCACGGCCGGTCCCTGGTCACCCAGGCGCAGCCGGCTGACCTGGACCGGCGGCCGCCACAGCAGGATGAACTCACCGTCCCAGGCCGCCGTCAGCTGGTCCAGCGGCAGGCTGACCGCCTTGCCCGCCACCTGCATCCGGACCCGGCCGTCATCCAGGCCGCGCAGCAGGCAGGGGATGCGCTGGCCATCGGCCCGCTCCAGCCAGACGATGGCCGGCCGGTCCAGGCGCCGCAACTGGGCCAGGGTGCCGCGATAATGGTAACAACGCAGGCCCGCGGCGGCCGCCTGGCGGCAGGGGTCCAGCGGATCGTTGAGCAACAGGGGTACCTGCCACAGGCGGAACAGGGCCTGCCAGGCCAGGAGGCTGCCGCCCTCGGCATCGGTACCCGCCAGCAACCGGGCCAAGCGCGGGGTCGGCGGCGGCGCCACCGGCGCGGCAGGCGCGGCCCGCGCGGACAAGGACGCGGCACCAGCGGCAGGCACCGGAACCGTCGGGGAAACCGCTCGGGGTGGCCGCGCACCGCCCGTCTCCTGTGCCGGCGAAACGGCGGTCGCGGTCTTCCCCGTCGGCGCAGGGGGCACCGCCAGGGTCCGGGGTTCCTGTCCCCGGCCAGCGGCCACCTCAGGGGCCCGGGTCCGGGACGTTTGTGCCGCCGGCGGCGGGTGCCAGGCCGACTGACGCAGGAGCAGCAGGCTCAGGGCCAGGATCGCCAGGGCCATGCCCAGTCCCCACACCGGCCGCGCACGGCGGCTGCCCGCCGTGGTCCCGGCGTGGGGCAACACCTCCGCCGCCGCACGCCGGACGATGGTGGGATTCACCCGCGGGCGGTTGGCCGAATAGGCACCCAGCAGGGCACGATCACAGAGGATGTTGACCAGGCGCGGGATGCCACCGGTGAGGCGATAGACCTGATTCAGGGCGGCGCGGGTGAACAGGCCCTGCCGCGGGTCCGCCCCGGCCACCGCCAGCCGGTGCTCGACATAGGCCCGGGTCTCCGCCGCCGACAGGGCACCCAGGTGATAGCGGGCCGTGATGCGCTGTGCCAGCTGGCGCAGATCCCGCCGGCCGAGCAGGTCGCGCAGCTCGGGCTGCCCCACCAGGATGATCTGCAGCAGCTTGTGTTCCGCCGTCTCCAGGTTGGTCAGCAGGCGTACCTGTTCCAGCACGTCGGCCCCGAGGTTCTGGGCCTCGTCGATGATGACCACGGTGCGCCGGCCGCGGGCATGGTTCTCCAGCAGGTGGCGGTTGAGGCAATCGGTCAGGGTCTTGATGCTGGCGACGTCGCGGGGATAGTCGACACCCAGCTCGTCGCACAGGGTGGCCACCAGTTCCAGGCTGCTGAGGCGGGGATTGAGGATGAGGGCGACATCCACGTCCTCCGGCAGCTGTTCCAGCAGGGCCCGGCACACCGTGGTCTTGCCGGTCCCTACCTCACCCGTCAGCTGGACGAAGCCACCACTGACCCGTACCCCGTACAACAGGTGTGCCAGCGCCTCCCGGTGCCGCTCGCTCAGGAAGAGATAGCGCGGGTCCGGGGTGATGGCGAAGGGGCGGCCATGCAGATGAAAGTATTCCTGGTACAAGAATCCACCTCGGCAAGGGACCGGACAGGCAGGCTGCCGCGGCCGGGATCCCCTGCTAGCAGGGCCCCTCGGCGCCCATTTGTCAAGACTGCACAGTCGATCAGTATCGTCTTATACTCTAATCGAGTAGCTGGCCCGGGTATGTCGAAATATCTTACAACTTTACATTCCCGGGCCCGCGCCTCGGCCGGCTGCTGAATGCAACCCACTGTTTTGCCGGCATGCCACCCCGCGGCACAGGCCTTGCTAGTGTATAGAACAAGGACTGCCGCGAAAACAGGCACAGCATGGAAGAAGGCTGGCCGCCAACCCGTCTTCCTGGTTGCGGCCGACAACAACAGGCTTGCGTCGAGAGGTAATGTCCAATGAATACGTCGGTAAGAAAGGAGATCAAGGGGCAGCGGGTCACTGCCCGGCCGGTGTTCAAGGGTGGCGTCCGTCCGGCCTACTGGCTGGGCGCGGTCAACGACCACACCCTGCCGCGTGTCTTCCCCAGCGCCCTGGACGTGTTCCGGTTCGTGGAACAGCAGCAGCATTGAGCGGGATACGGCGCGGAGTCATGGATTCCCGCCTGCGCGGGAATGGCGGGGGTTTCCTCACCCTTCACCCCTTGCCCCTCACTCACCGATGCGCACGGCCCTTCAGGCCTTTGCGCATCCTACAGCCGCTCACACCTTGCCTAGGGTCAGTCGATGTGTTCCAGCAGCAACTGCCGCAGCAGGTTGAGCCGGCCATGGAAGAAATGACCGACGCCGTCCGGCGTGACCAGCCGGGGCGGCGGCCGCTGACGCCCGGCCCAGTCCAGCACCGCTTGCGGTGAGACCACCTCGTCGTCCCACCCCTGGATCAGCAGCCAGGGGCAGTCCGGCCCCCGCGGCGTGGCCCGCTCCGACCCGGCCAGCAGGCGAACCGCCGGTGCCACGGTGATCAGGCGGGCCGGTGCCTCCTGCCGCGCCGCGCGCCAGGCGATGGCACCGCCGAAGGAGAACCCGGCCAGCCACAGCGGCAGCCCGCTCAACCCCGGCTGCGCACCCGCCCAGCGGCGCACGGCGGCCAGATCCTCGGTTTCCCCCCGACCCTCGTCGTAAACGCCTTCACTCGCCCCCACGCCGCGGAAATTGAAGCGGATACTCGCCAGCCCCCGTTCACGGCAGGTCCGGGCCAGGTAGTCCACCACCTTGTTGCGCAGGCTGCCACCGTACAACGGATGGGGATGGCACAGGACCACCACCGCCCTGGGCGCCGTCCCCGCGGGTGGCTCCAGCAACAGTTCCAGCGCCCCCGCCGACCCTGCGACGAACCGCCGTCCCACCGGCTAGCCGCACTTGGAATCGCCGCAGTTGAGGCAGGTCATGCAACCATCCATCTGCACCACGGCGCGGGTCTGGCACTTGGCGCAGAGCTGGGCCCCGGCCGGAAAATCCCCCTCGGTCCCGGTGGCCGCGTCGCCCTGCACCGCCTCGTACTGGGCCCGCTTCTCCTCCACCAGCCTGCGCTGATGCTCGTCCAGACCCTCGTCCTGCAGCATGCCGATCATGCGCAGGTGGTACTCGATGGCATCACCGATCTCGGCCACCAGCGACGGCATGTAGCGGCCGCCCTTCTTGAAATACCCCCCCTTGGGGTCGAACACCGAGCGCAGCTCCTCCACCAGGAAGGTGACGTCACCGCCCTTGCGGAACACCGCCGAAATGATCCGGGTCAGGGCCACGATCCACTGGAAGTGGTCCATGTTCTTGGAGTTGATGAAGATCTCGAACGGCCGGCGCAGCTCGTGCTCGGTGCCGGGATTGAGCACGATGTCGTTGATGGTCACATAGAGCGCATGCTCGGACAGCGGGGTCTTGATCTTGTAGGTGGAGCCCAGCAGTATCTCCGGCCGCTCCAGCTTCTCGTGCAGCTGGACCACCTTCTCCTCCGCCGGCGCGGTCGCTGCCGGCATCTCCTCGGCCTCGTCCCGGGCCACGCTGTAGCCGACTATCTTCCTGTCGATCCTGATCGCCATCTCGATGTCTCCGTATTCGCGTCAGAACTTGCCGTAATAGCCTTCCTTCAGGGCATCGTAGAGATTGGCCGCGGTGTGCGTCTCACCGTCGTATTCCACCTCCTCGTTGCCCTTGACCTCCAGCCGGGAACCATCCTCCAGCTCGAACACATAGGTGGTGTTCTCCAGGTCCCGTTCCTTGACCAGCACCCCCTGGAAGGCCTCGGGATTGAAGCGGAAGGTGGTGCAACCCTTGAGCCCCTGCTCGTAGGCATAGAGATAGATGTCCTTGAATGCCTCGTATGGATAGTCCGTGGGCACGTTGGCCGTCTTGGAAATGCTGGAGTCGATCCACTTCTGGGCCGCCGCCTGGATGTCCACGTGCGCCTTGGGCGTGATGTCGTCCGAGGCGACGAAATAGTCCGGCAACCGGCTGCGTTCGTCCTCCGCCCCCGGCATGGCGTCCGGGTTCACCCGCTCGCGGTAGGCCAGCAGTTCGTAGGAATAGACATCCACCTTCTCCTTGGTCTTGCGCCCCTCCCGGATCACGTTGCGGAAGTAATGGTGTGCGAACGAGGGCTCGATGCCGTTGCTGGCGTTGTTGGCCAGCGACAGGGAGATGGTACCGGTGGGCGCGATGGACGAGTGGTGGGTGAACCGGGCGCCCTCCTCGGCCAGCGCCGCCACCAGCTCCGGTTCCACCTGGGCCAGCTGTTGCATGTACCTGCTGTAGCGGGCATGGAGCACCTTGCCCGGTACCCGGTCCCCCGGCTTCCAGCCATCGGCCCGCATCTCGGGCCGCCGGGCCAGCATCTCCTCGGTGACCACGAAGGTCTCCTCCATGATGGGGGCCGGCCCCTTCTCCCGCGCCAGTTCCAGTGCCGTGCGCCAGCCCTGGACCGCCAGCTCCCGCGCCACCCGCTCGGTGAACGCCAGGGACTCCGGCGAACCATAGCGTTGCCGCAACAACGTCAGCGCCGACCCCAGGCCCAGGAACCCCATGCCGTGCCGCCGCTTGCGCAGGATCTCGTCGCGCTGGCCATCCAGTGGCAGGCCGTTGATCTCCACCACGTTGTCCAGCATGCGGGTGAAGATGGCCACCACCTCGCGGAACCGCGCCCAGTCGAACCGCGCCCGGGCGGTGAAGGGTTCGAGCACGAAGCGGGTGAGGTTCACCGAGCCGAGCAGGCAGGAACCATAGGGCGGCAGCGGCTGTTCCCCACAGGGGTTGGTGGCGCGGATGTTCTCGCACCACCAGTTGTTGTTCATCTCGTTGACCTTGTCGATGAGGATGAACCCGGGCTCGGCGAAATCATAGGTGGAGGCCATGATGACATCCCACAGGCGCCGGGCCCGGATGGTGCGATAGATGCGGCAGGCCACCTCGCCGCGGTCGTTGGTGATGTAGCCCTCGCGGGTGGGCCAGCGCCGCCACACCACCTGGTCCGGATCGTCCAGCGCCAGCCCCTCCATCTCCAGCTCGGTCCGGGTCAGGGGGAAGGCCAGCTGCCAGCGTTCGTCCGCCTTCACCGCCTGGATGAACTCCTCCGTGATCAGCAGCGACAGGTTGAACTGGCGCAGCCGGCCGTCCTCGCGCTTGGCGCGGATGAAGTCCATCACGTCCGGGTGACCGATGTCGAAGGTCGCCATCTGCGCCCCGCGGCGGCCACCGGCCGAGGAGACGGTGAAACACATCTTGTCGTAGATGTCCATGAAGGACAGGGGTCCCGAGGTATAGGCCCCGGCCCCGGCGACATAGGCCCCGCGCGGGCGCAGGGTGGAGAACTCGTAGCCGATACCGCAGCCGGCCTTCAGCGTCAGTCCCGCCTCGTGGACCTTCTCCAGGATGTCATCCATGGAATCCCGGATGGTGCCGGAAACGGTGCAGTTGATGGTCGAGGTGGCCGGCTTGTGTTCCCAGGCCCCGGCATTGGAGATGATGCGCCCGGCCGGGATGGCCCCCTGGCGCAGGGCCCAAAGGAACCGCTCGTACCAGTGGGCCCGCTTCTCCTCCGTCTCCTCCACCTCGGCCAGGGCCCGCGCGACCCGGCGGTAGGTCGCATCGATATCGGCATCCACCGCCTCGCCGGTCTTGGATTTGAGGCGGTACTTCGTGTCCCAGATGTCGGCCGAGGCCGGCTGCAGGGGGATGTCCGCCGGGGTATCGCTCACTGCCTCCAAGTGGATGCTGTTCATCACGCCTCCTGTTCCCTGTGATCCCTGGCAGGTCACCGGGCACTCCCGGCCATGCCTGCCACTTTGCGCGTCACCCGCCCCTTCCCCTGTCGCCGGGGATCGGGGTCTGACCTGGATGAAGACACAAGATATTGTGCCTGGACCTCAAGGCTAGTCTGCCCGCCAGAGACTGTCAAGGTTTTTTAAGTTATTGTTTTATATTGTTTTTAATTGTTCCTCTTGAAAATCATCGGCTTCCGCCCTGGATCAAAGAAACACAATATATTGTGTTTCTGATATTGCTCCACGCCACCGGCCCTTGATCCGGTGATCCTCTGTGCCCATATATCTGCCCATCGACAAACACTTCGTTGAACAGAACAGGCAGGAGAGAGACCGATGAGCATGGTACGTTACGAACCCTGGAGCCTGCTGAACCAGCTCCAACGCGAGATCGACCAGATCTTCAATGCCCCCGCGGCCCGCAAGCCGGGCAACGGCGACGGCTCCAACGTGACTGCGGCCGACTGGGTACCGGCGGTGGACATCCGCGAGGAGCCCGACCGCTTCGTCATCCATGCCGATGTGCCCGGTGTCGCGCCCGAGGACATCGAGGTGAACATGGAGAACGGCGTCCTCACCATCCGCGGCGAACGCAAGGACGACAGCGAGGAGGAAAAGGAAGGCTACAAGCGCATCGAGCGGGTGCGCGGCACCTTCTTCCGCCGCTTCAGCCTGCCGGACACCGCCGATGCCGAGCAGATCAGCGCCAAGGCCCGCAACGGGGTACTGGAGGTGGTCATCCCCAAGCAGGCGCAGGTCCAGCCCCGACGCATCCGGGTGGAGGGGGAATAAGGCGCGGGGCCGGCCCCCGTCCCCACCCCGGCCTGCGCCGGTTCTGAACGGGAGACGACATGGAATTCAAGGACTACTACCAGATCCTGGGCGTTTCCCGTGACGCCACCCAGGATGAGATCAAGCGGGCCTACCGCAAGCTGGCCCGCAGGTATCATCCGGACGTCAGCAAGGAACAGGACGCCGAGACCCGGTTCAAGGAGGTCAACGAGGCCTACGAGGTCCTCAAGGATCCGGAGAAAAGGGCCGCCTACGACCAGCTCGGCGCCCAGTGGCGGGCGGGGCAGGAATTCCGGCCACCACCGGACTGGGATGCCGGCTTCGAATTCACCGGTGGAGATTTCACCGGTGCCGACGCCAGCCGGTTCAGTGACTTCTTCGAATCCCTGTTCGGCCGGGGCAGCCCCTTCACCCACACCGGAACCGGCCGCCGCGGGCACCGGATGCGCATGCGCGGGGAGGATCACCATGCCAAGATCCTCATCCGCCTGGAGGACGCCTACCACGGCGGCCAGCGCAGTATCAGCCTGCGCCACCCCGAGCTGGACCAGCGCGGGGCGGTGGTCTACCGCCAGCGCAACCTGAACGTGCAGATCCCCAAGGGCATCACCGCCGGCCAGCAGATCCGGCTGGCCGGCCAGGGCGGGGCCGGCGTCAACGGTGGACCCAATGGCGACCTCTACCTGGAGGTGGAGTTCGAGGCCCACCCCCTGTTCACGGTGGACGGGCGCGACGTCACCCTGTCGTTGCCCGTCACGCCCTGGGAGGCCGCCCTCGGGGCCCGGATCGAGGTGCCGACCCTGGGTGGACCGGTGGATCTCAAGATCCCGCCCGGTTCCCAGACCGACCGCAAGCTGCGCCTGCGCGGCCGCGGCCTGCCCGGGCGTGGGCGCCAGGCGGCGGGCGACCAGTACGTGGTGATCAAGATCATGACGCCACCCGCCCGCAGCGAAACGGCGCGCAGCCTGTATCAGCGCATGGCGCGGGAACTGGCCTGGAATCCACGGCAACGACTGGAGCAGTACAGTGGTGCAGCCTGAGACCCATCCCCTGCAGGGCATCCTGCTCGACGAGGCCTGCGAGTTCAGCCTGCGCGAGCTGGCCACCGCCTGCGACACCAGTGCCGAGATCCTCATCGCCATGGTCGAGGAAGGCCTGCTGGAACCGCGGGGGGTGGATCCGCGCCGCTGGCGGTTCCCGGCCGAGGCCCTGGTGCGGGCCCGCACCGCCCTGCATCTGCAGCGGGACCTGGGCGTGAATCTCGCCGGGGCTGCCCTGGCGGTGGACCTGCTGGAGGAGATCCGCCGCCTGCGACGGCGCCTGCAGGTGCTGCAGACCGCCCTGGAGCACCATGTCAGCGAGCTCAAGTGGTGAGGCGGCGGTAGATATCGGAAACCTTGAGCGGCAGCTTGCGCACCTCGTCCACCAGGGTATAGCCCACCGCCCCGTACATGTGCGGCAGGTAGTCACGGGCCTCGGTGTCGATGGTGATGCAATAGGGATGGATGCCCTGCTGCTTGATCTCGATCAGGGCCTTGCGGGTGTCCTCGATGCCGTATTCGCCGCGGTAGCTGTCGTAGTCGTCGGGCTTGCCGTCGGACAGGGTGATCAGCAAGCGGGTGCGCGCCTCGATCTTCGCCAGCATTCCACCCAGGTGGCGGATGGCCACTCCCATGCGGGTGTAGTCGCGGGGCTCGATGCCGCTGATGCGGGCCCGCACCGCCTCGTCGTAGGGTTCGTCGAAGCGCTTGACCCGGTAGACCTCGCAGCGCTTGCGGGTCATGCCGGAGAAACCATAGATGGCATAGCGGTCGCCCAGGGTCTCCAGTGATTCGCTGAGCAGCAGCAGGGCCTCGCGCTCGGCGTCGTTGATCCAGCCCTTGGTGGAACCGCTCATGTCCACCATGAACATCACCGCGATGTCGCGCTCCACCTTGCGCATGCGGGTGAACAGGCGGTCGGTCATCTCCATGCCGGCACAGACGTCTGCGTGGGCCTCGACCAGGGCGTCGATGTCGATGTCGTCGCCGTGGGGTTGCTTCTTCAGCAGCCGTTCCTCGCCGCGCAAGGCCTCGAACACCCGCCGCAGGCTCTTCACCAGACCGCTGTAGCGGGCCAGGGTCCGCTGGGCGAAATCGTCGTGGCGCGGTGTCACCTCCAGCTCGCGCAGGACCGTCCAGTTCTTGCGGTAGTGCTGGCGCTCGTAGTCCCACTCGTTGTAGTGGAAGGCACCCTCCTCGTGGTAGGTGCCCTGCCATACGCTGGTGGCATCCTGGGCCTCGCCCGCCGGCACCCCGGCGTAATAGGCACCGGGCCCGGCCGCCTGCAGGTAGTCCTCGGGGATCTGCCCCAGGTCCTGGAGTATGGACATCATGGTCCCGCGCACATCGTCGGGCGGGGCCAGGGGCTTGCCGTCCAGGGTGATCTCATAGGCCACGCCGTCCGGGGCCTCGGCATCCGCCACCTCGCGCAATCCCAGGCGCTGCGCCATGGACCGGGCCTCGTCGGGGTCGTCCCCGGCCTGGCCATCGCGCGCCGCGGACTCCAGCCGTGCCAGGTTGTCCTGCCAGCGCAGCAGGGCCACGCGAAACGCCTGGCGGTCCCGTTCCAGCCGGGCCGTGCGTGCCCGGGCCACCGCGTCCGGCTGGATGGTCCCCATGTAGCAGAGGGGCGGGGGCAATGGCGCTGCCGCCAGCCGCTCCAGCCAGCGCAGGCTGTCACCGACCCCGGCCCCCGGCCGGGCCAGCGCCCGGGCCGCCGCCTGCCAGGCCTCCGGCAACGCGGCCGGGCCGTCGAGCCGTGCCGCCAGATCGGCCATGCGGCGGGCCTCGCCGGGCAGGGTACGCGCGATGCAGGCCGCCAGGCGCAGTTGCTCCAGGCGGTGGAAGCGGGCCAGCCGGTCCCGGTCCGCCCCCTCCAGCACCGCCAGGGCCTCCGCCCGCCAGGTGCCGAACCAGGTCTGGGCCCACTGGTGGACCACCATGGCGCGGTAGAGGGCGAAATTGTCGGCCCGCTCGGAACAGCGGTTGACGACCGGGGGCAGGAACAGGCTGTCGGTGTCCGTATAGGGTACCTCGGCGGCCTCCACCCGCAGCCGCCGCCCGTTCAGCCCCTGGACGAAGGCCTCCAGCACCGGGGCCGTGTCGGCCAGGGCCACCGCCTGGCCCCCGGTGTGCACGAACTCGGCAAAATGGCCGACCTCGCGCAGGGCGGCGATGCCGGCATGGAGCCCCCGGGTGTCGAAGGCATCCATGGCATGGATGAGCCAGGCCTCGACCCCGTCCAGGTCCATGCGCTCCAGCGCCTCGGCGGCGAAGGCGGCGAACTGGTAGGCCATCTCGGAATTGGTGTGGGCGGTGACCTCGACCCAGTGCAGGATGAAATCCTGCTGCTCGCGGGCGAACTCCGCCAGCCGGCGAGCCGGACCCGCCGCCGTGCGGCGCGAGGACAGCACTGCGTCCAGGGGCACGTCCAGGCGGGCCTCGATCTGTTCCGCCGTCAGGGGCACCTGGCGCGCGTCACCCAGCAGGCGGTCGGCGGACTCGTCGTACCAGCGCGCGGCCACCCCCGCGGCCAGGCGCCGGCCGTCGGCCGTCTCCAGCCCCACCTGCAACGCCTCCACCTTGCGTCCGGGCAGGGCATCCCGCAGCAGCTGCGCCAGGCTGGATTCACTCCAGGAACCGGGGCGGATGGCCAGCCAGATGCCCCGGCACTGGTCGCTGACCAGCTGTGGCAGCCGCTTGGCCAGCTTGGCCAGGTCCACGGCGATGTCCCAGGAACGGTGATGCGGACCGCGACCGATGAAGGGCGGGGTGACCACCACCAGGTCGAACCGCTGCCGGGCGCGGATGGCCGCCTCCACGTAGGCCAGCCCGTCCTCCTGGACGAACTCGACGTTGTCCCGGCCGACGTTGGCGGCGGCCCGGTCAAGCACGTCCGCGTCCGCGTCCACGTGTACCACCGTCGCCCCGGCGTTCAGGGCGCAGGCGGTCACCAGGCCCTCGCCGGCGAACAGGTGCAGGACCCGGATCTCGTCCATGTGATAACAGCCCGCCAGCCGTTCCTGCGCCCAGCGACCGCAGAGCAGCTGCTCCGGCTTGAGCCCGATGCGCCCGTCCGCATCCAGCCGGCAGTGGAAGGGAATCCCGTCCAGCGCGAACACCCAGTGGCCGGGCAGGCCCTGGCGCCGCGGTGCCCAGTGCCCGCCCTCCACGCCTTCCTGGACGTAGGTCCAGTCGGCATCCCAGTGCCGCAGCCGCCGTGCCCCCTCGGCCCAGCGCCAGGGTCGTTCCACCACGAAGGAACCGAACCGCTCCAGGCAGCGACCGCGGCCGAAGTCGAGCAGCTCGTACTCGTCGGCGGGGGTCTGCAGGAAGAGGGGCTGGCTGTCCATGGGGATTTCGCGCCGCGTGGCGCCGCGGGGGCTCAGAACAGGGAGGCGCTCAGCTCGTTCACCGCCACCAGCATCTCCGGGTCGTCGGTGAGGGCCTGGGCGATGGCGTTGCGGCAGGCGATCACCGGCTCCACCCCGGAGACCATGAGCTTGGCGGCGTGCACCAGCAGGCGGGTGCTGGCCCCCTCGTCCAGGCCGCTGCCCTTGAGGTTGCGCGTCATCTGGGCGAAGCGAACCAGCTGAGCGGCGGTGTCGGCATCCACGCCGCTCTCGGTGGCGACGATGCGCGCCTCCAGCTCCGGGGCCGGGTAGTCGAAGGCCAGGGCGACGAAACGTTGACGGGTGCTCTGCTTGAGATCCTTGAGCACGCTCTGGTAACCGGGATTGTAGGAGATGGCCAGGCAGAATTCGGGGGGGGCCTGGAGGATTTCCCCCAGCTTTTCCATGGGCAGCACCCGCCGGTCGTCGGCCAGGGGATGGATGACCACGGTGGTGTCCTTGCGCGCCTCCACGATCTCGTCGAGGTAGCAGATGGCGCCGCTGCGCACCGCCCGCGCCAGGGGGCCGTCCACCCACCGGGTCTCGCCGCCGGTGACCAGGAACCGCCCCACCAGGTCCGAGGCGGTCAGGTCGTCGTGGCAGGAGACCGTGATCAGCGGCCGGCCCAGGCGCCAGGCCATGTGTTCCATGAACCGGGTCTTGCCGCAGCCGGTCGGCCCCTTGAGCAGGCAGGGCAGCCCGTTGCGGAACGCCGCCTCGAACACGGCGATCTCGTTGCCCTGCGGCTCGTAGTAGGGCTCCTCGGTGATGAAATACTCTTCCGGCTTGAGTGCGTGCGCCTTCACGGTCTGTCCCCTGTCCCCGTCCCGCCCAAGGTACCGCCCCCACTGCGCCGGGGCAACATGCCCCAGGGACCCTGGAGGATATATATCCATTCTATTTATACATTCGAAATTTCGATGCCATGTACCCCGTTTGGCAGGTAGCGCCCACCGGGCCGAGCAGGTATCTTTTGCAGGCTGCGCGCGGGGCGTCCCCTGCAACGGCTGCCCCATTCGCCCGCCGGCCCGCCCGTTCACCGGGCCGGGAGACCCGCGAGAATACTTGACGAAATCGGTCAGGTCCAACGACGTCGGTCGCGCGGGCAGGCCTTGCAGCACCGGATTGCCCGGTGGGCGCGGTGGCGGCATCCCGCCCGCACCCCCGGAACCAGGGCTTTCAGAGTCAGCATCCTAGACGGAGGACCATCTAATGTCGGAGGTAATCGCAACCAACCAGACGATCCTGGTGGTGGGCGGAGGGATCGCCGGGATGACCGCCGCACTCGAGGCAGCGGAGTGCGGCAAGCAGGTCATCCTGGTGGAGAAGAATCCCTCCGTCGGCGGCCGCGTCGGTCAGCTGTACAAGTACTTTCCCAAGCTGTGCCACCCCAAGTGCGGCCTGGAGATCAACCTGCGCCGCATGAAGGCCAACCGCAACCTGCGGCTGCTGACCATGACCGAGGTCACCGCGGTCACGGGCGAGGCCGGCAACTACCAGGTCAGCCTCCGCACCCAGCCCCGTTACGTCACCGAGAACTGCACCGCCTGCGGCGAATGCGCCCGGGCGGTGGAGGCCGAGTTCGACAACGAGCACAACTTCGGCCTGGGCAAGCGCAAGGGGGCCTACCTGCCCTACAGCCTGGCCTATCCCATGCGCTACGTGCTGGATCCGCGCATCATCGGCACCGACGATGCCACCCGGGCCAAGGAGGCCTGCAAGTACGACGCCATCGACCTGGACATGCAGCCCCAGGAGACCCAGATCACGGTCGGCGCCATCATCTGGGCCACCGGCTGGCGCCCCTACGATGCCGCCCGTATCCAGCCCTACGGCTACGACCGCTTCGCCAACGTCATCACCAGCGTGGAGTTCGAGCGCATGGCCGACCCCCATGGCCCCACCGGCGGCAAGCTGTTGCGGCCCTCGGACGGCAAGGAGGCCAAGAACGTGGCCTTCATCCAGTGCGCCGGCTCGCGCGACCGCAACCATCTCAAGCACTGCTCGCGCATCTGCTGCATGGCCACGCTCAAGCAGACCACCTATCTGCGGGACAAGTACGGCGACGACTTCAAGGCGTCGGTCTACTACATCGACATCCGCGCCATCGACCGTATCGACGATTTCTACCAGAAGGTGCGGGCCGATGAGAACGTCAGTTTCATCAAATCCAAGGTGGCCAGCATCACCGAAGACCGGGAGACCGGCAATCCGGTGCTGAACGGCGTGGATACCGAGGGGTATCACCGCTACAGCAACCCCCACGACCTGGTGGTCCTGGCCATCGGCATGGAGCCCAGCGTACCGGCGGGGGAATTTCCCGTCGACGTGGTCCTGAACGAGGAGGGCTTCGTCCAGCAGGACGAGGCCAACGGCGCCTTCTTCGCCGCCGGCTGCTCGTCGGACGCGCTGGACGTGAACCGGGCGGTGCAGAACGCCACCGCCAGCGCGCTGCGTGCCATTCAGGTTGTTAACCGGGTTGCCGGAACGGAGGTCTGACCGTGTCTGAAGCCAAGATTGGAGCCTATATCTGCAAGGGGTGTGGCCTGGGCGACCGCCTGGACACCAGCCAGCTGGTCACCATCGCCGAGCGCGAAGGCAAGGCCGCCATCGCCCGCGAGCACGACTTCCTGTGCTCGGAGGCCGGCGTCCAGATGATTCGCGACGACATCGCCAACGAGGGCGTGAACCGGGTGGTCATCGCCGCCTGTTCCCGCCGCGCCAAGACCGACGCCTTCGACTTCGACGGCGTCTGCATCAACCGCACCAACCTGCGCGAGGGGGTGATCTGGGTCCGGCCCGACACCGACGAGGATCGCGAGACCACCCAGGAGATGGCGGCCGACTACGTGCGCATGGGCTGTGCCGAGATCAAGCACATGAACCCGCCCACCCCGAACGAGAAGACCGATGCCAGCAGCCGCATCCTGGTGGTGGGCGGCGGCATCTCCGGCATGACCGCCGCGCTGGAGGCGGCCCGCGCCGGCTACCCGGTCACCCTGGTGGAGAAGAGCGGGCAACTGGGTGGCGTCGCGGCCGAGCTGGTCAAGCGGGTGCCGGAACGGGCCCCCTATGCCGACCCGGAGGATACCGGGGTGGCCGCGCTGGCCGCCGAGATCGAGGCCAACGAGCTGATCGAGGTCTGCCTCAACTCGACCCTGGCGCGGACCTCGGGGGCCCCCGGCTGCTTCTCCGCCGACATCGCCACCGAGTCCGGCACCACCCGCACCGAGAACTTCGGGGCCATCATCCAGGCCTCGGGCTTCAAGCCCTACGATGCCAGCCAGCTGCCCGAGCTGGGCTATGGCAAGACCCCCGACGTGGTCGACCAGATGGGACTGGAGGCGCTGGTGCGCGCGGCCGGTGACGGCCCGGTCAAGCGCCCGTCCGACGGCAAGGAGGTGGAGCGGGTGCTGTTCGTGCAGTGCGCCGGCCAGCGCAGCCAGAAGGAGGGCCACCTGCCCTACTGCTCCGGCCACTGCTGCCTGACCTCCATCAAGCAGGCGATGTACTTCAAGGATCGCAACCGCGACATCGACACCGAGATCCTGTACACCGACCTGCGCACCCCGGGCGCCCCGGGCGAGGACTTCTATCGCAGCGGCCAACAGAAGGGCATCACCTTCGTCAAGGGCGTGGTCGAGGACGTCGCCAGCAGCGGCAACGGCGCCAAGGTCAAGTACAAGGACATCATCCTGGACGAGACCATCGAGCGCGACGTGGACCTGGTGGTCCTTGCCACCGGCATGGTGCCCAACTCCGGCGTCGACATCGAGGCGGTATCCGCGCCCAACGTAGAGGGCGCGGAGGACGATGCCGGGGACAACGGTGGTGACAGCGTGGAGATTCCGGTGGAATCCATCCTCAACCTGACCTATCGCCAGGGCAAGGACATTCCCCAGCTCAAGTACGGCTTCACCGACTCCCACTTCATCTGCTTCCCCTACGAGTCGCGCCGTACCGGCATCTATGCCACCGGCCCCGTGCGCCGGCCCATGGACATGATGTCGGCCATCGAGGATGCGACCGGTGCCGCCCTCAAGGCCATCCAGGCGGTGGAGAATGCCAAGCTGGGCCGGGCCGCGCACCCGCGCTCGGGTGACCTGTCCTTCCCCAGCTTCCGCAAGGAGGGCTGCACCCAGTGCAAGCGCTGCACCGTGGAATGCCCGTTCGGCGCCATCGACGAGGACGAGCAGCGCTATCCGCAGTTCAACGAGTCCCGCTGCCGCCGCTGCGGCACCTGCATGGGCGCCTGCCCGGTGCGGGTGATCTCGTTCGAGAACTACTCGGTGGACACCGTCGGCCAGCAGATCAAGAACGTGGACATCCCCGACGAGTTCGACGAGAAGCCGCGCATCCTGGTCCTGGCCTGCGAGAACGATGCCTACCCGGCGCTGGACATGGCGGCCCAGAGCGGCCAGCAGTACAGCCAGTGGGCACGCGTCATCCCCGTGCGTTGCCTGGGTTCGGTCAACACCATCTGGGTGACCGATGCCCTGAACAGCGGCTACGACGGCGTCGTCCTCATGGGCTGCCAGAAGGGCGAAAACTACCAGTGCCACTTCGTCAAGGGATCGGAGATGGCCCATTACCGCATGAGCAAGATCGACGACACCCTGTCGCAGCTCAATCTGGAAAAGGAACGGGTGGCAACCTACGAGGTCGCCATTACCGACATCGAACGCGCGCCCGGGCTGATCAACGAGATGGCCGAAACCATCGACAAGATCGGCATGAGCCCATTCAAGTTCTAGGAGCCGGTTATGAGCGACTACAACCAGCAGATGATCGAGCAATTCCGTGGCAACTTCCTCAAGGAGGTGGAATCCAACGTCGAGGAAGGCGAGTGGGTCAAGATGTGCATGCAGTGCGGCGTCTGTTCGGGCTCCTGCCCGTTCGGCCCCCACTGGGCACACCCGCCGCAGGAGATCTTCATGATGATCCGGGAAGGGGAACGCGAGCAGGTGCTCACCTCCGACTCCATGTGGATGTGCACCTCCTGCTACAACTGCATCGTGCGCTGCCCCCGCGGCCTGCCCATCACCCACATCATGCATGGCCTGGCCACCTACGCCAAGCGCCTGGGCCTGGCACCCAAGGAACAGCCGACCGCCAAGTTCGCCCAGCTGTTCTGGGACAACCTGACCAAGACCGGCCGGGTCAACGAGCTCAAGCTGGGGCTGGCCCTGTACTTCATGAACGGCTTCAGCGAGGGCATCAAGACCTCGCTCAAGATGAAGGACATCGGCCTCGGCATGTGGAAGACCAAGCGGCTCAACCCCATGGAGATGGTGGGCGGTCATTCCTGCAAGGACACCAAGGGGCTGCAGGCCATCCTGGCCAAGGCCCAGGAAATCGAGGACGCCAAGATCGGCCGGTCTGGCGCCTGAGGAGAATCCCATGGCTAAGAAATCCTACTCGTTCTACCCCGGATGTTCGTCCCAGAAGGCGGCCTCCGCATCGAACTACCTGACCTCGGTACAGAGCATGTGTGATGTCCTGGACGTGGAACTCAACGAGATCCCGGACTGGAACTGCTGCTCTGCCTCCATCGGCTATGCCGGCGGCGGCGAGCTGCCGCGGCTGGCCCTGTCGGCCCGCAACATGGCCCTGTCCGAGCAGGCCCACCCGGGCCAGGACATCGTCGCCACCTGTGCCGCCTGCTGGCTCGCGACCAAGGAGACCCAGGAGCGGCTGCACGCCGACGAGGAACTCATGAAGGAGACCAACGAGGCCCTGGCCGCGGCCGGGCTCCAGGTGAAGGCGGACCAGAAGGTGCGCCACATGGTCGAGGTGCTGATCGAGGACTTCGGCTACGAGGAGCTGGGCAAGCCGGTCAAGAAACCCCTGGAAGGCATCAAGATCGCCGGCTATGTCGGCTGCCAGACCAACCGCCCGTTCGGGATCGCCGGGGAATCCTTCGAGAATCCCAAGTATCTCGACAAGCTGGTGGAGACGCTGGGGGCCGAGCCCTGCGAGAACTACGAGAAGAAGGTCCAGTGCTGCGGTGGCGCACTGGCCTTCAGCGAGCCGGAGAAGAGCCAGGAGTTGATCAAGGGCATCATCGAGTCGGCCTACGACAACGGGGCCGAGCTGATCGTCACGCCCTGCCCGGTCTGCCAGATGAACGTGGAGGTCTACCAGGACCAGATCAATGCCAAGTACGGCACCAAGTTCAAGATGCCGGTGGTCTACTACAGCACCCTGATGAGCGTCGCCTACGGCAAGTCGCTCAAGGAGGCGGGCCTGGACGGCCAGGTCATCCGGGCCAAGCAGTTGGAGGAAATCGCCAAGAAGTAGGCAGCGGCCTGGCGGCAACGACCACGGGAACCCCTCGCACGAGGGGTTCTTTTTTGCTTGCCCGTACCGGTCCCGGTATCCAGACAAAAGGAGGGGCGGCACCAGGTGCCGCCCCTCCCGTCGTGGTAGGCCGCCCGGAGCGGGTTCAGCTCACGCGCGGGTCCAGTTCGCCGGCGGCATAGCGCTGGACCATCTCCTCCAGGCTGATGCAGCGCAGCTTGCCGGCCTGGCCGCAGGTCCCGAAGGCCTCGTAGCGCGCCTTGCAGATCCCCTTCATGGCATCCTTGGCCGCCTTCAGATACTTGCGCGGATCGAAGTTCTTGGGGTTCTCGGCCAGGTGCTTGCGGATGGCGCCGGTACTGGCCATGCGCAGGTCGGTGTCGATATTGACCTTGCGCACCCCGTGCTTGATCCCTTCCTGGATCTCCTCCACCGGCACGCCATAGGTCTCGCCCATGTCACCGCCATGGCTGTTGATGATCTCCAGCCAGTCCTGCGGCACGGAGGAGGAACCGTGCATCACCAGATGGGTATCGGGGATGCGGGCATGGATCTCCTTGATGCGGTCGATGGCCAGGATCTCTCCCGTCGGTGGCCGGGTGAATTTGTAGGCGCCATGGGAGGTGCCGATGGCGATGGCCAGGGCATCGACCTGGGTCTTGCGGACGAAGTCCGCGGCCTGGTCGGGGTCGGTCAGCAGCTGGTCCTTGGTCAGCTTGCCCTCGGCACCGGAACCATCCTCCTCGCCGGCCATGCCGGTCTCGAGCGAGCCCAGGCAGCCCAGCTCGCCCTCCACCGAGACACCGCCGGCATGGGCCATCTCGGCGACGCGCCGGGTCACCTCCACGTTGTACTCGTAGCTGGAGGGCGTCTTCATGTCCTCCATCAGCGAGCCGTCCATCATCACCGAGGTGAAGCCGAGCTGGATGGACCGCAGGCAGACGCCGGGCGAGGCCCCGTGGTCCTGGTGCACCACGATGGGGATGTGCGGCCATTGCTCCGACGCGGCCTTCATCAGGTGGTAGAGAAAGGGGGCCCCGGCATAGGACCGGGCACCGGCCGAGGCCTGCACGATCACGGGGCTGTCGGTCTCGTCCGCCGCCTCCATGATGGCGTGCATCTGTTCCATGTTGTTCACGTTGAAGGCCGGAACGCCGTAGCCGTTCTCGGCCGCATGATCGAGCAGCTCACGCAGGGAAATAAGCGCCATACTGGTTCTCCTTGGGAATGGTCATCTCTCTGGATGCGGCCCGGCGCTGGCCCCGGCCGCTTCCGGTTCGTTGTACGACAATTCGTTACCGCCGGCCGGCGGCGCCCTCAGTCGCCCCGGGCCGGCAGTTCGTGCTCTCCCACCCGGATGATCTTCATGGCGTTGGTGCCACCATGCACGCCGGCGAGATCCCCCTTGGTGATGATCACCAGGTCCCCGTCCCGCACCGCGCCGCGCCGCATCAGCTCGTCGATGGCCTCCTTGTTGACCCTGGGATGGTCGGTGGTGGTCACGTCGAAGCTCACCGGGTAGACCCCACGATAGAGCGTTACTTTTCTACGCGTCTCCACGTGACGCGTCAAGGCGTAGATGGGGATGCCGGAACTGATGCGCGACATCCACAGCGGCGTGGCGCCGGATTCCGTCAGTGCGGCGATGGCCTTCACGCCCAGGTGGTTGGCCGTGTACATGGCTGCCTTGGCGATGGCCTCGTCGATGCGGTTGAATTGCAGGTGGGTGCGCCGCTCCACCGCCATGGCGGTGCGCTGGCGTTCCGCGCCCTTGCAGATGCGGTCCATGGCCTCGACCGCCTTGGCCGGGTACCGCCCGGCCGCCGTCTCCGCCGACAACATCACCGCGTCGGTGCCGTCGATCACCGCGTTGGCGACGTCGAATACCTCGGCGCGGGTGGGCAGGGGGCTGTCCACCATGGATTGCATCATCTGGGTCGCGGTGATCACAACCCGGTCGTGGTGGCGGGCGATCTGGATGATCCGCTTCTGCACCGCGGGCAGCTCGGCGTCACCGATCTCCACGCCCAGGTCGCCACGCGCGATCATGACCGCGTCGGCGGCATCGACGATCTCCTCGATGTTCTCGATCGCCTCGGCCCGCTCGATCTTGGCGATGATGCCCCCATGGCCGCCGGCCTCGCGCAGCAGGTCGCGGGCCTCGAAGATGTCGGCCGCCGAGCGCGGAAAGGAGACCGCCAGGTAGTCCGCCTGCATGGCGGCGGCACTGCGGATGTCGGAGCGGTCCTTGTCGGTCAGGGCGCGTGCCGACAGGCCGCCGCCCTGGCGGTTGATGCCCTTGCTGTTCGAGAGCACCCCGCCCACCACCACCCGGCAGACGATCTCGCTGCCGGAGACATCCTCCACCCAGAGGACGATCTGGCCATCGTCCAGCAACAGGGTGTCACCACGGTGTACGTCCTCCGGCAGCTGCTTGTAGGTGATGCCCACCCGCTCGCGGGTGCCGGCATCGGCCGGGAGGGTCGCATCCAGCACGAAGTGCGCCCCCTCCTCCAGCTCCACCCGGTCAGCATCCCGGAAACATTCGATGCGGATCTTGGGGCCCTGCAGGTCGGCCAGCACGCCCACCTGGCGGCCATGGGCCCGGGCCCGGTTGCGCACCGTCTGCGCCCGCTCCAGGTGGTCCTCTGCCTGACCATGGGAGAAGTTCACCCGCACCACGTCGACCCCGGCCTGGATCAGGGCATCCAGCACCTTGGGGTCATCGGTCGCCGGCCCGAGGGTGGCAATGATCTTGGTTCGTCTCAGCATGGTCTCCCGAACGGTGGCCGGCGGTCCGCCGGGGCACCCCCGGCGACCGCCGCCCCGCCCTCAGCCCTTGGCGCGTTCCTGGAGGATGGCCACCGCCGGCAGCTTCTTGCCCTCCAGGAATTCGAGGAAGGCACCGCCGCCGGTGGAGATGTAGGAAATGCGATCCGCCACGCCATACTTGTCCACGGCTGCGAGGGTATCACCTCCACCGGCAATGGAGAAACCCCCGGAGTCCGCGATGGCATGGGCCAGGGCCTCGGTTCCCTTGCCGAACTGGTCGAATTCGAACACGCCGACGGGGCCATTCCAGACGATGGTGCCGGCGGACTTGAGCATCTCGCCGTAACGGGCCGCCGTCTCGGGGCCGATGTCGAAGATCATGTCGTCGGCGGCGACCTCGTCCACCTTCTTGACCGTGGCCACGGCGCTGTCCGAGAACTCCTTGCCCACCACCACGTCGGTGGGGACCGGGATCTCCCCGCCCTTGGCCCGCGCCGCCTCCATCAGCCGCCTGGCCTCGGGAACCAGGTCCTCCTCGTACAGCGACTTGCCCACCGGGTGGCCAGCGGCGGCGATGAAGGTATTGGCGATGCCGCCCCCGGGGATGAGCTGGTCCACCACCCGCGACAGTGCATCCAGCACCGTCAGCTTGGTAGACACCTTGGAGCCGCCGACGATGGCCACCATGGGCCGGGCCGGATCGTCCAGGGCCTTGCCCAGCGCCTCCAGCTCCGCGGCCAGCAGCGGGCCGGCGCAGGCCACCGGCGCGAACCGGGCCACGCCGTGGGTGGAGGCCTGGGCCCGGTGGGCGGTGCCGAAGGCATCCATCACGAACACGTCGCACAGGGCGGCATAGGCCTTGGCCAGATCGTCGTCGTTCTTCTTCTCGCCCTTGTTGAAACGCACGTTCTCCAACAGTACCACCTCGCCCGCGTCCAGCGCGGGGGCCTGGTCGAGGTAGTTCTGCACCAGCCGGACCTCGCGGCCGAGCAGTTCACCCAGCCGGTCGGCCACCGGCCGCATGGAGAATTCCTCGGCGTACTCACCCTCGGTGGGACGCCCCAGGTGGGACATGAGCATGACCCGGGCACCGGCCTGCATGGCATGCTCGATGGTCGGCAGGCTGGCACGGATACGCTTGTCCGAGGTCACCCGGCCGTCCTTGACGGGGACGTTGAGATCCTGCCGGATGAGCACCCGCTTGCCGGCGAGATCCAGGTCGGTCATCTTGATCACTGACATGATCCACTCCTAAGTGACAAAAGCCTCTGCACCGGCGGGAACGGTGCCGCGCGGCGGCGCACACGGCGCCACCGCGCAAACACCCTGCCGGATCCCGTTGGCCGTGGCCGCCTTACTTGGCGTTCATCAGCGCAATGGTGGTATCCAGCATGCGGTTGGAGAAGCCCCACTCGTTGTCGTACCAGGAGCAGATCT
Organism: Thiohalobacter sp.; assembly: GCA_026993645.1. Lineage (GTDB taxonomy): Bacteria > Pseudomonadota > Gammaproteobacteria > Thiohalobacterales > Thiohalobacteraceae > JALWSQ01. Next base: position 32,185 of record JALWSQ010000229.1, read on the forward strand.
TGAACAGCTTGCCGTCGATGGTCCGCGTCAGGGTGGCGTCATAGGTGGAGGACACCGTGGTGTGGTTGAAGTCCACCGACACCAGCGGCCCGTCGTTGTAGGCCAGGATGCCCTTCAGCTCGCCCTCACTGGCCGCCTTGAGGATGTCGTTGATCTCCTCGACCGAGGTGTCCCGCGCCGGCTCGAAGCTGAGGTCCACCACCGACACGTTGATGGTCGGCACCCGCACGGCGAAGCCATCCAGCTTGCCGTTGAGTTCCGGCAGCACCAGACCCACCGCCGCCGCGGCACCGGTCTTGGTCGGGATCATGGACTGGGTGGCGCTGCGCGCGCGGCGCAGGTCGGAGTGATAGACGTCGGTCAACACCTGGTCGTTGGTGTAGGAATGGATGGTGGTCATCAGGCCACGCACGATGCCGATCTTGTCGTGCAGAGGCTTGACCAGGGGCGCCAGGCAGTTGGTGGTGCAGGAGGCGTTGGAGATGACGGTGTCCGACGCCTTCAGGGTATCGTGGTTGACGCCATAGACGATGGTGGCATCGACGTCCTTGCCGCCGGGGGCGGAGATCACCACCTTCTTGGCACCGGCGGTCAGGTGCGCCGAGGCCTTCTCCTTGGTACGGAACAGGCCGGTGCATTCCATCACCACGTCGATGCCCAGCTCGCCCCAGGGCAGCTTGGACGGATCCCGTTCCGCCACCACGCGGATGCGGTCGCCATTGACCACCATGCTGTCGCCATCGACCTCGACGCTGCCGCCGAACTTGCCATGCACCGTGTCGAAGCGGGTCAGATGGGCATTGGTGTTGGCATCACCCAGGTCGTTGATGGCGACGATCTGGATCTCGTCGGTACGGCCGGCCTCGTACAGGGCCCGCAGGACGTTGCGGCCGATACGGCCGTACCCGTTGATTGCAACCTTGATTGCCATTGTGTTACTCCCTTGGTTCTCGCTCAGTGAATTCGGGGGTGCCCGGCCCGCATCGGCCGGCCGGGCGCCATGATCGTCAGAACAGCGCCTCGGCCGTCTTCACCACGTTGTCCACGGTGAAGCCGAAGTATTCGAACAGGGCGGGGGCCGGTGCCGACTCGCCGAAGCGGGTCATGCCGACGATGCGGCCCTCCAGCCCCACGTACTTGCGCCAGTAGTCGCTGATACCGGCCTCGATGGCCACCCGCCGCCGGACCGCGGACGGCAGCACGGATTCCCGGTAGGCCGCGTCCTGGGCATCGAACCGGTCGGTCGAAGGCATGGACACCACTCGCACCCGCCGGCCCTTGGCGCTGAGTGCCTCGGCCGCCGCCATGGCCAGGGCCACCTCGGAACCGGTGGCGATGAGCAGCAGTTCCGGCTCCCCGTCGCAATCATGCAGCACGTAGCCGCCGCGCTCGATGGCGGCCAGCTGCTCCGGCGTGCGCGGCTGCGGATCCAGGTTCTGGCGGGTCAGGATCAGGCAGGTGGGGCCGTCGCTGCGCTCGATGGCCATCTTCCAGGCCACTGCCGTCTCCACCGCATCCGCCGGCCGCCACAGCGACATGTTGGGGATGAGACGCAGCGAGGCGACGTGTTCGATGGGCTGATGGGTGGGACCGTCCTCGCCCAGGCCAATGGAGTCATGGGTGTAGACGTGGATCACCGGCAGCTTCATCAGCGCGGCCATGCGCACCGCATTGCGGGCATAGTCCGAGAACACGAGGAAGGTGCCGCCATAGGGCCTGAAGCCGCCATGCAGCGCCATGCCGTTCATGATGGCCGACATGCCGAACTCGCGGACGCCGTAGTGGATGTAGTTGCCGTCGGCATCGGTATTGCTGATGGACTTGCTGCCCTTCCAGTTGGTGTTGTTGGACCCGGTCAGGTCGGCGGAACCACCCAGCATCTCCGGCAGCATGGGCGCATAGCCGTTGATGGCCGCCTGTGATGCCTTGCGTGTGGCCACCGCCTTGTTCTCCGCCACCACCGACTGCACGAATTCCGCCGCCTTCTGCGCCCAGTCGGCCGGCAGCTCACCCGCCATGCGGCGCTCGAACTCGGCGGCCAGGTCCGGGTAGGCGGCCCGGTAGGCGGCGAAACGCTCGTTCCACTCCGCCTCCCAGCGCGCGCCCTTGTCCCGCGCATCCCAGCCGGCATAGATCTCGTCGGGAATCACGAACGGCTCGTACTTCCAGCCCAGATTCTCCCGCGCCGCCGCGATCTCGTCCTCGCCCAGCGGGGCGCCGTGACAGTCGTGGCTGCCGCACAGGTTGGGGGCGCCGTAGCCGATCACCGTCTTGCAGCAGATCAGGGAGGGCTTGTCGTTGACCGAACGCGCCTCCTGGATGGCGCGCTCGACCGCCTCGGCATCATGGCCGTCCACGCCCCGCACCACGTGCCAGCCGTAGGCCTCGAACCGCTTGGGTGTGTCGTCGGTGAACCAGCCGCTGACGTGGCCGTCGATGGAAATATCGTTGTCGTCGTAGAAGCAGATCAGCTTGCCCAGCCCCAGGGTGCCCGCCAGCGAACAGGCCTCGTGGGAGATCCCCTCCATCAGGCAGCCGTCACCGAGGAAGACATAGGTGTAGTGATCGACGATGTGATGACCCTCGCGGTTGAACTGGGCGGCGAGGACCTTCTCCGCGATGGCCATGCCGACGGCGTTGGTGACGCCCTGTCCCAGGGGACCGGTGGTAGTCTCCACCCCGGGGGTGTAGCCGTACTCGGGGTGGCCGGGGGTCTTGGAATGGAGCTGGCGGAAGTTGCGCAGATCGTCCATGGACAGATCGTAGCCCGTGAGATGCAGCAGGGAATAGATCAGCATGGAACCATGGCCATTGGACAACACGAAGCGGTCGCGGTTGGGCCACTTGGGGTTGGCCGGGTTGTGGCGCAGGTGGTCGTTCCACAGGACCTCGGCGATGTCCGCCATGCCCATGGGCGCGCCGGGATGGCCGGACTTGGCCTTCTGCACGGCGTCCATACTCAGCGCCCGGATGGCATTGGCTAGTTCTCTGCGCGAAGGCATAGGTCTCTCCTGTATTCGCTGAAAGATTCCGTTGTGTGCTGTATGCGTATCCGTCACGCCCACCGGCCCGCATGCCCCCCTGCCGGTGTCCGGCGCCCGCCTGCGTCCTGCCGCTGGCGCCCCGACGCTCGGTCGCCCATGAATTGAGGTTCACGGCGCGCTGTGCCGGCAGCCCCCGCGGCGGCACCGGCAACGGAGCCGGCAGGACACCCGGGGGATACCTGGACTCCGTGCTGAAATTCGGCTGCGCCCGGCCCCGGGACCCGGATGACGGGCCCTGCCGGCGCTCGATCGAGCGCGCTATTTTCACCCAGAAGGTCGGACGTCGCAACACTGGGGGCTTCCGCCACCCCGGTGGGCCGACCAATAGACGATGTTTATGGGTAATTCAACTATGCTTATACCGACTCGGGCTCGCGCCACTTGATGGAACAGCCGATGCTCGGGATCTGCTGCTCCGGCCCCCGCCCCGTGCGCGCCACCTGGACCATGGCCTCGAACAGCTCCCGCCGCGCGTCCGGGGGTGCCGTCTCCTTGCGGCTGGCATCCAGCCGGCCCCGGTACTGGAGTTCGAGGTCCGCGTTGTAGCCGAAGAAATCCGGTGTACAAACAGCACCATAGGCCCTGGCTACCGCCTGGGTCTGGTCCCACAGGTAGGGGAAGGGGAAATCGTACTCGCGGGCGACCCGCTGCATGTTCTCGAACGAATCCTCGGGATATTCCGTGGGATCGTTGGACATGATCGCAACGCTGCGGATGCCGTAATCCAGCAGTTCGCGGGTATCCCGCACCAAGCGTTCGCGGATGGCCTTGACGTAGGGGCAGTGGTTGCAGATGAACATCACCAGCAGGCCCTTTTCTCCGCGACAGTCCTCCAGGGTCCAGATCCTGCCATCGGTGCCGGGCAACCGGAAATCGATGGCCGGCTTGCCGAATTCACAGACGGGGGTCTCGAGACTCACCATGACAATTCACCTCAGTTTCAAGAGCGGGGCATCGCCGGGGGAACTATACTGTGCCGGCGCCGGCGCACCAAGCCGTCTCGCACCGTACGCCATTCTCTGCTAGAGTTCGGGGTTCGTTTCCGGCGTCTCCAACAAAGCATACCCGCATACGGAACCCTGCCATGACCGAAAGCTTCCTGTTCACCTCCGAATCCGTCTCCGAGGGCCACCCCGACAAGGTGGCCGACCAGATCTCCGACGCCGTGCTGGACGGCCTGCTGGAACTCGACCCCACCTCCCGGGTGGCCTGCGAGACCCTGGTCAAGACCGGCATGGTGCTGGTGGCGGGCGAGATCACCACCGATGCCTGGCTCGACATCGAGCGGGTGGTGCGCCACACGGTGCGTGACATCGGCTACAACAGCTCGGACATGGGCTTCGACTGGGAATCCTGTGCCGTGATCAGCGCCATCGGCAAGCAGTCGCCGGACATCGCCCGCGGCGTGGACGAGAGCGAGGAGCATGAACAGGGCGCCGGCGACCAGGGGCTCATGTTCGGCTACGCCACCGACGAGACCGACGTCTACATGCCCGCGGCCATCACCTTCGCCCACCGCCTGGTGCAGCGCCAGGCCGAGGTACGCAAGGCAGGCACGCTGCCCTGGCTGCGCCCGGACGCCAAGAGCCAGGTCACTCTGCGCTACGAAAACGGGCGCCCGGTGGCGGTGGATGCCGTGGTGCTGTCCACCCAGCACGACCCGGAGGTGGACAACCGCGCCCTGCGCGAGGCGGTCATGGACGAAATCATCCTGCCCATGCTGCCGGCGGAATGGATCACCCGCGACACCCGGTTCTACATCAATCCCACCGGCCGCTTCGTCATCGGTGGACCGGTCGGCGACTGCGGGCTCACCGGGCGCAAGATCATCGTCGACACCTATGGCGGCATGGCACGCCACGGCGGCGGCGCCTTCTCGGGCAAGGATCCGTCCAAGGTGGACCGGTCCGCCGCCTATGCCTGCCGCTACGTGGCCAAGAACATCGTGGCGGCAGGGCTGGCGGAACGCTGTGAGATCCAGGTGTCCTATGCCATCGGCGTGGCCGAACCCACCTCCATCAGCGTCAACACCTTCGGCACCGGCAAGCTGGCGGACAGCCGCATCGTGGAGCTGATCCGGGCCCACTTCGATCTCCGGCCCAAGGGACTGATCCGCATGCTCGACCTGCTGCGGCCCATCTACCGCGGCACCGCGGCCTATGGCCACTTCGGGCGCGAGGAACCCGAGTTCACCTGGGAGCGCACCGACAAGGTGGCGGACCTGCGGGCCGACGCCGGCCTGCCGGAACACGCCGCCTGAACGGTCGGCGCAACGAGGAGCGGAACAACGCAAACCACTGAGGGGAAGAACGGATGGCGACACGAGCCGCAGAGACATTGAACCCGGATTGCAAGGTGGCGGATATCGGCCTGGCCGAGTGGGGCCGCAAGGAGATCACCATCGCCGAGACGGAGATGCCCGGCCTGATGGCCCTGCGCCAGAAATACGCGGCGGACCAGCCGCTGGCCGGCGCCCGCATCGCCGGCAGCCTGCACATGACCATACAGACGGCGGTGCTGATCGAGACCCTGGTGGCCCTGGGCGCCGAGGTGCGCTGGGCCTCCTGCAACATCTTCTCCACCCAGGACCATGCCGCCGCGGCCATCGCCGCCCGCGGTATCCCGGTGTTCGCCTACAAGGGCGAGAGCCTGGACGAGTACTGGGCCTTCACCCACCGCATCATGGAATGGGCCGACGGCGGCACCCCCAACATGATCCTCGACGATGGCGGTGACGCCACCCTGCTGATCCACCTGGGCAGCCGGGCGGAGCAGGATCCGACCCTGCTGGACAACCCCGGGAGCGAGGAGGAGGTCGCCCTGTTCAGCGCCATCCGGACACGGCTGGCCGAGGATCCCCACTGGTACTCCAACATCCGCGACCGGATCCGCGGCGTGACCGAGGAGACCACCACCGGCGTCCACCGCCTGTACCAGATGGAGGAGCGGGGCGAGCTGCCGTTCCCCGCCATCAACGTCAACGACTCGGTGACCAAGTCCAAGTTCGACAACCTCTACGGCTGCCGCGAGTCGCTGGTGGACGGCATCAAGCGCGCCACCGACGTGATGATCGCGGGCAAGATCTGCGTGGTCCTGGGTTACGGTGACGTGGGCAAGGGCTGCGCCCAGTCGCTGCGTGGCCTGGGGGCCACGGTCTGGGTCACCGAGATCGACCCCATCTGCGCCCTGCAGGCCGCCATGGAGGGTTATCGCGTGGTCACCATGGAGGAGGCGGCACCGCTGGCGGACATCTTCGTCACCGCCACCGGCAACTACCACGTCATCCAGCACGACCACATGGCCGCCATGAAGAACGAGGCCATCGTCTGCAACATCGGCCACTTCGACAACGAAATCGATGTGGCCAGCCTGCGCAACTACACCTGGGAGAACATCAAGCCCCAGGTCGATCACGTCGTCTTCCCCGACGGCAAGCGCATCATCCTGCTGGCGGAAGGCCGGCTGGTGAACCTGGGCTGTGCCACCGGCCATCCCAGCTTCGTCATGTCCAATTCCTTCACCAACCAGGTACTGGCCCAGATGGAGCTGTTCAACCACCCGGAGAACTACCAGCGCCGGGTCTACGTGCTGCCCAAGAAGCTGGACGAGGAGGTGGCCCGCCTGCACCTGGACCGTATCGGGGCCCACCTGTCCCGGTTGCGGCCGGACCAGGCCGAGTACCTGGGCATCCCGGTGGATGGCCCCTACAAGCCAGACTACTATCGGTATTGAGTGAGGAGTGAGGAGTGAGGCGTGAGGAGTGAGGAGGGTATTCCCCTTCCTAACCCCTCACCCCTCACCCCTCACTATATTTCATGGAATCGCAGAAGAGACGCCCGCGGGCCTACAGCTTCGAATTCTTTCCGCCCAAGACCGACGAGGGCCGGACCCGGCTCCAGGCCGTGCTCGCGGAACTGGGGGCACTGAAACCCGCCTTCTTCTCCGTCACCTTCGGTGCCGGCGGCAGCACCCAGGAAGGCACCTTCGAGACGGTGCGGGCCATCAGCGCGGCCGGCCACGAGGCCGCCCCGCACCTGTCCTGCATCGGCTCGACCCGGGAGAGCATCGCCGCCATCCTCGACCGCTACCGCGAGGCGGGTATCCGCCGTATCGTGGCCCTGCGCGGCGACATGCCCTCGGGCATGCACGAACCCGGTGCCTTCCGCCATGCCAACGAACTGGTCGGCTTCATCCGCGAGCACACGGGGGATCACTTCCACATCGAGGTGGCCGCCTATCCCGAATTTCATCCCCAGGCACCGGACGCCTGGCGTGACCTGGACAACTTCCGGCGCAAGGTCGAGGCCGGGGCCGACAGCGCCATCACCCAGTACTTCTTCAATCCCTACGCCTATTTCCACTTCATCGACAGCTGCGAGCGGCGGGGTATCGACATCCCGGTGGTGCCGGGCATCATGCCCATCACCAACCATGCCCAGCTGGCCCGCTTCTCCGATGCCTGCGGGGCGGAGATACCGCGCTGGATCCGCAAGCGGCTCGAGGCCTACGGCGACGACCTGGCCTCGCTGCGCGCGTTCGGCACCGAGGTGGTGACCGAGCTCTGCGCCATCCTGCTGCAGGAGGGGGCACCGGGGCTTCATTTCTATACCATGAACCGGGCCGAACCCACGCTGGCGATCTGGCACAACCTGGGGCTCTGACCCGCGGCGCCACCATGCGCATCCCGCGCCTCCGCTGCACCGCCCTCGCCGAACCCGGCACCCGGCTGGCACTGGATGCCGAGGCCAGTCACCGGATCCTGCGGGTCCTGCGCCTGGCACCAGGCGCCGAGGTCGTGCTGTTCGACGGCAGCGGCATCGAGGCCCGGGCGCGGCTGGCCTCCCTCGACCCGGCCGGCGTCGACCTGGAGATCCTGGAACGGCGACCGGGCCTGCCCCCGTCCCCGCTGCGCGTGACCCTCGTCCAGGGCCTGGCGCGGGGCGAGCGCATGGACTACAGCATCCAGAAGGCGGTGGAACTCGGGGTGGCGGCCATCCAGCCGCTGCTCACCCGCTACAGCCAGGTGCGGCTGCGGGGGGAGCGCCTGGAGCGACGCCTGGCGCACTGGCGCGGCATCGTGGTCGGGGCCTGTGAACAGTGCGGGCGCAGCGACATCCCGCCCGTGCATCCGCTGTTGCCCTTCGATGCCTGGCTGGAACAGACCGGCACACCGGGGTACTACCTGGATCCGGCCGGCCGGGTGCCGCTGGCGGAGGCCGGCGACCCGCCGCAATCGATCGACCTCCTGATCGGGCCGGAGGGCGGGCTGGCGACGGAAGAGAGGGAACGGCTGCAGGCGGCGGGCTGGACCGGGCTGCGCCTGGGGCCGCGCATCCTGCGGACCGAAACCGCCGGCATCGCTGCCCTGGCGGGGATGCAGCTCCTCTGGGGTGATCTCGGCGGCTGAGCCTCAGGCCGCGGAATCCCGGCTGCCGAGGAGATGGCGTTCCAGGGCAGACAGATCGGGCAGCAGCACCCGTTGCCCCTGGTAATCCAGGGTCAGGCCCGCCCCCGGTATCCCGTCCCCGGCGGGCGTCAGGGCGCCTTCGACCACCCGCTCCAGCCGCGGCGGCGCGGCCACCACCAGGGCATAGAAACCGGGCGACATCCGGCCGGACAGGGTGTTCATGACCAGCACCGTCACCGGTCCACCGGGGACATGGAAGGTCGCGCCCTGGTAGCGCTCCAGCGCCACCACCGGCAGCGCCAGGCCACGCCATTGCAGGCTGCCCACCAACCAGTCGGGATCACCCTCGGCCCAGGCGACCTCTGCCTGCGGCACCACCTCGGCCACCGCCACGTTGGGCAGCAGAAGCTTGCCCTCCTGCAACTCGACCACCAGGCTCTGTACCGCATCTCTATCTGTCGACATTCCGGGTCCTCTCCATCGTCCTTTGTTTCACGCGCCGGCGGTCACCGGCTGCAGCTCGGCGACCAGCTGTCTCGCCAGTTCCTCGGGTGTACCGGAACGGGACACGAGACCCGCACGGCGTACCGCGTCCGGCATGCTGCCGATGGCAGCACTGGCGCTGTCCTGGGCCCAGACCAGGCCACCGTGGTCGCGTAGCACCCGGGCCCCGCGCAGGCCGTCCTGGCCCATCCCGCTGAAGACGATGGCCCCGGCGCCGGCCCCGTAGCACTCGCCGACCGTCGCGAAGACATCGTCGATACTGGGCCGCAGGGATCCCGCGGCCGGCTCCGCCGCCAGCTGGATCTCACCCGCCGGCGTCAGCCGGAAAGACCGGTCCACCGGTACCACCAGGACCTCTCCCATCCGCAACCGTTCACCCGGGCTGGCCGCCCGCACCGGAAGCGCCGCATCCCGGCCGAGCTGTTCCACCAACAGGGGCAACATGCCGGGTCCCATGTGCTGGGCCAGGATGAATCCGGCCTCCACTGCCGCCGGCAGCCCGCCCAGGAAGCGGGTCAGGGCATCCGGCCCGCCGAGGGAGGCCCCCAGTGCCCAGACCCGGGGTGATCCCTCCGCATGCCCCGGTGTCAGGGGTCTCGCCAGGGTAGCCGGGCCTTCCCCTTCCCCCGCCGACCTGGTCACCCCGGGGCCCGCCACCCGGGCCAGTGCGTCCAGCTTGCGGGCCATGATCCCGTGCCAGTCCATCTCCGCCCGCACCGGTCCCTCGTTGAACAGCACCGGGCAGGGCGCCTGACGCAGGAGCCGTTCACACTGGTCCACCCCGCCACTCAGGGCGGGCAGGTCCACCAGGATCAGGTCCGCCGGCCTGGCTCCCAGCCGTTCCGGATCGAAACCCGCCAGCGCGCCGTCCCAGACGACCTCCAGCCCCCGTTGCCCGGCCAGCGCCCGTTGCAACGCCGACCGACGCTCGGGATCGTCCGCCAGCAGGGCCACGTGCAGCGGGGCGCGTTCAGGCATGGACCGCCCGTTGCTCGAGCATTTCGCGTATCAGGGCCAAGAGTTCGTGCTCCTGGTAGGGCTTGCCCAGGTATCGGTCGACACC
>JALWSQ010000230.1 GCA_026993645.1 Thiohalobacter sp.
GGGGCTGATCTACGTAACAGGCTCGTGGCCTAAGGATGCGCTCAGCCTCCCTGCCTGCCCTGATACCCTGTCGGCCAAACAGGATACCGAGAGAGACAGCACATACAAGGATGCGCAAAGGCGCGGAGCGCCGTGCGCATCATTGGCCGTGCGCATCGGGCGCATAGACCCCCCGAGGCAAAAGCGGAAGGCACCCGGGGTTGAGTCTTGCCGGCGAGCGGCTATGATGGGCCAAACCCTGGCTGAGCGAGACCGGTACCCGCATGTTCCCCTGGCACGAGATCGACACCCTGTTGCTGGACATGGACGGCACCCTGCTCGATCTCCATTTCGACAATCATTTCTGGCGCGAACACGTCCCCTTGCGTTATGGGCAGCGCAACGCCCTGTCCCTGGCGCAGGCCAAGGCCGAGCTGTTTCCGCGTTTCCAGGCAGTGGAAGGCACCATGGACTGGTACTGCGTGGACTACTGGTCCCGGGAACTGGACCTGGACATCGCCCGGCTCAAGGCCGAGGTGGACCATCTCATCGCCGTGCACCCCCATGTCACCGAATTCCTGGACGCGGTCCGTGGATCGGGGAAACGTACGGTCCTGGTGACCAATGCGCATGCCGCCAGCCTGGCGCTGAAGCTGGAGAAGACCGGTCTCGGCGGCCACCTGGATGCGGTGGTCTGTGCCCACGATTTCGGCCGTCCCAAGGAGGATCCGGCCTTCTGGCCCTGGCTGGCCTCACGCCAGCCATTCAGGCCCGAGCGCACCCTGCTCATCGACGACAGCCTGCCCATCCTGCGGGCGGCGCAGGATGCGGGCATCCGCTACCTGCTGGCGGTGCGTCGTCCCGACAGCCAGGGGCCGCCGCGGGAGACGGAGGAATTCCCGGCGGTGGAAAGTTTCGCGGCGCTGGTGCAGGATCTCGCGGCATCCTGAGAATCTCACCCGGAGGTGAAATGGCATGACATACAAGTGGATGTGGCTGCTGCCACTGCTCGCCGCGGGCCTGCTGGCCGGCTGCAGCCAGGAACAGCAGAATCGGCTGGAGCGCCTGGGCGTGACCTGGCTGGAGGGCAACTACCGGGTGACCTTCGCCGAGGGTACCCACCTGCGCCAATGGATCGTACGCAAGGGCAAGGTGACCTCGGAACCGGCCAAGGGGTATTACTATTTTTGGGCCCGGGACGAGAAGGGACGCAAGTTCTACGTCCAGACCCCCATCGTGCGCACCTACATCGAGGAGATCCCCTGAACCCAGGGAGGAAATGAGAACTGGTCCACTCGGCTGCGGTCGATAATCATCTCGACGAAAACCGGAGCCTACCCAATGTACCAACCGCCGCAGGTCCGACCATCCGAGATCACCCCCGAAGGGGTCTGGCAACAGCGCCGCCGCATCATGCAGGCCGGCGCCCTGACCCTGGCGGGCGGGGCACTGTCCCTGGCCCTGCCCTGGCCGGCACGGGCCCTGACCACCCTGGGACGAATCCGGCCCTCGCCCCTCAGCACCCGCGAGGAGACCACGCCTTGGAAGGCAGTGACCCACTACAACAACTACTACGAGTTCGGCACCGACAAGGAGGATCCGGCAGAGCAAGCCGCCGGCTTCCAGACCGATCCCTGGTCACTGCGGGTGGACGGGGCGGTGCACCACCCCCGGACCTGGGCACTGGAGGACCTGCTGCGCGGCCAGACCCTGGAGGAGCGAATCTACCGGCTGCGCTGTGTCGAGGGCTGGTCCATGGTGATTCCCTGGATCGGCTTTCCCCTCGCCGATCTGCTGCGCCAAGCCGACCCCACCGGCAAGGCGAAGTATGTCGCCTTCGAGACCCTGTACGATCCCAAGCGCATGCCGGGCCAGCGCTGGCCCATCCTGAAATGGCCCTACCGTGAGGGACTGCGGCTGGATGAGGCCATGCATCCGCTCACCATCCTGGCCGTGGGCCTGTATGGCAAGGTACTGCCCAACCAGAACGGGGCACCCATCCGGCTGGTGGTGCCCTGGAAGTACGGATTCAAGAGCATCAAGGCCATCGTCCGCATCCGCCTGGTAGAAGAGCAGCCGCCCACCACCTGGTCCCTGGCGGCCCCGCGTGAATACGGTTTCTATGCCAACGTCAACCCCGAGGTCGACCACCCGCGCTGGAGCCAGCGCAGGGAACGGCGCATCGGCGAGTTCTTCAAGCGCAAGACGCTCATGTTCAATGGTTACGCCGAGCAGGTGGCCGGGTTGTACCGGGGCATGGACCTGAAGAAGTATTTCTGATGGCGGGGCCTGCCGGCATCACCGCCCGTCGCTGGTTCAAGCCCCTGGTGTTCTTCACTGCGCTGCTACCGCTGGCGTGGTTGCTGGCAGATGGCCTGACCAACCACCTGAGCGCCAATCCCATCGACGACATCACCGACCGCACCGGCATCTGGGCCCTACGCTTCCTGCTGCTGAGCCTGCTCGCCACACCCCTGCGGCGCTGGACCGGACGCCCCTGGCCATTGCGGCTGCGGCGCATGCTGGGCCTGTTCGCCTTCTTCTACGCCTGCCTGCACCTGCTCACCTGGCTGGTGCTGGACCAGTTCTTCAATTGGACGGAGATCCTGTCCGACATTGCCAAGCGGCCCTTCATCACCCTCGGCCTGCTGGCCTTCCTGGCCCTGGTGCCCCTGGCGGCCACATCCACCCGCGCCGCCGTCAAACGCCTGGGCCCCCAATGGCGGCAGTTGCATCGCCTCGCCTATCTGGTCCCCGTGCTGGTGGTGATCCACTTCTGGTGGTCGGTCAAGGCTGACATCCGGGAACCGCTGTTGTACGCAATGCTGGTGGCCCTGCTGCTGGCCGTGCGGTTGCTGCGATACGCCCCCATGGGTGCCAGTCGCAGCAGCAGTTGATGGATTCTGATGCGCACGGCGCTACGCGCCTTTGCGCATCCTACGGGGTATCACCCATGGCGTATTCGTGGCACCCGTAGGTTGGGCAAAGCGAGCGCAGCGAGCGTGCCCAACAATGGCGTGCCACCACCATCCGCAACGGTGGTACCCATACAATTCCGTGTGATTCCGTGCGGTTCTGTGGCTCATACCACTGATGCGCACGGCGCTGCGCGCCTTTGCGCATCCTACACGTTGGCGTCGGCGGAACAATCAGACGGTGGCTGCCAGTCGTCCAGCCACTGGTTGAAGACTTCCGGCGCCAGGGGGCGGGCGAACAGGAACCCCTGCAGCCGGTCGCAACCGAAGGCGCGCAGCATCTCGGCCTGGGCATCGGTCTCCACCCCCTCGGCCACGACCCGCAACCCC
>JALWSQ010000231.1 GCA_026993645.1 Thiohalobacter sp.
CGCCGCCCCCACCGGAGCCGCCACCCGCCTGGCTCGGGACCGGCGTCGGCGCCGCCACGCTGAGCGGCAGCACCAGGGTACCCTGGGCACCCGCACGATCCCGCACCTGGATCCGCAGGGTCTCAGTGCCCGCAGCATCCCCGGCCACCAGGACCAGCCGGTCGCTGCTGCCCTGGATCAGGCTCAGGGACGCCAGGGCGGTGGCCGGCAGCGGTTCGTACTGGTAACTGTCCCCGGTATCGGGGTCGGTCACCCTGAGGCCGACCTCCCGGCGCTCACCCGGCTGCAGGTCCAGCCGGCTCACCCCCACCGCCTCCAGGCGTGGCGGATCGTTCACCGGGGTGACGTCGATGGTGATCGTCGCCGCGGCCGAGTCGGCCTTCCCATCGTTCGCCACGAACCGGAAACTGTCCGGGCCATTGTAATCGAGGGCGGGCACATAATGATATTGGCGCCCGTTCAGGCTCAAACGGCCATGCGATGGCCGCTGGGTCACCCGGTAGTCGAGGGGATCGCCGTCCACGTCCAGGGCCAGCAGGGTCCCCGTACCGGGCGTGTCTTCCTTGGTCTTCAGGTGGGCATCCCGGGCGACGGGTACATCGTTGACCGGCAGGACCTGCAGTGCCACCGTCGCCTGGTTGGATACCGTCATCCCGTCACTGGCCAGGTAGCTGAAGCGATCCGGGCCGTTGTAGTTGGGATCGGGCTGGTAACTGTAGCCGGACCCGGTGCCGGTGAGCCTGACGGTGCCATGCAGGGGCGGGTTGATGATCCGGTAGGTCAGTGGATCCCCGTCCACGTCGGTTGCCAACAGCGTACCCGTCCCGGTGCTGTCCTCGGCCAGGGTCAGGGTTCTGGCCTGGGCCACCGGCGGGTCGTTCACCGGGGTAACGTCGATGGTGACCGTCGCCGCGGCCGAATCCACGGTACCGTCATTGGCCACGAAACTGAAACCATCCGGGCCGTTGTAGTTGGGGTCGGGCTGGTAGCTGTAACCCGGGCCGGTACCGGTGAGCGTGACGGTGCCGTGCAGGGGCGGGTTGACGATCCGATAGCTCAGCGGATCCCCATCCACGTCCCTAGCCGTCAAGGTCCCCGTCCCGGTACTGTCCTCGGCCAGGGTCAGGCTGCCCGCCTGGGCCACCGGGGGGTGGTTGCCGGCGACGATGGTCACCGGGATGCTCACCAAGCCACTGAGGCCCCCGGCATCGGTCACCGATACGTCCACCCGATCGGTCCCCCTGTAGCCCAGGGCCGACGTGTAGGTCAGCAGGCCGCTGGCCGACAGGCTGGCCTGCCCATGGGCCGGCGCCAGGCTGATGGCAAAGGTGTGGGTGTCGCCGATGTCGGGATCGTTGGGATGTACCAGGGTGCGTGCGGTCGCGCCCTCGACCAGGGTGATGGGTGCCGCCGTCGGCGCCGGCGGGTCGTTCACCGGGGTGACGTCGATGGTCACCATGACCGCATTGGACAGCAGACCGCTGTCGTCGGCCACCCGGTAGACGAACCTGTCCGGGCCATTGAAATTGGGGGCCGGGGTATAGGTCACCAGGCCGCTGGGTGCCGTGACGGCGCTGCCATGAGCCGGCTTCACCTCGATCTGGATACTGCCAGGCACCAGGCTGCCGGTCACCCCGTTGGCCGGCGTATCCCTGTCATTGGCCAGCACAGGAATGTCCACCGCCTGGTCCTCGAGCGTAGTGGCCCGGTCGCCCTGGGCCCGGGGCACGCCTGCCCGCTGCGGCAGGAGGGACAGGGTACCATCCTGGAAGGTGCCATCCGGTGCCTGGTTGCGGTTGGTAACGATCAGATCCACGAGCCCATCCCCGTCGACATCGGCGGCCCCCAGGGCAAAGGGCGTGGTACCCACTGGGTACAGCCGCTCGAGCAGGAAACCGCGCAAGGGGCGGGCCTCGAACAATGCCACGTCCCCCAGGTCGCGACGGGTCACCGCGACGTCGGCCAGGCCGTCCCCGTTCAGATCCCGGGCCAGGAACCCGTTGGCCGCCCCACCGACCACAACCGCGCTGCCCACTGCGAACTGCCCGGTGCCCGTGCCCCAGCCGATCCAGAACCGATCCAGGCCCAACACCGCGACATCCAGGTGACCGTCGCCATCGAAATCCCCCAGGGCCACGTCGATCGCCAGAGACACACCCAGGCTCATGCCCGGCGACATCCCGCCCAGGCCATCGTTCAGCAGGGGGATCACCTGGGTGCCGGAGACCACCACCAGGTCGATGTCGCCATCGGCATCGAGATCGCCCGCCGCCAGCTTGGCGGTATTGAAGCCGTACAGGCGTTGCCGGGGACCGAAACCCCCACCGGCCAGGCCGGGAAAGAGATCGACGCCACCAGGGTCGCTGGCGACCACCAGATCGGAGATGCCATCACCGGTCAGGTCGGCCCAGACCAGGTCCCTGGGCACGGTGCCCGCGGCCAGGCAGGTACTGAAGTTGAAGCCGCCCAGCCCATCGCCCAGATAGACGGGCACCTGGGAGTTCAGGCTCAGGCAGGGCGCGGATGCCGCCTGCTTGGTACCGATGCTCTCGGCGGCCGCGAGATCGACGTTTCCGTCGCCGTTGAAATCACCGCTGACGATGGCCGACAGGCCCTGGGCGCCGCGCAGGGGTGCCCCCTGGGTGAAACCCCCTGCGCCATTGCCCAGGAGGATGTTGATCCCGTCCTGGTTGAGGCTGAAGCCCACGGGATCCGTGGTCACCGCCAGGTCCACGCGGCCATCGCCGTTGAAGTCACCGGTGGCCAGCTGGCCGGCCCCGGGGCCGGCCAGCGGCACCGCCGGGAGGGCCGGAAGGAAGTCCAGGGCCTGCACCGCCGGCACCAGGAGGAGACCGATCAGGCCGATCCAGTAGCGGCTGCGTATCCTGTCGTTATCGTTATTGTCCATGGGCGCCTCCAGACCATGTCCCCGATGCGCACGGCGCTGCGCGCCTTTGCGCATCCTACGGTGGGTCGCTTCACCCCTCACCCCCACCTGCAATTCTGTGTGTTTCCGTGTGATTCCGTGGCGCATCATTCCTGAGCGCTGGTGGTGGCATGAGGATGGATTCCCGCCTGCGCGGGAATGACGGGTGATCGCCTCACACCTCACCCTTCCCTGATGTGCACGGCCCTTCGGGCCTTTGCGCATCCTACGGCCTTGGCATGTCCTGCAACCGGACCTCAGGGCACCAGGGCCGAGGGACCCGGCGGCTTGCCGATGAGGTCGATGAAGGCATAGATGTC
>JALWSQ010000232.1 GCA_026993645.1 Thiohalobacter sp.
GAGCAGGCCCAGCTCGCCATTCACGGTGAGCACCCGGATACTCTGCCAGCTCAACCCCGGCAGGCGCGACAGGAGGCGCAGGCCCGGGGGCTGGAAGCGGGACAGGATCAGCAGCTCTGGTTCACCGGTGATGTCCGGGTCGTCCAGGACCTCCAGTCCGGCCACCAGGGCCTTGCGCCCGTCCTCGACCTCGAAGGCGATGAGAATGGTACGGTCGGCCGTCTCGATCTGCAGGCAGTTCTCCCCGATGCGCGGCACCTGGTCCTCGGTGAAATCCACGTCGGGCAGCAGGCGCGGCAGGTTGTCCGCCACGAGCTGGGCGAGCTGGTCCGGGGTCACCCCCGAGGCGATACGGATGTCGAGTGTCATTTGTTCTTTTCCCGAAGAGCGTGGTGATCATTCGGTGCCGGCTTCGCCGGCCACCGGTTCTGCTGTGCGCTGGTTGGACAGGACGATCAGCTGTTGGGCCAGGTGCGCCAGTGCGGCGCCGAAGTCCTCCCCCCGCGGTGGCAGGTGGCCGAGTTCGATGGCATGGATCCCCAGGAACCGGCGCAGGGCGCCCACCAGGTACTCGTGGTAACGGTGGGCCGTCGCCCCATCCTGCGTACCGAGCATCAGTATACCGAAATCGGGCTGGGACTGCGCTGTCACCCGCTTGATGCGACTGTAGGCGCGGCGCACGGCGTGGCGGGACGGCTGGGTGGCCACCAGCAGGAAGCCGGCATCCGCCGGGGGCGCCTGGGGGTCGATGATCTTGAGGGCCCAGGGCGGCCGGCTGGGTTGCCCATGGGGCGGTGGCAGGTTGAGCTGGCGGGTGAGGGCATCCAGCAGGTCGTCCCAGGTCTCGCCGCCGGCCAGGCGCTCGGATGCCAGCGCCAGCAGCACGGGGATCACCCGGGGTGGTGTCCCTTCGTGGTCCCCGTCCCGGGGGCCGAACAGCTGCCGTTCCAGGTGTTGCAGGCGGTCCGGGTTGTCACGGGCGGGTTGCCAGCCGGGGTTCAGCATGATGGGCTCCTGGTGGTCACACGCGCAGCAGGGAATTCCGCTCACCCAAGGCGTTGGGGACTGCCTGGGGATTGGTCGGATCCTCCTGCCAGCGGCCGTCGACGATGAGACGGTACTCGTATTCCCCCGGCGGCAGCCGTAACACCTTGGTCAGGCCGCCTTCGTCCTGGCGGGTCTCCACGTCCTTGTCCGGCGTCCAGTCGTTGAAACTGCCGGCGATCTGGACCTGGTGGCCATCGAGGTCCCCGTAGTGCAGCACGATCTCGCGCACGCCCTCGGGATCGGTGCCGGCATGGGTGCGGGGTTCCCACAGCACCGGGCGTGGCTGGATGGCGCTGACCGATGCCAGCCGCTCTTCGATCTCCCGGGCCAGGGCCCGGAAGTCCTCGGTGACCGGTGCGGTGCGTGCGTGCCGTGTCAGGGGCCGGCCACGATAGGCGGCCTCGCGCAGCTTGACGGTCGCCCGGATCCGGGTCTGCAGCAGGCGTTCGCCGTACCATTCGCGCAGGCCGTCGAGCAGGGTGCGCGCCAGGCGCGTACGCTCGCTGAACATGTTGGGCAGGACCACGAGGGGCAGGTCGAGGCCACAGCGGGTCTCGATCATGCGCAGGGTCTCCCGCAGCCGTTCCAGGCCGTCCAGGGCGAACAGGCTGAGATCCACCGGCACCAGCACCAGCTGGGCGGCCCGCAGGGCATTGATCGACAGCAGGCCCAGGGCCGGCGGGCAGTCGATGATCACCCGGTCGTAGTCCTCGGGCAGGGTCAGCAACTGGTCCAGCAGCCAGCGCTCACGGCCCGACGCCTCGTCCAGCATGCGTTCCAGTGCCCCCAGGGAAATGGTGGCCGGCAGCAGGTCCAGATTCTCGGCCAGGTCACGGCAGATGGTTTGTTGCAGGGTGGTTTTCTCCTGCATCACCTCGAACAGGCCGGGCAGGCCGGTATTGGCCTGGCCCAGGCCCAGGGTCGCATGACCCTGGGGATCCATGTCGATGAGGAGAACGCGCCGGCCCTGTTCACCGAGAATGGCCGCGAGCTGGACGGCGGTCGTGGTCTTGCCGCAACCGCCCTTCTGGTTTGCGATGGCGATGATCTTCATATCGGCTCCTGGTTCCGGCGTGTCCGTTCGCTGCCACGGACGGCACGCTCGAGCCCCCCTGCAGGCACGCGGACCTGGGGTCCGATCATACCATCGGGCAGGAGGCAGGCGGGTTGGATGGGAAGCTGAGGGGGGTCGGATGGTATAACCGCATACGCTGGTGATGCGGCGGGGGCCGGTCTTCCGGCTCGGTGGCCATGGGTGGTGCCGGTTCCTGGCACGCGAACCCTCCTCGGGTGTAGCGATTCTCACCAAGTTTGTCACAGATTGCGGTGCTGTCAAGGGTGGATTGGAACGCTGGCATCCGCCGACGGGACATTGGTGTATGCCAATGCGCGCACAACAACGCTTGGCCGTGAGCCGCTGGGCATGGGAGAATGCCGGCCATGCAACCCGAATTCTGGCTCGAACGCTGGCGCAACGGTCAAACCGGCTTTCACCAGCCCCAGGCCAATCCCCACCTGTGCCAGTGGTGGCCGCGGTTGCAGCTGCCCGCCGCTGCCAGGGTGTTCGTGCCCCTGTGCGGCAAGAGCCTGGACCTGCTGTGGCTCGCCGAGCGCGGTCATCCGGTGGTCGGCGTGGAACTCAGCGCGCTGGCGGTCGAAGCCTTCTTTGCGGAAAACGGTCTGCGGCCGGAACGCACGCAGGTCGGTCCCTTCATCCAATGGCATTGCGGGGCGATCCGGTTGTTGCAGGGTGACCTGTTCGACCTCGACCCGGCCCTGTTGGGACCGGTCGAGGCCCTGTACGATCGTGCTTCCCTGGTGGCACTGCCACCGGCCATGCGGCGGGCCTATGCCAGGCACATGGCCGGGCTGGTGCCAACTGGAGCGCATGGCCTGCTGGTGACCATGGTGTATCCGGCAGAACAGATGACCGGGCCACCGTTTTCGGTGACTGAAGAGGAGGTCCTGCAACTCTACGGGCAGGACTGGGATGTCGACTGTTGCTGCGAAGTCGATATACTGGCCGAACATCCAGGGTTCCGGGAAGCCGGCCTCACCCGCCTGGAGGAGCGCGTCTACCGCCTGCGGCGCGGGCCGCCGTAACCAACAGAATGGGTAGGATGGGGCGGCACGGCTGCCGGCCCGGAGAATGGACGAAGCCGGAACGCCTGTTTTCGGCGGTTGCAGTTGCATCCTGCTAGGGAAGGACGATGCGTATGGGCACGAGACGGAGGCTGTCATTCGATTCCAGGACTCTCGGTGTCTGGTTGCTGGCCGGCCTGGTGCTGGCTTGGCTGGCCATGCTGCCGCGGCCATTGCTGGCGGAGGCGGCGCCCGCCCAGGGCGTGGATGCGGTGCTGGTGATCGACAGTTCGGGCAGCATGAAGGAAACCGATCCCCGGCGCCTGCGGGTGGCGGCGGCCAAGATGTTCACCTCCCTGCTGTCGCCGGACGACCGGGTCGGGGTGATCAGTTTCAGTGACGATGCCTATCCGGTGGTGCATCTGCTGCCGGCCACCCAGGCCAACGAGGCCCGTATCTTCGCCGGCATCGACAAGGTCTCGGCCCGGGGGGTCTATACCAACCTCCATGCCGCCGTGGCGCGCGGTGCCAGGATGCTGGGGGACGAAGGCCGGCCCGGTCATCGCAAGCTGCTGGTGCTGCTGTCCGATGGCCACATGGACCTGGGTGACGCCGACAAGGATGCGGAACTGACGCGGCAGGTGCGGGAGGCGCTGGCCCCACAGCTGGCCCGGGACGGTGTGGAGGTCTATGCCATCGCCTTCACCGAGGCCTCGGACATGGCCCTGATGCGTGATCTCGCCCGGGCCACCGGGGGCATGGCGCGCATGGCCTCCAATGCCAAGGCGTTGCAGTCCGCCTTCAGTACCCTGTTCGAGAGCGCCAAGTCGCCGGACATGCTGCCCATCGAGGGCGGCGAGTTCCAGGTGGACCAGGCGGTGTCCGAGGTGACCCTGGTCGCGGCCAAGTCGGGCGGAGAGACCATCGCCCTGGAACGGCCCGACGGCAAGCGCCTGACCGCGGCGGCACCGGGCGGCACCCGCTGGTTCCAGTCCAGTGAATTCGACATGATCACCATCGCCCACCCGGCACCGGGCCGCTGGCGGCTGTTGTCCAGCGGGCAGGACGATCGGGCCTACGTGGTGACCAACCTCGGCCTGGTGGCGGGTACCGACCGGCCCGCTGCGCCGGTGGAGAAGCCCGTGCGTATCACCGCCTGGCTGGCCCAGGACGGGGCGCGGCTGACCAAGCCCGAGCTCCTGGCGCAGACGGAGTTCGGCATGGAGATCACCCAGCCCGACGGCACGGCGGTGAAGCTGCCGTTGGCGGACCAGGGCATCGCCGGGGACGAGAAGGCAGGGGACGGTGTCTATACCAACCGCCTGCGCTTCATCCAGGTGGGCCCGCACCGGATCCGGGTGGTGGCCCATGGTCCCACCTTCGAACGGGAGAAGGTGATCTTCCTCGACGTGCAACCGAAGTCGCCACCGGCGGCCGCTGCGAACGACGCCAAGGAACCACCGGATCAGGCCGGAAAGGCGGAAACACCGCCGGCCGCGGCGGAAGAGAGCCCGGCACCTGCGACCGAGACGGCAGCCGCCACGCCGCAGGAGACGCCGCCGGCTCCAGAAGACAGCACCGAACAGCCACCGCCGGTGGCCGAGGCCCCGTCCCCGAAACCCCCGGAACCGGCGCCCGCGCCGGAAGAGAAGCAGCCGCCCGCGGCCAAGGCACCGCCGGCGCCGGCCAAGGCCCAGGGCAAGACCCTCCGCACGGGCCTGGTGATCTCCCTGTTCGTGCTGATCAACGGCCTCATCGCCTTGGTGGTGGGCACGGTGCTGTTCCTGCGCAAGCGCAAGGCGGCTGCGGCCGCCAGTTCCGCCGGGGAGGACGACGACGCAGCGGGGCAGGACTGAGCGCCGGCCATGGTGGCGTTGCCCCTGTATCTGGTCCTGGCGCTGGGGGAGCTGCTGTTGCTCTCCCTGGTCGGGGGCATCTGGGCGTGGATCGCGCTGCGGCGGTTGCGCCGCCAGCCGCCGGCGACCGTGGCCGCGGTGGAGGATCCGGCCCCGGCGACGGCGTCTGCCGCTGCCGCGGAACCCGAGGCTGGCAGCGATTATCCCGGCCAGCTGCGCCAGGAACTGGAACAGGTGGCACGCCTGCTGGGGGTGGAGGACGGCCAACCGGAACTGGAGGACGACGACCTGCGCAAGGCGCTGCGCCTGCGGCGGGACTTCCTGGGCCTGGAGCTGGAATGGGCGGAGGCCGCCGGGGACGACGCACGGGATCGCGCACTGGTGGCGGGTATGCAGGGGCTGCTGGCGAACAACCCCTGGCCCCCGGCGGAGGCGGCCGAGCCGGCACCGGCCGCGGAGGTCCCGGATCATCACCTGGACCGTGAAACCGTCCTCGAACAGCAGCTGAGCAACCTGCAGGCGGTGATCGACAACCAGCACCAGGCCATGCGTGAACTGCGCTCCCTGCTGGAACAGGCCGTTCCCGAGAGCGAGGCCCGGCAGCAGGCCCTGGCCCACCTGGAGACGGCGGAGCAGCAGGGCGAGGCACTGGCCCGGCAGGCGGCACGGCTCACGGAACAGGTGACGCCCGGCGCGGACCGGGCCGAGGCCGCGGGCGAAGAGGGCTCCCTGGCCGAGGACCTGCATCACCTGGTCGGTAACCAGCAGCAGGAGATCGATCGTCTCTGGTCCCTGGTGCAGGCCGCCTTCCCCGACAGCGAACCCCCGCCGGCACTGGCCGAGGCGGTGGAACAGATGGGCCGCGTCAACCGTGAACTGGGTGGCTGCGTGCAGGTGCTGGAGCAGGAGAACGAGCGCCTGCGCGGCGAGGTGGACAGCCTGCGCCGGCAGATCGACGACCTGAACGCGGACGGCTGAGGGCGCCGTGGGTCGCCGCCGTTTCCGTTCCCGCCGCCGGCGGTCGCCGTCTCCCGGGCGGCGCCTGGCCTGGCGCCTGGGCCTGGTGGTGCTGGTGCTGGTCAGTGCCTGGGTGATCTACCTCGACCTCAGGATCCGGTTGCAGTTCGAGCAGAAGCGCTGGTCCCTGCCGGCCCTGGTCTATGCTCGCCCGCTGGAACTCTATGCCGGTCTCCCCCTGTCGGCCGACGAGCTGGAACGGACACTGCGACGGTTGCACTATCACGCCGTGGGCCGGGTGCGGGGCCCAGGGCAGTACCACCGCCAGGGCCGCCGGCTGACGCTGCAGACCCGGGCCTTTCGTTTCCCCGACGGGCCCGAGGCATCACGCCGCCTGCGCCTGCGGTTCGGTGACGGCCGGCTGCTGTCGCTGCGCCCGGCCGATGGCGGGGCCGCCCCCGGGCTGGTGCGGCTCGACCCCCGGCGTATCGCCAGCATCTACCCGGCCCGCAAGGCCGATCGTATCCTGCTGCGGCTGGACCAGGTACCACCCCTGCTGGTGGCGGCCTTCATCGCAGTGGAGGACCGGGACTTCTACCACCATCACGGGCTCTCGCTGCGGGGCATCGCCCGTGCCCTGCTGGCCGACATCCGCGCCCGGGCCCTGGTGCAGGGGGGCAGCACCCTGACCCAGCAGCTGGTGAAGAATCTGTTCTTCGACAACCGTCGGTCCTTCTGGCGCAAGCTCAACGAGGCTGCCATGGCGCTGCTGCTGGAACTGCACTACGACAAGCGCGCCATCCTGGAGTCCTATCTCAACGAGGTCTACCTGGGCCAGGACGGGGCCCGAGCCATCCACGGCGTGGGGCTCGCCAGCCGGTTCTACTTCGACCGACCGTTGCGGGCCCTGCGACCCGAGCAGCTGGCCCTGCTGGTGGGCATGGTGCGGGGACCGTCCTACTACGATCCGCGCCGGCACCCGGGGCGCGCCCGGGCCCGACGCAACCGGGTGTTGCGGATACTGGCCGACCAGGGCCTGATCACCGCCGCGAAGGCCCGCAAACTGGCCCGGCGGCCCCTGGGCCTGGGACCGCGCCGGCGCCAGGTCACCAATGCCTATCCGGGGTTCCTGGAACTGGTCCGGGCCCAGCTGCGCCGCGACTACCGGGAACAGGATCTCACCCGCGGCGGACTGCGCATCTTCACCACCCTGGACACCCGTGTCCAGGCGCTGGCGATGCAGCGGCTGGCCGACCGGCTGCGCCGCATCGAACGCCGGCACCGGCTGCCGGCCGGTCGGCTCCAGGGCGCCCTGGTGGTCACCGATACCGGGACCGGCGAGATACTGGCCCTGGTGCCCGGCCGCGATTCGGCCCGTGCCGGTTTCAACCGGGTGCTCCATGCCCGGCGCCAGGTGGGCTCCTTGTTGAAACCCGCCCTCTACCTGGAGGCATTGCGCCATCCGGACCGTTTCACCCTGGCCAGCGTGCTGGAGGATCGCCCGTTGCGGGTGCAGCTGGACGATGGCCGCACCTGGTCGCCGCGCAACGATGACGGCCGGTTCCACGGCCGGGTCCTGTTGTACCGGGCCCTGGTCCGTTCGGAGAACGTGCCCACGGTGCGTCTGGGGCTGGCGCTGGGGGTGGACCGGCTGGTATCCCTGCTGCACCGGCTGGGCATCGAATCCGAATTGCCGGCCTACCCCTCCTTGTTCCTGGGGGCGGCCAACCTGACCCCGCTGGAGGTGACCCGCCTGTACCAGACCCTGGCGGCGGGGGGGTTCCGCACGCCCCTGCGCACCATCCGGGCCGTGCTCGATGCCCGGGGCCGGGCCCTGCGGCGCTATCCGCTGGAAGTGAAACAGGTGGTGGACGGTCCGGTCATGACCCTGATCCAATGGACCCTGCAACGGGTCGTTACGGAGGGCACCGCCCGCGCCCTGGGGCGGCGGTTCGATCCGGCCCTGGGCATGGCCGGCAAGACCGGCACCACCAACGACCTGCGCGACAGCTGGTTCGCCGGCTTCAGTGGCAATCGCCTGGCGGTGGTCTGGGTGGGGCGGGACGACGACGGGCCCATGGGCCTGACCGGCGCTGCAGGCGCCGGCGCGGTGTTCGCGGACCTCATGTCGCGGCTGCCCCTGGAGCCCCTGGTGCTGTCGGACCAGGGTCTGGACTGGGCCTGGATCGATCCCGCCAGTGGCGGCCTGGCCGGTCCCGGCTGCCCGGGGCGGGTCCGGCTGCCCTTCCTGGCCGGCAGCGTCCCCGACAGGCGGGCGCCCTGTGGCGGTCCCGCAACCCCTTCCGGTGGCGGGCGGCGTCCCGTCATCCATTGGTTGCAACGGTTGTGGCGGGAGGTTCGATGAGACCTGGGTTCTGGTTCGTCTGGGTACTGGCGCTGGCCGGGTGCGGTGGGGTGCCGTCACGGCCGGCGCCGGTGGTGGTGCCCGGCGGGGGAGGGGGACCGACACCCGGTCTGGCCCTGCCCCCGGCGGTGGTCCAGGCGCCGGCCGCGGCGGGGCCTGCCAGCGGGGGCGCGGTCCGGGTCCTGGTGGCCCAGGCCGACGATCTGGCACGGGCCGGTGCCTGGGACCGGGTGGCCGGGTTGCTGGAACGGGCCCTGCACCTGGCGCCGCGCAATCCCCGCCTGTGGAGCCGGCTGGCTGCCGTGCGCCTGGCCCAGGGTCGCTATGACCAGGCCGAGCAGCTGGCGCGCCGGTCACTGGGGTTGATCCGTGGGGACCGCGCCCTGGCCCGTTACGACTGGCGGCTGATCGCGGCTGCGCGCGAGGGCCGGGGCGACCGGCGGGGCGCGCGCCGGGCCCGGCGCCGGGCGGCGATCTGGCGCTGAGTCCGCCGGTGGAGAACGGGGATTCGTGTACAATCGGGGCCGAAGGATGCTGCGGGCTGGGTACGACTTGAGCGAGGACCAAGGACAACGGGCGGATGCCTCCCCCTACGCCGTCGACCGGTTGATCACCGAGGCCAGGCGGCTGGCCGCGGACTATCGCCGCGCCACGGGCAAGCCCCTGCCCGGGATCAGCACCGAGATCGCGCTCAGTGACGCGGTTCGGCTGCTGGACCTGGAACGTGTGGACGACCCGGCGGCGGGTTACGATGCCCTGGGACGGGGGGATCGGGCCGGGCGTCGCATCCAGGTCAAGGCGCGGGCCATCTTCGGCGAACTGCGGTCCAGTCACCGTGTCGGCCAGCTGCGCCTGGACCGGGAATGGGACAGCGTGGTGCTGGTGCTCATGGATGCGGACTACGAGCCCTTCGCCATCTACGAGGCCGATCGCGACCGTATCCTGGCCGCCATCGCCGAGGGCCAGTCCGGCCAGCGGGCCCGGCGCGGTGCCCTGTCGGTGGCGCGCTTCCGTCACATCGGGCGGCTGGTCTGGTCGCGCGAGGCCCCGGCCCCGGACGGGGCCGATGGCTGAACCCGGTGGTTGCGGCCAGGCCCCCGCAGCCGCCGTGGAACGGGTGTTCGCACCCGATGGTCCCCTGGCCCGGACCCTCCCCGGCTACGCCCCCCGGGCCCAGCAGCTCGCCATGGCGCGGGCCGTGCAGCGACACATGGCGGCCGGTGGCATGGCGGCCATCGAGGCGGGTACCGGAACCGGCAAAACCTTTGCCTACCTGGTACCGGCCCTGCTGGCCGGCCAGCGGGTGGTGATCGCTACCGGCACCCGGCACCTGCAGGACCAGCTCTTTCAGCGCGACCTGCCCCTGCTGCGACGCGCCCTCGGCGCCGGGCTGGAGGTGGCCCAGCTCAAGGGACGGGCCAACTACCTGTGTTGGCACCGGCTGGAGCGGGCCAGGGCGCGCAGCCGGGCGGAGGCCGCCGAATTGCAGCAGGTGGTGGACTGGGGACGGCAGACCCGGAGCGGGGACATCGCCGAGCTGGCCACCCTCGGCGAGGACTGGCCGCTGTGGCCGCGGGTCACCTCCACCGCCGACAACTGCCTGGGCGGCGACTGTGAACACTACCAGGACTGTTTCATCGTCCGGGCACGGCGGGATGCCCAGCGCGCGGACCTGGTGATCGTCAACCATCACCTGCTGGCCGCGGATCTGGCCCTGAAGGAGGAGGGCTTCGGCGAGCTGTTGCCGGGGGCCGAGGTCTTCGTGGTGGACGAGGCGCACCAGCTGGCCGAGGTGATCGCCCGCTTCTTCGGTCAGGGATTCAGCACCCGGCAGTGCCTGGGGCTGGTTCGCGACCTGCTGGCGGAACAGCGCCAGGATGCCCCCGACATGCAGGATCTGGCCGACCGTGCCCATGGCTTCGGGCAGGCGGTGGACGCCCTGCACCGGGCCCTCGGCGGGCAGGGTGAACGCCGTCCCTGGCAGGCACTGGCCACGGAGCCGGCGGTGGCGGCCGCCCTGGCGACGCTGCGCGAGCGCCTGGCGGACCTGCGCCAGGTCCTGGAGACCGCGGCGCCCCGGGGCAAGGGGGTGGCATCCTGCCACGAGCGGGCCGGGCGGTTGCAGGAGCGACTGGAGATGGCGGCCAGTGAACCACCGCCCGGCCACGTCGGCTGGGTGGAGAGTCACCGCCGCAGTTTCAGCGTGCACTTCACCCCGGTGGACGTGGCCCCCCTGTTCCAGGAACAGCTGGAACGCCTGGAGGCCGCCTGGATCTTCACCTCGGCCACGCTCACCGTGGACGGCCGCTTCGACTACTTCTGCCAGCGGTTGGGAGTCCAACCCGACGAATGTCTCCAGTTGGGCAGTCCGTTCGACTACCAGCGCAACAGCCTGCTGTTCCTGCCGCCGGACATGCCGGATCCCACGGCGTCCGCCTATGCCGGGCGGCTGGTGGCCCTGGCCCTGGACCTGCTCCGGGCCAGCCACGGCCGGGCGTTCCTGCTGTTCACCAGTCATGCCGCCCTGCGCCGGGTGGCGGAGGGGCTGGCCGGGCGCTTGCCCTATCCCATCCTGCGCCAGGGGGAGGCTCCCCGCGCCGAGCTGCTGCGGCGGTTCCGGGAACTGGGCAATGCCGTGCTGCTGGGCACCAGCAGTTTCTGGGAGGGGGTCGACGTGCGCGGCCCGGCCCTGTCGCTGGTCATGATCGACCGCCTGCCCTTTGCCTCGCCCGCCGATCCGGTGACCGCGGCCCGCATCCAGGCATTACGGGCGGCGGGTGGCAATGCCTTCTTCGACTACCAGGTACCGCAGGCGGTGATCGCCCTCAAGCAGGGCGTGGGGCGCCTGATCCGGGATCCCGGCGACCGCGGGGTGCTGGTGCTGTGCGATCCCCGGGTGACCCGCCGCGGCTATGGCCGCCTGTTCCTGGACAGCCTGCCACCCATGCGCCGGGTGCGCGACATCGGCGAGGTGGCGGCCTTCTTCGCCCGGGAGGACGTGACGGTGGCGGACGAGGCATGAGGCTGCTCGCGCTGGACACGGCCACCGAGGCCTGCAGCGCGGCGCTGTCCTGCGATGGACGGGTGGAGGAGCGCTTCATCGTGGCCCCGCGCCGGCATGCGGAGCTGCTGCCGGGGATGATCGACGACCTGCTGGCCACGGCGGGCCTGAGCCCGGCCGGGCTGGACCTGGTCGCCTTTGGCCGTGGACCGGGCAGTTTCACCGGCCTGCGCATCGCCGCCGGCGTCGCCCAGGGGCTGGCCTGGACCCGGGACCTGCCGGTGGCACCGGTCTCCGACCTGGCTGCCCTGGCCCGTGACCGTCTGGCGGGGCGGGATCCCGGCACCCTCTGCGGTTGTGCCTTCGATGCCCGCATGGGCCAGGTCTACTGGGGCCTGTTTCGGGCCGGGGCGGAAGGGGAACCGGCGGCCCTGGCACCGGAGCGGGTCTGTGCCCCCGAGCAGATTCCGCTGCCCCAGGCACGGTTGGAGATCGCGGCCGGCAGCGGCTGGCAGGCCCATGGCGCGGTCCTGGGGCGGCGCCTGGGTGGCATGCCGCCGGAGCGGCATCCCGATGCCCTGCCGCGGGCAGCGGCCATCGCCTGGCTGGGTGAGCGCATGGCGGAGCGGGGCGAGCTGGTGGCGGCCGAGCGGGCCTTGCCGGTCTACCTGCGCGACCAGGTGACCCGGCCGCAGCCCGACCGCTAAGACGGCCGGCGCGCCCCTTCAGTGCATGGCGGGGTGGGGGCTGCCGCCGGGGTTGGGCAGTCCCGCCAGGCGCCACAGCGCCCGCTCGTTGTAGTGGAACAGGCGCCGGGCCTGTTCCGGTTCCAGCTGGGCCACCAGGCAGAGGTGGTGCATCAGCGGGATGGCGCCGGTGCGGAGGTAGTAGGTCCGCAGGCTGTCCAGCAGGCGCCAGTGGGCCTCGGTGAGGGGGCCGAGCCCGTCACGTTCGGCCAGCTCGGCGGCCACGATCTCGTTCCATTGCTCGGGGTGGACGAGAAAGCCGTCCTCGTCCAGTGCCGGTATGCCATAGTCGCGTCTGCCCATGTGCCCCTCTCCATTCGTCGGTTCACAGGGACCCCCCTTGCACCCCTTGTCCGCCCCCGTCCTTGCCCCGAGCGCCGCCCGGCGCGCAGCGGCCATGCCTCTGTTGCTCGTAGACCCTCCCCGGTGATTCGTCAAGGGTCGCTGGTTTCGTCGCCGAGGGTCGCGCCGGCGGCGGCCAGTACCTGGGCCTCCAGGTCGTCGAGGTCCACGAAGTCCTCGCTGATGACCTGGC
>JALWSQ010000233.1 GCA_026993645.1 Thiohalobacter sp.
CCGTATCCTGCAGGCGCCGCGCGGCGCCTGCAGGATACGGCCCTCCCAGGTCCCCTGGCAGATCAGGGGCGTGGGGTCCTCGGCGTGGCGCAGGTAGACCATGAGGCACTGGAACCGGGCACTGCGGTGGGCCTCGTCCACCCCCTCCAGTTCCCGCAGCAGCTTGCGCAGGTTGTCCTCGTCGCTGGCGCCCGGGCCGGCGTAGCGCGCCGAATAGATGCCGGGCGCGCCGTTCAGGGCGTCCACCTCGATGCCGGAGTCGTCGGCGATGGCCGGCAGGCCACTGTGGCGGGCGGCGTTGCGCGCCTTGAGGATGGCGTTCTCGACGAAGGTGAGGCCGGTCTCCTCCGCTTCCGGTACATCGAACCGGGACTGCGGCACCACCTCCAGCTGGAGTTCCGCCAGCAGCTCGGCGAACTCGCGCGCCTTGCCCGGGTTGTTGCTGGCCAGTACGATCCGTTCGCTCATCGCCTAGGTCTCCGCCAGGGCCGCCTGCTGCGCGGCCAGCAGTTCACCGATGCCCTTGTTCGCCAGGGCCAGCATGGCGTTCAGTTCCTCGCCGGTGAAGGGGTGGCCCTCGGCCGTGCCCTGGACCTCGATGAAGGCGCCGGCATCGTTCATGACCACGTTCATGTCCGTCTCCGCGTTGCAGTCCTCGGCGTAATCCAGGTCCAGCACGGGCGTGCCACGGTAGATGCCCACGGACACCGAGGCCACCCGCCCGCGCAGGGGATCGCCGGCCAGGGCGCCCTCGCGGCGCAGGCCGGCGATGGCATCCGCCAGCGCCACCCAGGCCCCGGTGATGCTGGCGGTGCGGGTGCCGCCATCGGCCTGGATGACGTCGCAGTCCAGGGTGATGGTGCGTTCGCCCAGCGCCGCCAGGTCCACCGCCGCCCGCAGCGAGCGGCCGATCAGGCGCTGGATCTCCAGGGTGCGGCCACCCTGGCGCCCGCGCGCCGCCTCGCGTGCCATGCGGGTCCCGGTGGCGCGTGGCAGCATGCCGTACTCGGCGGTGACCCAGCCCTGGCCCTGACCGCGCAGGAAGCCCGGCACCCGGTCCTCCACGCTGGCGGTGCAGAGCACGCGGGTGTCACCGAACTCGATCAGCACCGAGCCCTCCGCATGCTTGGTGTAGTGGCGGTGGATGTGGACGGGCCGCATCTGGTCCGGTGCGCGCTTGCTCGGTCGCATGAGGTCTCTCCGGGCGGGGCGGTGCCCCGGTGGTGGTCTACAGCTGGACGTTGGCGCCCGCCTCGGTCTGGCGCGCGCGGAAGGCCGCCAGGCGGTCGGCGATGTCCGGCTCGGACAGGGCCAGGATGGCAGCGGCGTAGAGGGCTGCATTGGCGGCGCCGGCCTCGCCGATGGCGAAGGTGGCCACCGGCACGCCGCGGGGCATCTGCACCATGGACAGCAGGGAGTCCATGCCCTTGAGGTAGGGCGAGGGCATGGGCACGCCCAGCACGGGCAGCCGGGTCTTGGCGGCGATGACCCCCGGCAGGTGGGCGGCGCCCCCGGCGCCGGCGATCAGGCAGGCCAGGCCGCGGTCCTCGGCGCCGGCGGCGTATTCGAACAGCAGGTCGGGCGTGCGGTGGGCGGAGATCACGCGCGTCTCGAAGGGAATGTCCAGTTCGGCCAGCATGTCCGCAGCCTTCTGCATCACCGCCCAGTCGCTGGTGCTGCCCATGACCACGCCGACCCTGGGGGAAGTCTCGTCCGTCATCGGATCCTGTCTCCGGTGTTCGCGGAACGCGGCATTTTAGCATAGGGGTGAGGGGTAGGATGCGCAAAGGCGCGGAACGCGCCGTGCGCATCATGGGGTACCACCATTGCGGGTGCTGGCACCCCCGTGTTGGGCACGCTCGCTGCGCTCGCTTTGCCCAACCTACGGGTGCCACGACCATGGCGGGGGGGGTGAGGGGTAGGATGCGCAAAGGCGCGGAACGCGCCGTGCGCATCATGGGGTACCGCTACCCGCCTCGCATAACCAACGGAAGGGTGGCGAGGTGTTCGTCGAGGCGTCGGGCCGCCGATGCGGGCAGGCCATCGCGCCAGTCCCCACCCCGCCATTGGTCCAGAAAACGTTCGACGGTCCCTGTCACCGTTTCCTCCACCCGATGGGTTGGGATGCCCGCGCGTCCCGCCATCCGGAGCAGCCTGTCCAGTGAAACCTCCCGCATCCGTTTCGACTTTTCCAGCGACAATGCCATCCGCTCGTCCGGCAGGAAGGCGATCGTGCTCACCAGGTCGTAGGCGGGTGCCAGGGCCGGCGTCCTGCCGTCGGGGTAGAGGAGCGACCAGTTCTTGAGGTGCATGTCGGCGTTGCCGATCAGCACGCTGAATACCAGGCGGCGGAAGAACTCCAGTGTGTCCGCCTCGCCGGTTTCTGCCCAAAGGACCTCGGCGATGTTCCGGTAGCTGGCCCGCTCGTATTTGCGTTCCGGGTAGACGCCGAACACCTGGGCGAAATCTTCCGCGTGGATCCTCGTCCCCTCTGCGGTCCGGTCGAAGCGCCTCACCGCCAGCGCCCGGCCACGAAGCGTGCCGAGATCCTCCGGCAGACCTGTGACCGCCTCCAGAGAGACCAGGCGCACCCCCGGAACCTCGATGCCTACGGCCTTGGCCAGGCGCATCATGGCGTATTCGTTCTCGGGTACGCCCTCGAATCGAGCCGACGGCAGTTTCAGAATCCAGTCGCCCCCCAGGCCCTCCGCCGGGATGGTGAGTCCCCCCGCTGCCCCCTCCAGCGCGGAGAGCTTGAGCTGCACGCCGGCCAGTGAGAAGCGCAGAGCCCGGGCAGAAGCCTCGACCAGCGCGCCGGGTTCGGCCACTGGTCCCGGTACGCCCTCGAACAAGGGCACCAGCGTGATCGCACCCGGCAGGTCCTGCCCCAACACCCACAACAGGAAAAACTCGCGATCGGGATGCACGCCCGCCCGGGCCGCCAGATAGTCCCGCAGCGGTCCCTCCGGCAGCAGGTTGGAGAAAAATGGCGGCACCCGTGCGCGTACCGGCCTGATGTCCGTCAGCAGACCAGCGCCGGCCGTCTTGAACGAGAGGCTCAGGGTCGGGCGGCGAGGCGCCTCGATGTAGGCCTCGTCGAAGGCAAACAGAACGGTATCACCGGGGAGGCGGGTGAGGGTGCCGATGCGCCTGTCGTGGAGCCGGACCTCGAGGAGTGCGACGTCAGTCATCGTCTCCTTCCAAACGGTAGAGCGG
>JALWSQ010000234.1 GCA_026993645.1 Thiohalobacter sp.
ACCCCAAACTGTCAACTTTTTTTACAGGCTCTTCGCCCCCTGCCTCAACTCCCCGCACGACCAAGCCAGCCCGACAACAGCCGCCAGGAAACACTGCCCCATACCCCTGACAAGGATATTTTCTCACGTATATTCATAGGGTTATTATGATCATCGCAACCTGATACAACATCCCGTCGGCCGGGGACCGACACGGCCTCGCCCCGTCTGGACGGTCAGGTAACATGGACTGGGTCAGCGTCCGGCTCCTCGGACCCAGCGAGACATGGGCCATCTGCCCCCGATTTGTCAGCCATTTTTACAACCTGAGGGACCGAAGCTCTTCAAGCAAACTACTATATCTTTATAATCAAATAGTTACTTATTTGGCACGAATCTCGCTAATAACCTGGGCGAGTGCATTCTGGATTTACCAAACCGACAACCGAACGGATAAAACAGGAGCAGAGCCATGAAATACTCCCTCACCGCATTGACCTTGGCGCTGGGTGCCGTCCTGGGGACCCCGGCTCTCGCGACCCCCATTACCTATATCAATGATACCTCCACGGATACTAGCTGTGCCTGGTACGGTAGCAATCCACCATGCAGCCTCCAGCATGCACTAGACTACATCACAGCGGGTGGGTCTTCTTCCATTAATGTCCACACGGATCAGTACGGACCTGACCAGACTTGGCAAGTCGCTGGCAATCACGGGGCAACGACCATTCTCTTGGAGCTCGCCGGTTATGCCAACCTGAATACGTTCGGTATCTATGACATTACTGATCCGAGCACACAGCTGCAGCTCTTCGATGGCCCAAGTGGAAGTGGCGATAATACAACGGTAACGTTCACACCGATGGGATCTAACTTCAAGGTGACTGGAGGGGGACACACCGCCACATTTGCGACGGCCAACTTCGGCTTCTACCTCGCACGGCCGAGCAGCGGTATTACTTGGTACTCGCAATTCAGCCGCAATAGTGACAGCCATTCGGACCACATGGTGGCCTTTCAGGGGACGGGAGACACGATCAATTTGCCGAATGGAGACACAACGACATTGACGGCGGACAAATATATCCTGGCATGGGAAGATCTAAAAATCGCCGGGGGGCCCTCTGACCAGGACTTTAATGATTTCGTTGTTTTGGCAGAAAATGTTGTGGGGGTACCGGAGCCGTCCAGTCTCGCCCTCTGGGGGCTGAGCCTGGCGGGGCTGGGCGCGATAGCGAGGAAGCGGGCCAAGAAGCGCGCCTGACCATCTCGAAACGACTATCGCAGCATGGGCCGCTCAGTGAGCGGCCCTTTTTTGTGTACCGGTATGCTGCCCCCCGGCGCCGGCCAAGCGGGTCGCAAGTTCCTCTGCCCGTCCCCGATTGGTGAAGGGGTGATCCGAGGCCAGGGCAGTATGGAGTACCTCTCGTGCCTTGTCCTGCGCCCCGCCGTCGGCGAGGGCGACCGCATAGTGATAGAGCACGTCCCCGTTTGCCGGCAGGGCGGCCGCAGCCCGGGCCAACAGGCTCCGGCCCTTCTTCTTCTCCCCCGCCTGCCACAGGATCCAACCGGCGGTGTCCAGTACTGCCCCGTTGTCGGGTGCCAGACGGAGCGCCTTCCCCGCGTAGGCAGTGGCGCAATCCTTGTGCAGACGCGCACAGAGCAGGGCTGCGTTGTTCAGCGCCATCAGATCATCGGACTTCCGATCCAGGATGCGCTGATAGGCCGCCAGGGCGGCCTCGGTCCGGCCCGCCTGCTCTTCCACCTGGGCCAGGGCCGCCCTTATCCCGAGATCGTCGGGGTGGCCTTGGAGCCAATGCTCCAGCAGGGCCCTGCCCTTGCCGGCACTGGCCCGCTCCGCGTAGCGCGCCAGACGCACCAGGTTGCGGGGCTTGGGGACCCTGGCATAGGCCGTCTGCATGGCATGGTAGGCCGCCTGCCAGTGCCCCTGCAAGGCCAGCAGGTTAGCTTCCAGTATCCACCCGGTATCGCTCTTGGGATAAGCCCGCTGCAGCCGCCGGGCACGCCCCAGGGCATCCTCCCAGTCCTTGCGGGCAACATCCAGCTGGATCTTGAGAAGGTTGGCCTGCAGGTGGCCGGGCGCGATGGAGAGCGCCCGGTCGACAGCGCCTTCGGCCCCCTCTCGATCCCCCATGCGCAGCCGCACCCGGGCCAGGTTGTACTCCAGGGCCACCGATGATGGCCGCAGGGCGACCGCCTTGATCAGGGCCGTTTCCGCAGCACCATAATCCTTCCTGGCGGTCTGGATCACTGCCAGCAGGTTCAGGGCGTCGACCCGCCGAGGAGCGACCGCCAGTGCCGCGTTCACCGCGGCCAGCGCCTGGTCCAACTGCTTCCGTCCCAATCGGTAGCGGGCCTCGATCAGCCGCAGGCCGGCATCCTTGGGCCGGGCGGTCACGGCCCTTTCCAGCCAGTGTTCTACCCCCGCGGTGTCACCCCCAGCGAGCGCCACCGAGGCCATCCCCAGCATGGCACGGGTCTCGGCAGGCGCGTGATCCAAAATAGCCTGGAACTGAGTACGAGCCAGGTCCAGATCCTTCCGGGTCAGGGCCAGCCGGGCCAGGCCGAAGCGGGCGGGCAGGTAATCGGGGTGAGCTTCGATCAGGGCGCGATAATCGCGCTCGGCCGCCTTGCGCTTGCCCGTGGCCAGCTCTACCGTGGCGACCAGGTTGGCGGCCTCCGGCGAATCCACCTGGCCCCGCCGCAACCGGCGGGCAACATCCAGCGCCGCCTGCGGCTGGTGCAATTGGAGCCGGGCCAATACCCGCACCAGGGTACGCCGGAAGGTGCCCTGGGCATCCGCCGCCGGTGCCGTGTTTTTCACCCGGGCCTCCTCCTCTGCCACCGTGCGCAGGGCAGCCTTGGGCTGGCCGGCATAGAGATAGGCGGTGGCCAGGAAGCGATACAGGAGGGTTTTGGCTGGCGCCTTGCGCCGGGCTTGCTCGAGATAGCGGATACTGGTGGCATAGTCACCCTTCTGGAAGGCCGCCGCACCCAACATGACCAGCGCCCGTACATCGGCCTTGCCGGCCGCTACCACCGGCGACAGGGTATCGATCACGGCATCGGCCTGCCCCAGCCGGCCTTGGGTTATGGCCAGCAGTTCCCGCACGTAACGGTTGTCGGGATCCTCCGTCAACAGGCGGCTCAGGTAACGATCCGCCTGCTCCAGGTTGCCACCACGAAAACTGCTGGCACCCAGCAACAGCAGGGTCGAACGATTGGCCGGTGACTTCGCCAGCACCGTCTGCAGGCGCTGGCTCGCATCGGTGAATCGCCCCCGCTTGTAGTCCATCACCGCCTGGAGATAGAGCGTCACCGGGTGATGCGGCGCCTGCCGTATCAGCCTCTGCAGAACCTCGTCCGCCGCCTGCATCCGTCCCTGTTTCAGCAGGGCCAGTACCAGACCAGAGCGCAGCCGCAGGGTGCGGACATCATGTCCGTTCCGACCCACCAGGCTCAGGCCCCGGCGAAAGGCCCGTTCCGCCTTGTCGGAATGATGCTGCCGGTACTCCAGTTCGCCCAGGGCCAGCCAGTAGGTGGGGTCCTTCTGCCCCCCTTGGCGGGCCTGCTCGAGGTAGCGGCGCGCTGACGCGAACCGACCACGCTTCATGTCCACACTCGCCATACCCACCAGGGCATCGACCCAGCCCGGTCGGTATCTCAGTGCCGCCTCGTATTCCTCGAATGCCTTGTCGCTGGCACCGGTCGCCAACCGGGCATGCCCGCGCAGGATCTGTATCCGGGCCTTGGTGGTGGCCGGTTGTGGATCCACCGCCTGGATCTCCTGCAGCAGGCGGGTGTACTTGCCCTGCAACCCGTAGGCCATACCGAGGCCCTCGGCCAGTTGCCATTGAGGCATACCCAGACGGCCCGCCCGTCGGAAGGATTCCTCCGCGGCCGCCCCCTTGCCGATACGGAGGTAGAGCCTGCCCAGGTGGTAACGGGTGGCGGCATCGTTCGGCCGCCGGCGCAGCACATTCTTGAGTTCGATGATGGCGGCTCGAATCCGGCCGGCCTTTTCGTATTGCGCGGCACGCTGCCGGTGGGCCTGCAGGCTGTCGCGGCTACAGCCGCCGACCACCAGCAACAGGACCAACAGAGGTAACAATGCCAGACGCCAGGGAAGCCCCCCACCGCGGCCGTGGTCCAATACCCCCCCCCACTCCTGGCCAATACCGCTTCGCTCGTCAACGCACAATCGTCTAGTCTCCATCGCCCAAAGTAACCCCGTATTTGTTCATCAGGCTGTATAGTGTCGGGCGGGTCACGCCCAGCAGACCCGCGGCCCGCGAGACGTTGCCACCCGCGAGGGATAGCGCCTTCTGCAATGCCTCCCGTTCCACCTGCTCGCGCAGCTGACGCAGGTTGAGCCGGATCTCACCCTTGGCCTCGTCCAGGGCGAGGCCCAGATCCCCGGGCTGCACCTGTGAACCCTCGCTCAGGACGACGGCCGATCTCACCTTGTTTTCCAATTCGCGCACGTTACCGGGCCAGGCATAGGACTCGATGGCCCGAACGGCAGTATCCGACAGCCGCTTGGCCTTGGCGCCTGCTTCCTGGGAATAGCGCTGGAGAAAGGCGCGGGCGAGCAGCACGGCATCGCCATCCCGTTCCCGCAGCGGCGGCACCTCGATGGTCACCTCGCTGACCCGGTAATAGAGATCCTGGCGGAACTTCCCCTCGGTCATGAGTTCCTCCAGGTTGCGGTTGGTGGCGCAGACGATGCGAGTATCCACCTCGATCTCGTGCCGGCCGCCGATACGCTCGATGGTGCGTTCCTGGAGGAAACGCAGCAACTTGGCCTGTAGCGGCAGGGGCATGTCACCGATCTCGTCCAGGAACAGGGTCCCGTTGCGGGCATGTTCGATCTTGCCGGCGGTATCCCGCACCGCGCCGGTGAAGGCACCACGGACATAGCCGAACAGTTCACTCTCGAGTAGGGTGTCGGGGATGGCAGCACAGTTGATCGCAACGAAAGGCCCCTCCGAGTGGCCGCCCAGGCGGTGCAGGGCCCGCGCCACCAGTTCCTTGCCGGTACCGCTCTCACCCACCACCAACACGGAAACCGAGGTGGGCGCGATGCGCTCGATCAGGCGGCACATTGCCTGGATCGGCGCACTCGCGCCCAGGATGCCGGTGACCGGCATGCTCGACTGGGTGGCCAGAAGCCGCCGGTTGGCCTCCTCCAGGTCGAACAGTCGGACCGCCCGGTCGATGACCAGTTCCAGGATCTCGGGCTCGATGGGCTTGTTGTAGAAATCGTAGGCACCGAGGCCGATGGCACGTACCGCGCTGTCGTAATCCCCATTGCCGGTGATCACGATGACCTTGGTATGGGGTGCGAAATGCAGGATCTCCTCCAGCGCACGCATGCCCTCGTCGATCCCATCGGGATCCGGTGGCAGGCCCAGGTCCAGCACCACCACCTTGGGCTCGATCCGTCGTACCTGGGCCAGGGCCGACTGTCGATCCCCAGCGGTCTCGACGGCGTAGCGATCGAAAAACCATTGCAGCTGCTCGCGCACGCCGGGGTCGTCCTCGACCAATAACAGTCTTTCTGCTCTTTCCTTCACGCTGAGAGTTCCGCCTGTCGGTTAGCATCCACTGCCTGCGCCAGCGGCAAGCGCAGTCGAAAGCGGGTTCCCACACCGGGTTGGCTCTCCACCCGGACACTGCCACCAGCCTGGCGCACGACGTCCCGCACCTGGTTGGCACCGATGCCCATGCCCTTGCTGCCCTTGGTGCTGTCAAAGGGACGAAACAGCCGATGGCGCACGAATGCCTCGTCCATGCCACAGCCCGTGTCCTTGACCTCGATCACCGCCCAGTTGTTCTCCTGCCGCAGCGACACCAGGATCCGGCCATCGGCCGGCGTGGCATCCTGAGCATTGCGTAGGACATGGCCCAGGGCCAACCGCATCCGTTCCGGGTCGAGCTCCACCCGCAACCCATCGGCCACGTCGCCGAATTCCGGTACCGGCCGCCCATTGCTGCATTCCTGTACCGCCGCCCGTACCAGCTCCATCAGCTCCACCCGGCGCACCCTGCCGACCTGGTCCTGGCGGCGCAACTGGGACAGCAACCGCTGCATACGACTCACGGCATTGTCCACGGTACCCACCACCGTCTCGAAGAATGCTGGGTTGTTCCTGTGCTTGGTGGCATTCCGCACGATCAGCGATAGCTGCAGGATGACATTCTTCAGGTCGTGCATGATGTAGGCGGTGAGCCGGTTATAGGCCTCGAACTTCTCTGCCTCCGCCAAGCGCCGCCCGGCCACGAACTGGCCCAGGTAACTACCGATCTGCTGACCCACGGTCTTGAGCAGGTCGTGATCCTCCCATGCCAGGGGCCAGGGGGCCCGGGCGCTGTCCAGTACCAGGATGCCGATGAGCCGGTCCTCGTTGAAGGCCGGTACCAGTAACCAGGCCCGCTGCCACTCCAGCAACCAGGACGGCAGTTCCAGCCCGGGATAGCGCTCCGGGGCCTGGCGGAACTCGTCCAGGTCGATCACCCAACCCGTACGCTGCAGGAACCGGACCAGTCCGGCATCCGGCGCCAGCCGCCCCCCCGTCGGCGCCCGCAGATTCCATTCCGCCACTGCCTGCCAGTCACTCCCCTCCTCGCGCATCCAGAGTACGCCGCCGGGACTCTCCACGATCTGGGCCAGGGCACGAATGGCCCGGACCGGCAGGGGCACACCATCCCGGGCCGAGGACAACACCCGGATCAGCTTCAGCCACTCGTCGCGGTAATCGTACTTGTAGGGAAAGAAGTGCTTACCGATGAAGACCTTGATCCGTGCCCGCACCCGCCCGGACAGACCCAGCACAAGCAGCAACAGCAGGGCCGAGAATACGAACAAAGCACCGATGAACTGGGCCAGTGTGCCGCCAACCTGGCGCACGTAGTAGCCACCCAGGGCCACCAGCAGCAG
Organism: Thiohalobacter sp.; assembly: GCA_026993645.1. GTDB lineage: Bacteria > Pseudomonadota > Gammaproteobacteria > Thiohalobacterales > Thiohalobacteraceae > JALWSQ01. The sequence goes on from JALWSQ010000234.1 coordinate 6,944, forward strand.
GTAGACGCCCACCGCCACCAGACTGGTCGTATAGAAGGCGATGCGATGGCTGGGGAAGACCCGCAGCGACCAATCGGGGTTGCGCATCACCGTCAGTGTGATCATCGGCACCACAGCCGCGGCCACCAACCCCCGTGCATCCCAGAATCCCAGCTGAATGCCATGGAACAACAGTGCCACGGAATAGAGGAATAGGTCGTAGGTGAACAGGGCCCCGAGACCGATGCACAGCAACTTCATGCGCCAGCGCTGGTCCTCGTAGGCATTGCGGTAGAGTTGTTCGACCAGCAGCAGGGCCAGGATGCTGAGTGACAACCCGGCATGCACGAACCCTCCGGCCGGCTGGTTCAGGGGCAGTACCAGCTGCGGCAGGAAGGACAGGGCCAGGGCATAGAGGCCCCAGAGACCGACGAGGACGTAGGCCACCAGGCGCAGCAGCCGCGGCACCGGGCTGTCGGCATAAGTCGCCAGCAGCCGCAGCATGAACAGGATCCAAAGCCCATCACGTACCACCTCGCCCAGGAACACCCAGCTGAGCGGTGTACGCGGATGGATGGCCACCCAGACCAGCAACAGAGTCCAGGCCAGGGAACCCGCCACCGCCAGGGTCAACAGGGTGCCGGTCAGGCGGCCGCGCCAATTGGTGATCAAGAGCACCAACAGTGCCAGGTGAGCCAGGGCACCGATGGAGAAACTGATCGCGCCGAGGTTCACCATGGCCCTGCCGTCACGACCCAAACCCTGACCACCGCAGATACCCCACCGGCGTCGGATGCGGCCCCCACCAGCCGGTCCGGTTCAACGGGCGCCCCGCGTCCACAGCACCACCTCGGCCGTTTGGAGCAGTATCAGGATATCCATCATCAGGCTGTGATTCTTGACGTAGTACAGATCATACTCCAGTTTCTCACGGGCATCCTCCTCGCTGGCACCATAGGGAAAACAGAGCTGGGCCCAGCCCGTGATGCCCGGCTTGACGCGGTGGCGCTCCTGATAATAGGGAATCTTGCGCGCCAGCTGATCGACGAATTCCGGTCGTTCCGGGCGCGGACCCACGATGCTCATCTGCCCGCGCAGCACGTTGAAGATCTGCGGCAGCTCGTCGATGCGGGTCTTGCGGATGAATCGCCCCACCCGGGTGACGCGGTCGTCGTCGGCGCTGGCCCAGCGCGGACGTCCATCCTGCTCGGCATCCACCTTCATACTGCGAAACTTGAGCAGGTCGAAAGGATGGCCGTTCTTTCCCACCCGCACCTGGCGGTAGAGCACCGGATCCCGGCCCAGGCACTCGATCTCGATCGCCAGCGCCGTGAGCAGCATCACCGGCCAGGTGATGGCCAGCAGCAGCAGGGCGGCCAGGATGTCGAAACCGCGCTTGACGCCGGACCGCCACAGGCTGCGGGTGAAGCCATCCGAGAAGATGAACCAGCTCGGATGGAGCAGCTCCAGCTTGACCCGCCCCACCTCGCGTTCGAAGAAGGTGAGGACGTCGATGACGTCCACCCCGTCCAGCTTGCAGGCCAGCAGGTCGTCCAGGGGAAACCCCCGCCGCCGGTCGTCCACGGCCACCACGATCTCGTCGACCTGGTGTTCCAGGGCGTACTGGGGCAGGGGATGTTCCAGGTGCAGGATGCTGTGACCATCGAGGCGGGGGGGCTCACCTTCCATGGGCACGAACCCCAGCAGCATGAAACCACGCTGGTCGGTGCGGCGGCGCAAGCGACCGAAATGGCTGGCGCGGTTGCCCGCACCCAGTACCAGGACGCGCCGCTTGAGCAGGTCCTCGTCGATGAGCCGGTAGAACACCAAGCGCACCAGCGTGACCACGAGGAAGGCAATGCCCAGTGACAGGGCGAGCACGCCTCGGCCCACGAACAGCGTGGGCAGCAGGTAGAACAGCAGGGCGAGCAATGCACCTCCGCCAGCAAAGCTCACCAGCAGGCGCACCGTGATGCCGGCCAGGTCGTCCCGCAACCGGGCCTGGTACAGGCCCATGGACATCATGCTCGCGGTCATGACCACGGCGAACAGCAGGGCGCGCGGCGAGAGATCGCCGACACTGGTCGAGATGGCGGCCATGTCACCGGAAAAGCGGAACGCGGCCCCGGCATAGACCGCGGCATAGAAGACCAGGAAGTCCGTCAGCCCCAGCAGCAGGAAAGACAGAGGAACATAGTGTTTGAATATGCGGATACTGCCCAACTGACTGCCACCCCCAAGAAACGACACCCCCCGGGATCCGACCTTCCGGCCGGCCAGGTCACTGGGCGGGCCAATGAAACCTGGCACCGTACCGGCCTGTCCGGGCCTCCCCACCCTGGCATACAAATTGTATGCCATGATCGCAACCGATATGAGGCCCAATCGCCCAGTTACGGCATTTTCCTACAAAATCTTAATAAAATATTTACACTCATCTACTCACAGACGAGGTTGGAACCGATTCCGTGGGCGTTTCAAGGGTCAGGCGCAGAAAACCGTCGAACATCAGCAGCGCCCAGAGCACGGCGCTGTATTCGCTGCGCCCGGACTGGTGCCGCTCCACCAGCTGTGTCAGCACCTCGCGCCGGAAGATGCCGGTATCCGCCAGGCGCTCGCCCAGAACCGCTGTCCGCACCCGGTCGCGCAGCCCCTCCCGGAACCAGCGCGAGATGGGCACGGCGAAGCCCATCTTGGGCCGGTACAGGATCTCCTCCGGCAGCCGGGAGCGGAGGGCACGCTTGAACAGGTACTTGCCTTCCCGCCCGCGCAGCTTGCACCCCGGATCGATACCCGATACCCAGTCCGCGAAGGCGTGATCCAGCAAGGGCACCCGCACCTCCAGGCCATGGGCCATGCTGGCCCGATCCACCTTGGTGAGGATGTCGCCCGGCAGGTAGGTCTTGAAATCCAGGTACTGGACCAGGGACAGCGGATGGTCGGTCGGCGACCGGTCGGCATGCCGGCGCAGCACCTCGATGGCACCATACCCCTGCAGCTCACGGCGGAAACCGTCACTGAACAGGCGGCGGCGCAGATCGGTGGGAAAGATGGACACGCTGTGCAGGTACCCCTCCAGGCTGTCGCGGGCCAGGGCCTGGAAGGTCGACTTGGCGCGCAGGATCTTGGGTGCCCAGTCGAGCTTGGGATAGACCCGGCCCAGCAGCCCGAACAGACCGGCCCGCAGGGGCCCGGGCAGGCGCCGGCGTACGGACTCCTCGTAGCGGTGCCAGCGATAGCGACGATAGCCGGCAAAGTTTTCATCCCCACCGTCCCCGGACAGGGCAACGGTGACATGGCGCCGCGCCAGTTCGCACACCCGGTAGGTGGGAATGGCCGAGCTGTCGGCGTAGGGTTCATCGTAGGCGGCCACCAACCGGTCGATGAGGCTGAAGTCCTCGGGGTCGACCTGTTCCACCCGGTGGTCGGTGGCGAACCGCTGCGATACCTGCTGGGCATAGCGCGACTCGTTGTAACGGGGATCACCGAAGGAGATGGAACAGGTACGGACCGGTTCCTGCATCAGCTCGGTCATGAAGGCGACCACGGCGCTGGAATCGACCCCGCCGGACAGGAAGGCCCCCAGGGGCACGTCGGCAACGAGACGCATCTCCACCGCCTCCCGCAGCCGCTCGGTCAGCTCGTCGCCCAGGCGGTCCTCGGGCAGCCGGGGACCCGGACGGAAGGAGAGGTCCCAATAGCGGTGGGGTTCGGGCAGGGACCGGCCCCGCTTCAGCAGGAGCCAGTGCCCGGCCTCCAGCTTGTGGACCCCGCGCAGGATGGTGCGCGGCGCGGGCACGTACCCGTAGGCGAAGTAGTCCTCCACCGCCTTCGGGTCCAGCGTGCGGGCCAGGCGGGGATACTGCAGCAGCACCTTGAGCTCGGAGCCGAACAGCAGCCGGCCATCCTCCGCCAGGGCATAGTGCAGGGGTTTGATCCCCAGCCGGTCCCGGGCCAGGAACAGCTGCTCCCGGCCCCGATCCCAGACGGCGAAGGCGAACATGCCGCGGAAGCGCTCCACGCAGCGGGGCCCCCACTCCTCCCAGCCGTGCACGATGACCTCGGTATCCGTCTGGGTCTGGAAGCGGTGCCCGGCCACCTCCAGGGTCCGGCGCAAGGCGGGGAAGTTGTAGATCTCGCCGTTGAACACCACCACCACCGAACCGTCCTCGTTGGTCATGGGCTGGCGGCCACCCGCCAGATCGATGATGGCCAGCCGGCGGTGGCCCAGACCCAGGCCGGGCTCCAGGTGCAGGCCCGCGCCATCCGGCCCGCGGTGGGCCTGGACGTCGTTCATGCGCTGCAACAGGCCACGATCGATCTCAGCCCGCCCCCGCAGATCGAATATTCCGCTGATACCACACATCAGGTCTTCCCCCTGTCGCCCGCCACCGGACCGGCACTGCCCAGGGCATTGCCATCCCTCCCGGCCAGCAGCCGCCGATACAAGGTGCCATAGGCCTGGACCATGGCATCCAGGCTGTAGCTGCGTTCCACCTGTTTGCGTCCCTCCTCCCCCTGGCGGCGCCGCAGCTCGGGATGCTGCCAGTAGCGCTCCAGCGCCCGCACCAGGGCGGCCTTGTCCCCGGCCGGCACCAGCGCGCCGGTCAGGCCCTCGGCCACCAGCTCCGGGTTGCCACCCACCGCCGTGGCCACCACCGGCAGGCCGCTGGCCATGGCCTCGAGGATGGTATTGGAGATGCCCTCGTTGAGCGAGGGCAGGACGAACAGGTCCATGGCCCGCAGCAGCTCCGGCACGTCCTCCCGTGCCCCGGGCAACCAGGCCAGGTCACGCACCTGACCCGTCTCCAGGATCCGTTCCACCTCCGGCCGCCGGCTGCCTTCCCCCACCATGACCAGGCGCAGTTGCCGGCCGGCCTCGGAGTGTCGTTCCAGCAATTGCACGAAGGCGCCGGCCAGGTGCTCCGCGGCCTTGACCGCCTCCATGCGCCCCACCCAGCCGATCACCAGCTTGTCGCGGAAGGCCACCGGCAGCCGCTCCCGGTCGGCGCGCCCGCGCCGGGGATGGAAACGCTCGTCATCGACTCCGTTGCAGATGCGGCTCAGGCGCGCGGGCGCCACCCCCACCCAGTCCAGTAACCAGTGCTCCAGGTCGCGGGACAGGGCCACGTACCGATGCACCAGCGGCCGGCACAGGCGCCGTAACAGACGGTACTTGCGGTTGCGCCCGTGCAGGTCATAGGTGTCCCAGCCGTGTTCACCGTGGACCCTGAGCGGAACACCCGCCAGCCAGGCCACCACCAGGGCGTCCAGGGCGGCCAGGTTACGGGTATGGACGATGGTGGGCCGCAATCGCCGCAACAGGCGCCACAGCCGCAGGTAGCAGGCGGGATCCTTGCCCTCGCGCTTGCCAAGGGCGTAAAGACCGACGTCCGGGCGCCGGATGCGGCGATGGAAATCGCTGTAGTCCGTCAGGCAGACGATGGCGTGACGGAAATCGTCGGCCGGCAAGCGGTTGACCAGGTTCACCAGACCGTTCTCCAACCCACCCACGTCCAGCCGGTGGATGACATGGACGATCAGCGGCCGGGCGTCATCTGCATCAGCCATGCCGCCCCCCTGCGCCCCGGCGCTGCCC